>DKKJ01000321.1:0-15409 GCA_002455175.1 Opitutaceae bacterium UBA6669
AAGCGACGGAGATCAATCTCCCCGCTATCAGTTTATTGTTGGAGATTGACCGCGATCTTCATCAAGCGCTCATCGCCGAACGTACGAGCGTGTTTACAGATCCATCGAGCAAAGCGTTCGAGCAGCAGCTAAAGGACCACGAGGATAACATCAAACAAAGCTCGGATCGCTGGCAAAAATTAAAAGATATCGGCTTTCTTCCTGAAGGGGGAGCTGAGCAGGTAGCCACGTACGATCGTCTGATCACTCCGTGGATCGCCTCGTCTCGCGAACTGGTGAAAGCGCGCCAAGCGGGTGCAGATGGAACGATCACCTATCCGATCCAGGAGAGATCCGCTCGCCAGTTCGCCCAAGCTCGTGAGTGCCTGAACGTGCTCACAGAACAGTTGGACCAAGATGCCGATGTCATGCGCGGTGCGGCCCTCGCAACTCAACGTCGCGCGACCCGCATTAACTTCGCTGTGACTATCTTCGGCCTTGGGGTGGGAGCCGGACTGACTTGGCTGGTGGGCATGAAGCTGACACGGACTCTCAAAAAGATCTCCGGAGCTCTTCGAGTGAACGCTGATGAGACCTCCGCTGCAGCCCGTCAGATCAGCACGTCAGCCCACGGTCTCGCTGATGGCGCTGCGAGCCAAGCAGCCTCGCTCGAACAAACCAGCGCGTCACTGGAAGAAATTTCCAGCATGACCAAGCGTAACGCCGAACATGCGAACACCGCTCGTGGCGTCACCCAACAAACTCGTGCCGCCGCAGGCCACGGCTCGACGGAAATGAAGCAGATGGTAGAAGCAGTCGAAGCAATCGCTTCCGCCAGCAGCGATATCGCAGCGATCACCAAAACCATCGACGAGATCGCCTTCCAAACCAACATCCTCGCGCTCAACGCCGCCGTGGAAGCAGCGCGTGCTGGGGAAGCAGGAGCCGGTTTCGCGGTGGTCGCTGATGAAGTTCGTACCCTGGCTCAACGCAGTGCTGTCGCCGCACGGGAAATCACTAAAACGATCGAAGATTGCGTCCAAAAGAGTCGAGCTGGAGCGACGGTGAGTAACCGTGTTGCGACTCGTCTGGGAGAAATTACTTCTCGTGTTCTCGAGGTGGATACGCTCGTGAATGAAATTGCCACCGCTTCAACCCAACAAGCCGAATCGCTGGCCCAACTGAACACCGCCGTGACGCAAATGGACAAGGTCACTCAAAGCAATGCGGCGGTCGCCGAGGAATCAGCCAGCGCGTCCGAAGAGCTCAGCGCGCAGACCTCCCGTCTCAACGAAGCGGTGTGTCAACTCGATCAACTGCTAGGGGGACAGACCGACTCTTACCACTCGCCGTCCGCATCGACTACAACGCCACAGCCTATCGTGGGGAAAGTCGCCGCGCCCAGGCCGATTACGCGCATGCATCCCCCTGTTCCTCTGGTGCGATCCCGAACCAAAGAAGAGGCTTTCTTCTCGTGAGCGGGACTTTGCTCGTCTCCCTCGGGAACAGCAGCTGACTCGCCTCTATCGGGAACGCAACCAACGCCAGTTCGTTCGCCGCCGAACGGAAAAATATCCATATCGGTCTTGGCGAACGATTGTCCGAGCGCGGTCAAAAGACGTTCACGGTAAGAACGAATTCGGCCCGCCTTTTCGCCTAAAATTCAACAGCGCCCGAAAGCATGACTACACGCGGCCGGCTGCGAGAATTGATTCCGGCGTTGTACGTCTCGTCCAGGAGGTTCTTCGCTGAGAGCTCTGCATAGCAGTTGAGTTCATTCACCTTGAAACGACGTCCCAGGTTGAGAGAGACCACGGTATAAGGGTTAAGCCAAAAATCTGGATTCCGGAGGTCAGCCAGCCGTTTATCCGCCCACGTCGCACCTCCCGGCACGTACCAGCCTTTGAGTGTGGTCTCGAGAAAGTCATAGCGGGACCAAATGTTCACCGTATTTTTAGCCGCGCCCGGTTGGACGCGTCCGACGAACGAAGGGTTAGCCGGATTTTCCGCGATGTAGGCATCGGTGTACGCGTAGGACGCATAGATCTGGAGATTCGGCTGGGGTGAAAAATTAAAATCGAACTCCACGCCACGGCTCTTGGTCACGCCACTCTGAAAGTCCGATTGCAGCCCATTAGAAACGAACGTTTGGATGATGTTGGTGTTCTCGATCTCGAACACGGAAGCGGTGGAGGAGAAGCGTTTGTCAAAGAGCTCGGTCTTAAATCCGGCCTCAACCCCTTTGCCTAGCGTGGGTACAGCCTGCTTGACGGGAATATGATCAAGTCGCAGGAGAAAGTTGTTCGGCACAAATGACTCCGAGTAGGCAGCGTACACATTGATGCCCTCCACAAGTTTGAAGAGAGCACCGATTTGCGGAGAGTTCTCTCCCGCGAAGAACTTGGGTCCCACCGGCGTCTTGGTTAGCTCATTCATCGATAGGAACTCGGTCGTTGTGTTTCGCATCCCACCGAGGACAATCAGACGTTCTTCGAAGAGCCCCACGGTAAGTCCACCATAGTATGCTTCGGAGTTCCCTTTGTTCACCACGTCACCGATCCATAGATAGTCGGCTTCGGTGAAGGGATTGACGCGAATCCACGTCGCCGGATTACGTAAATCCCAAGGACGTGGCTGACGCGAAGCATCTACCTGGCGGTTTGTGGTGCGAAGGTAGTTCTTAATGAACTGATATCCGGCCAAGATCCGCAAAGAGCCGAAATCGCCGAGGCGATACTTGCCCACCGCATCTACTTGATAAGACCGGTCTCGGTGAGTGCGGCCCGTATGGTTGTACCGGCGATTGAAAGCATACTCAAGCGGTATGGCCGGAAACTCTGGCGTGGCAGGAATCACCGCTGGGTTCCCTGGAACGCCTCCGCCTCCCGTAGCACGAAACTGCGCATCAATATGGTTGTAACCGAAATTGCCGCGCACCGCCCAATGATCACCCAGCTTGAGGTTAGCCTCGAGGCCGATGTTATCCTGTAAGGTATCGCGAAAATCGCTGCTCAGCGTGTAGTTGAAATCATTCGGCAGCGGATGGAAGTTCTGGAAGATCCCGCCCACAGAGCGCGTCGGCAACAAACTCAGGGGGCCATCCTCCTCCTTGGTGTAGCGCTCGTAGTCTACGGTAAATTCGAGGATCGGACTGGCACGCCAGCTCACGGAAGCAGCGACATCCGTGCTCACTGCAGAATAGGGATTCCAGTACTCAATGTCGTTCTGGTACATGCCGACCAAACGATACGAGACGCCATGCGCGACCGGCCCCGTGACATCCAGAGTGGTTCGATGATACTGATCTGTACCAATTTCCTGAGTAAAACTGCCGCGCGCGTAGTTCAGTGNNTGGACGCTTCGTGATGATATTCACGAGACCGCCTGGAGCTAGCACGCCATACAGAAACGACGCCGGACCTTTTACCACTTCGACACGCTGGATGTTCGCAGGATCAATGTTCTGCGGACCCGCCGTGCCATTGCGCAGCGGATTGGATCCCGTGCTGAATCCGCGGATCGATAGCTGGCTATTTCCGCTGGTGAATCCATTATCCTGTGACGTCACGCCCGGAGAGAAGCGAACAATCTCATAGATGTCGGCCGCATGCACATCCTGAATAAAGTCTTCCGTGAAGGCTTGGATCGCCATCGGCATCTCCATGATGGGCGTTTCCACCTTGGATCCGGTCACTGAATTGGAAGCGCGATAGCCCATCTCCTTGCGAGCGCTTACGTTGAACGGGTTGAGCGTGATACTCTCGTCCGCTTCGGCACCATACAAGTGTCCAACGTCATATGCCATCCAGCCTCCGATGAGCAAACCGAGCATACCCACTCGGCTAAAACGGTGGACAGAGATAGCGGAACGTTGCGGAGGATGTGAAGAGCGATCCGAAAGGGACATAGGAATGCCTGAAGTCGAGGGTTTACTGGTGCAGCCAACGATGGGGTAACTGGGCAAGAATGAGTTTGAATGAAGCGCCCGCCGCGATACGGATGACATGGCCAAAACGCACCTCCTCATGGCTAAATCGCTCCTAAGCGGATTCCTTGGATCTCCACTCACTAAATCCGTCGGAAATCACGGGGTGATCAATAACCCAACGCTCAAAATATTGATTCACAGGACCTAAAGATGAGTTACACCCACAAACACCCATACTCTCCCTGAGTGAATTTCGATCGCCTATTTCCCATCCCGCTANNTACCGGTTAGGCCAAACCTACCACCCAATGGGGCTCAAACGCGGCAATTGGGAGTTCTTTGCAGTCGTTGAAGGAACGATGCGTCCCGTGTTTCCAGAACGAACAGCGGGTCCTTTCCAGCCTTCGCGGCTTTGGCTGCTGCCCCCTGAATCAGGTCATGCCTGGTTTACGCCACCCAACGACCGCGCCCGCATCTTCGTTTTTCACTTTGCCTCGATTCATCGTCAGCTCGAAAGCGCACTCCCCGCGAACCGCATCCTCTCAATTCAGATCGATAAAAAAGACAAGCAGCTCTTGGCATCGCTCTACCGCAAACTTCAGCCGCATTACCGGTCGCCGCTAATATCCAGCGAGGTTCATTTTGAAACCGCCATGCTCCAGCTCTGTATTCTCTTCCTGGAGCGTGACCATGAAGTGAGCCCTCTGGTGTCATTCGATGCCGGAACCGAAAAGATCCAGCAGGCCGTTCAGTGGCATCGTCAAAACTTCGCCGAAGGCGTAAACGTCAACCGGGTAGCCCAAGCCTTGCACGTCTCACCGGGTCATCTGCGCCGCCTTTTCCTGAAAGGTCGCGGTGAAACCCCCAAGAAGGTATTCATGCGAGCCACGATGGACGAAGCCTGCCGCTTGCTCACCCAAGGGGATACCAGCATGAAGGAAGTTGCGGATCGGTGCGGTTTCGCTGGCTTCAGCGAGTTCTATCGAGCCTTCAAAAAGTACACGGGCCAAACGCCGACCGAGTGGCGGCACAACCCGCTTTCGCACGCGAATGTCCATCTCCCCACACCCTTCGCTCAACGCGCCGCCGAAGCCCTCGGTGCGTTTAGACGACCGCGTATCAAGAAGCAGCGGTCGTCCGACCAATGGGAGCTGTAACCACAGGCTCCGGAATTAGAAGTTGATCGCCGCTGAGACCCGGATCGTTCGTGGCGATTGCCAACCTCCACCGTAATATTTGTGGTCGTCCAGCAGGTTGGCAATGTTTAGCTGATACTCGAGGCCATATCGTCCTACCCGATGACGATAGCCTGCGTTGAAATCAAAGAGGTAGTGAGACGGTACGTAGTTCGGTGAAACACTAATCGTATCATTAGCCGTGTTGAGCGTCACGGTCTCGCTTTCCCGGTGGCCTAGATATTTTGCACCGAAGAAGCCCCAAAGTCCCCGCAAACGTCCTGTTTTCACTTCGTATCGCACAAAGCCTGTTGCCGTGTGAATAGAACGATCATCTGGATTCGTGCCGATATAGCTATTGGCGTCGCGTCCGGTCGCAAGGAAAGCCAGCTGCGCCGCAAGGAAAGATGGATTAGGGTGAGCCGGAGCCAGGAACGGGTCGATCTTCGTGATCTGTAGTTTATTTTCCGTCATGCTCAGATTGAAGCGAAGCGAGGGATTAACAACGAAGTCGACTTTGACCTCATAGCCTTTGGCTTCGTCATCTGTCGCGACATTCGCGCCGAAACCGGAGGTGTACTCGGCTCCTGAAGTGGGATTGATCACTGCATTCTGGAAGGCGATGGGAATGTTGCGTGGCAGTCCTTCGCGGGTGGCACGGAAGTAAGCAAAATTGAAAAGAATGCGATCCTTCCAAAACTCAGCGCGGAATCCCAGCTCACCATTGGTAATGATCGGCGCATCCATGGGCTTCCCTGCTCCATCGTAAGAGCTGTAGGCATTGCCTGGATTTGTGGAGCTCATCGCATTCCCGTAGAATCGAATGCTGGAGTTGGGCAACCAAATCGCCGTGACACTCGGCGCCAAGGCACGAACAGGCTCAGGCCGCATAATACCTGTCAACACACCGGCAGGAGCTCCCGCAGGGGCTGGAGAAGCCCAGAGAAAACGCCCTTCAGCATCAAAGACACGCGTCTGCCGGTCGCTTCGCTGCCAGGTGCCACCGATGATGGTCTGCAGCTTGCCGTTGAAGTACTGGCTCTGGAGATTGGCGTAGATGTTCCGATCGTAGAAATAACTAGTCGAGACAGCGGAGGGCAAACCAATCCCATTGGTGTAGCCCTGCGGGTATTGACTGATGACACTCTCGTTCCAGCGCTGCACCGTGGTGAAGTCCAACGGGCTTCGGAAGCGACTGAGTATCACATCCACCGGCAAATTTTCCCACGCGATGGTCGCGGGATTCGTCGGCTGACTGCTGTTGCCGTAGTAAAAATAGCGCGTGCTCGTATTGAGAATCTTGAGATCACCGTACTCAATCCCGCCAATCACGGTGTGTTTCACCGGTCCGGTGGAGAACGAGTAATAGATCTCGGACTTGATGTTGGGGAAACGTCCCACGCTATCGGGCGTTTCATTATTAGGACGAATGTCCATCACCTGCGGCGTCTGCCCGGCAAACGCGGGGCGCATGAGCGCCTGGAAGCGTGGATCAGTGCGAACCTTCAGCGGAATCTCATTCGCATTCCAGTTCCGCAAAGCGATGTTCCAGGTACGTTCGCTGACGTGGTAATCCTGCGAACTGTATCCAATCCAGGCTTGAAGATCGTCCGTGAAGGCATGATCCAACCGAACCACCGTTGCATGCGCGCGCTGTTTACGATAAATATCCGGTCCTTGAAAACTGAACAACCGTTGATCGGGCGTAGCCAGAACCCGGTTCGTTCCGGTGTTTCGCCCCTCGTAGAAGATACCGTAGAAGTCACCATTCGGCGCGCGACCATTGTCCGTTATCCAAACGTCCCGCGTATTGGAGTGGTCGTTCTGGTGCCGCTCATAATCGAGAAGTAAGGTCGTCTTCGGAGTGATCCGGATCGTGATCGATGGATTGATCACAAAACGCTCCGTCCAGTAATATTGCCGCTCGGACTCGGCGTACTCGTAAGCGGTCGGCAAAGCCAACCCGGCACGACCACCCGCCCAGAGTGGCCCGAGATACCGTGCTTCGGTNNATTCTCAGTCCCTATACGCTGCATGAACCGATAAGTCGGTTTAGCCGTGGGTCGTGGGCTAGAAAAACTCACCGCACCTCCATCAGCACCTGCCGGGTACAGAGGGCCTGCCGAACCTTTCAGCACGTCGATACGACTCATCATCACCGAGTCCGCAGGGAGGCGCCGCCGAAAGCCATTTTTCAGGGGAGACCCTCCATAACCGCGAATGAGAATCGTTTCGTTGGAAGGGTTGTCTCGACCCGCGTTCCCTTGGTCCAATTGCACTCCCGAAATATACTCGAGCGCCTCGCGGTAGTCGGATGCACCGATATCTCGGATGAAGGCCTCCGTCATTACATCCACCTGCATCGGAAGATCTTTGAGAGCGGTATTGTAGCGTGTTCCCGCCGTGGTGTTCGCGGCGCGGTAGGCATCATCGCCAGAGGTATCCACCTGAAAAACGTTTAGTCGGACGACGTCTGGATCAATTTCATCCCGTGGCACACTCCGCTTGCTCGGGTCGGCTGCAAACGGTGAAACGGGACCGCGCGATGTCGACTGATCCGCACCCGTAGCCACTACGGCGGCTAAAGATGCCAAAACAGAAACAAACACCGCCGGTCGACGGTGCCAAAAAAAGAGGTATGCCATGGGGTTTTGAGGAAGTAAGCATTCCGCTCTAGAAAAACGTTCCAGCCAGAAGCTTTCCATCCGTGGGGTACACGATCAGAACCACCGAGACCCTACATATGACAACTCTTTTCTTAAACCATAGCGTTTTCACCTCCGTTCAAAACATTGTTCTCTCTCGTTCTCCATGATGAAACGCACCCGATCAGCCCGCTCCGATCGGTAAAGACTAACAAACACCTAATCTCACGGACATCCTCGCACGCGACTGCACGTTTGCTCCACGGCACCTGTCACGCCGCCGTTATGAAAGCCAATCGTCTCTTCCCTATCATCGGCTCTAGATTATACAGGGGGCAAGTGCTCGATTAACTTATTAAGGGTGATCGGATAATGGCGAACCCTGACTCCGGTCGCATTGTAAATGGCATTGGCGACGGCGGCACCGACGCCGCAAATCCCCAGTTCACCGACACCCTTTGCCTTCATCGGCGAGGAAATAGCATCGGCCTCCTCGAGAAAAACCACTTCTTGGTGAGGAATGTCGGCATGCACGGGCACCTCATAACCGGCAAGATCATGGTTGATGAACAAGCCATGCCGTTTGTCCACTGCGAGGTCCTCCATCAAAGCCGCCCCCACCCCCATGGTCATAGCTCCAATGACTTGGCTACGAGCCGCCTTGGGATTGAGAATACGTCCGGCCGCGCAGACTGCGAGCATCCGCCGCACACGGACTTCTCCGGTGGCCGCGTCCACCGCTACTTCNNACGAGTTCACCCTGGCTAGCTGCCTGTGACAGACTCACCTGCTTTCCTCCAGAACTTACTTGGCCATCGGAGAAAACCGCATCGGCTTGCAGTCCTAACGTTTTCACTACGGTTTCTCGAAGCTTCATACAGGCAGCATAGACGCCCGCTGTTGAGCTGTTGCCGCCCCACTGTCCTCCCGAGCCCGAGGAAACAGGAAAGTGAGAATCCCCCAACCTAACGATAACCTTGTTTAGGGAAACTCCCATCATCTCTGCGGCCGTTTGCGCGATAATCGTATAGGTCCCAGTTCCGATATCCGTCATGTCGGTTTCGACGGTGACAACCCCACGATTGTTAAGCTTCACGCGCGCCGCTGACTTCATCACCAGGTTGTTTCGGAAAGCAGCCGCCACCCCCAATCCTATCAGCCAGCGACCGTCGCGTACTTGACCGGGTTCGGCTCGACGTTGCTTCCATCCGAACTGCTCAGCGCCTCTGCGGAAACACTTCGTCAACTGGCGTTGAGAAAAAGGCCGTTCGGGCTTTTCGGGGTCAACCTGCGTGTCATTGAGGATGCGGAATTCTATCGGATCTAACCCAAGTTTTTCCGCCATCTCATCCATGGCAACCTCCAAGGCCATCATCCCGGGCGCCTCGCCCGGAGCACGCATGGCATTGCCTTCGGGCAGATCCAGTACCGCGAGACGAGTCGTGGTTACCCGATTAGGACCCGCGTAAAGCAACCTCGTTTGGCTCACGGAGGTCTCCGGTCCACCTCCGGGCAAGTCGCCCGACCAACCATCGTGGCCTATGGCAGTGATCTTACCATCCCGAGTAGCGCCAATTCGAATACGCTGCAGGGTGGCGGGGCGATGGGTGGTATTGTTGATAATCAAGGGGCGCTGCAGCGCGACTTTGACGGGACGCTTGGCCGCTTTAGCCCCCAACGCAGCTAATAGAGCATCCGCCCTGACGAAAAGCTTACCCCCAAAACCACCTCCGATATACGGCGAAATCAAACGAACATTTTTTGGGGAAATGCCGAGCGTTTTAGCCACATCGCCTACTCCCCAGGCAATCATTTGGTTGGAGGTCCACAAGGTCAGTTGCTTTCCTTCCCAAACGGCCAGGGATGCGTGAGGCTCCATCATGGCATGGGATTGATCTGGAGTGGTGTAGGTTTCGTCTAACTTCACGGGAGCGTCAGCAAAAGCGCGATCGAAATTCCCCACCGCGGTGTCAGCAAGCCCACCAAACCCGGGTTCCGGGACGATCGCTGAGTCCTTGGCTTTTTCCAAATCATAAGCTCCATCCGTGCGTTGGTAGTCGACGCGAATGAGATGAGCCGCCGCTCGCGCCTGCTCAAATGTCTCTGCCACCACAAGGGCGATAGCCTGATGATAATGCTGGATTTCAGGACCGCCCAGCAAACGAGCGGTATTGAAGTCTCCTTTCGTCAGCTTGCCCGCCGTTTTAGCTGTTACAATCAGCAAGACACCCGGTGCAGACGCCGCTTCGGCCGTATCCATGGCGGTAATCCGCCCTTTGGCAATGCCCGCGCCCACGACAAACCCGTACGCAATGCGAGAGGCGGCATCATGCTGTTCATAGGCGTACGGCGCCGTACCAGTCGTTTTGAGCGGACCGTCAATGCGGTCCGTTGCTTTCCCCACGACGACAAGTTGGTCGATAGGATTGGTCGTGGCAGGAGTATCGAACTTCATGATTGGCCTCCTTTCGCCTGTCGCAACGCCGCCGCCAGGGTTCGCTCTACGAGCAGCAGTTTAAAGGCATTGTCAGGCGTAGGTTTTGCGCCAGCGAAAAGTGCTTGAGCCACCGCCTTTGCACCCCGCGGCAAGGCCATGTCGGCAGCCTCAACTCTCCATGGTTTATGTGCCACTCCGCCGACCGCCACCCGTCCCGTTCCATCGGGTTGGAGAATCAGGCCAACGGATACAAGCGCGAATGCATAGGACGCACGGTCGCGGACTTTGTGGTAGAGATGAATGCCCCCAGTAGGCTTTGGTAATAGGACAGCCGTGATGAGCTCGCCTTTTTCTAGGACAGTTTCCAAATGCGGGGTGCTTCCGGGTGCTCGATAAAACCGTTCGAGCGGGATGCGTCGATTCCCCCCGTCCTGCCGAACGGTTTCTACCACGGCATCCAACAGGCGCATCGCTACCGCCATATCGCTCGGATGAGTGGCTAGGCACGCTTCGCTTGAACCAATCACCGCGAGCTGCCGCGTCACGCCGCCCTGGGCGCCACACCCACTCCCCGGCTGACGTTTGTTACAAGGAAGATTTGTATCGTAAAAATAAGGACAGCGGGTCCGCTGCAGCAAATTGCCAGCGGTGGTCGCTTTATTGCGCAGTTGCCCTGAAGCTCCGGCTAGTAGTGCGCGTGCGAGGACGCCGTAGTCGCGACGCACCCGCTCATCCGCAGCTAAATCCGTATTCCGGACTAGAGCCCCGATTCGTAATCCTCCGTCCGGCAGTGTTTCGATCGCGTCGAGCGACAAGCCATTCACATCGACCAGATGAACAGGCGTCTCGATCTCCAGTTTCATCAGATCGAGCAGATTGGTGCCGCCGGCGATCAAGCGGGCCCCGGGACGTGCGGCTGCCGCCGCTGCCGCTGCCGGTGACATGGCTCGTTCGTAGGTAAATGCTTTCATGCTGACCTCCCCGCTGCGTCGCGAATGGCCTGGACGATATTGGAGTACGCACCACAACGACAAATATTCCCACTCATGCGTTCGCGAATCTCCTCTGCGGTCAGTTCGGGTTTCTCCATGAGCGATGGGGTAACGTGACTAGGAATCCCCTCCTTGAGTTCCTTGAGCATCGCGACCGCTGAACAAATCTGCCCCGGCGTGCAATAACCGCATTGATAACCATCGCACGCGACGAACGCAGCTTGCAGGGGATGCAGATGCTCCGGCGTCCCCAAGCCTTCGATGGTCGTGATCCGATCTCCCTCATGCATGACCGCCAACGTAAGACAGGAATTGATTCTTCGTCCCTCGACCATGACCGTACACGCACCACATTGTCCGTGGTCACAGCCCTTCTTCGTTCCACTCAGCTGTAAGTGCTCGCGCAACGCATCGAGGAGCGTCGTGCGATTATCTAACTCGAGCGCACGCACTCGACCATTCACAGTCAGGGAAACCTTGGCCACGGTTCCCGCGGGCATCGGCGCGGTCGCGTTANNCCTAAAGCTTGCGCGGGTCCAGATACCACTGAAGCCGCCACCGTCGCACCCCCCGCCCTCAAAAAGTTGCGTCGTGACATGTCGGAAGAGTCTGGAGGAATCATGAGTTCAAAAGGGTGAAGAGCGAAGAGAGCACGACAGATATAGGCCAGGGCAGTCCAAACACTGCCCCGATGTCCGGGCATTGGGTGGCAAAGTCACATGATGGACCCACCGGAGCGCGGCGGGTTGCACCGATTCCCTCATCCTTTTCCGGTATTTTAATGGCGACGGTGATGAGTACGCGCGATGCCCATACGCACACCTGCCACAGAATTGTAATTACATAGCACCACCCAGATCAGGCAAAATTTACCGGCACATTCCCCTTTTCGCACCGTTGATGATCTGCACCATGAATAAAGACGCAAGTAGCTCATAAATAATATGATAATTACGTAATAAAAATCTGGTCATCAAATTGCTATGAGGCGACGCAATAACGACGACTTCCATCGCTTCACTCCAAACGGGGTATCGCCCAGCCAGATCAGAATCGGTTCGGAATGAGGCCACCGGGCAGGGTGTCCAGGGCCATACGGCGTTCGCCACAACTCTCAGTACTGCGGAAGAACTGCCCTCTCGAGCTCACGGTGGCGAAGAGCCACGGCCCAACTTTTCCCATATGACTAGCCACGAACTGCGGAAATGGATTAATGATCAGATTCTCAGTGGAAAAATGACCGTGGCAGAGAGTTCGCCTTACATTGGATTGACTTTGAACGGCATGCCGCTGACGGGCGTTGGATCGCCCGACGACGCATGGCAAAATCAGCCACACGACTATCTCGCCGACCTGCAGGCAGGAATCAGTGGAGCCCGCTGGCGCGGGAATGAACAAGAACTTCGCCTGCTCGAAAGCGTGTGGGCAAGGCTTACTCGGGAGCAAGAAGCGACAACCCGAGGTTGAAAGAGGGAAAATTGAGGGGTCAGCACGAGAGACCTCGCCACAGACAGGAAGGGGCTCCCAGCGCGGAGCTACACTTTTCTAAAGATTCTTCGTAAAATCTAACTCGGGGATGGAATGTAGGAGGGTAACCCCACATGCCTTCCGTCGAGCAAGAGCAGCATCAGCGTTTTTTGCGGGCGTTCGCGACCCATGAACCCGCCATCCGCGCGTTTATTCGCCGGCTTCTCCCGTCCCGCGCCGATGCCGACGATGTGATGCAGGAAGCTGCGATCACGCTGTGGGAAAAATTTCCTGAATGTAACGAAGAGCCCGATTTCCGCGCGTGGGCTTTCGGCGTCGCCCGTTACAAAGTCCTGAGCTGGCTGCGCGATAAACGCCGTGACCGACTTGTGTTGAGCGAGCAGACCGTGGAACTGCTCGCGACCGAAACCGCGCGCGACGAAGCCAACCTTGCACGACAACGCGCCGCTTTGGAACGCTGCGCAGACAAACTGGAGCCACAACAACGCAGCCTTCTCTTCGCGGCCTATCAACCAGAAGCCCGCATTCTGGAGATCGCAGCAAAAAGTGGCCGTACCGTGGCTGGTTTCTATCAATGGCTTCACCGTATCCGACGCCAGTTGCTCGATTGTGTTCGTCGTGAGCTCAAGCAGGAGGGATCCCCATGAAGGGTCCGTTCGTTTTTGCCGACGTGGTCTGCCATTATCTCGACGAGAGTGCCTCTGCCGAAGAAATGGCCTGGCTGGACGAGCGCCTGCGCGTTGATGCCAAGGCACGCGAAGCTTTCGCCGAAATGGTCAATCTAGATTCCGCCATCGCTGAAATCGCTGCGTCGTTTGCATCAGAGAAGGACGTTATCCCATTCCAACGCCCACAGACGCTCGCACGTCCGCACACACGGCACACATTGATTCGCTGGATCAGTACAGTTCNNCCACGGTCGCCAATGACGCCGGGGCTGCAGGTCTACCCTTGGGAAAACCAATTCACACCGAGGAGTTCGAACTCGCGGCCGGAACCGTGGAGCTCATGACGAAGCGCGGCGCCCGCATTGTCGTCGAGGCTCCCGCTTCTTTTCGCTTTGAATCAGATCAGCGCCTGCACCTCCAACACGGTAGAGTCGCAGCCCACGTGCCCCCCGCCGCCAAGGGCTTTACGGTGATCACTCCCACTGGCAAAATTGTCGACCTCGGCACCGATTTTGGCGTCGACGTCCCACGGACAGGCACGGCTGAAATCCACGTCTTTAATGGAGAGGTCATCGCCCTTCCCTCCAACGGTTCACGCCAAAACCTCCGCGACGGCGAGGCCTTCTCGTTTCAACCAGGTGGGGGAAGTGCGCGGGAAATGCGTTCGGCGGCATTCATTCGCCCCGAGGAAATGGCGGGACTCAGCGCGGGTGTGCTCTCGGGTCAACAGGCTCGTTCCGACGCCTTCAACGCCACCTTGCGTGAGGACCCTGCCCTCATCGCGTTGCTCGACTTCGAATCCACTACTCACGAACCCGGCACGTACCATACGGTGCAAGGACGCTGGCCAGGCTCCCGCGCACCGGAGTTTGTCCAGGTCGGTGATCGACTCAAACTCGACGTCGGCGGCGGTCGCACCTGGCCGCGCTTCACTCTCGCCACTTGGGTCAGAATCGACCGGTTAGGCGCGCCGTATCAGTCACTCTACCACACAGACGGATGGTACGAGGGAAAGAATCCGGGCCAGGTACATTGGATGATCAACCGCGATATGACCATGCGTCTCGCCTTGCGGGAAAACACCCTGCCTCCTGACGCCGACGATAGTTACGGCTTTCCAGATTCCCGGACGTCGGTTCTTCCCGAACAGGGTCGATGGATTCACCTCGCCGTCGTCTACGACTCAGACGCGCGCACGGTTCGCTTCTATCTCAACGGCCGCTTTGACAAGCAATCCATCCAGCAGACTGCCCTGCCCGCCCGTTTCGGACCGGCGCAAATCGGAAACTGGGACTCCAATGATCGCAAGCTGAGCGGTCGCGTCGACGAGTTGCTCATTCTTGGCCGCGCCATGAGCGACGCGGAGATCCAGTCGCTCTTCAACGCAGGAAATCCCTACCAATAGCCTGCCATGCTGAGACGCAAAATTCTCACCCTCTTCGCACTCTCCGCCCTGACTTCAGGAACGGCCCGGGCCGCAGTCGATTTCGTGAAGGACGTTCGCCCGATCCTCGAAAAGCACTGCTACGAGTGCCATGGGGAAACCAAACAGAAGTCCGGTCTGAGGCTGGATATCAAGGCGTCGGCATTTCACCAAGGGGATGTCACGGCTCCCAACATCATCGCGGGTCACGCCGACAAGAGTCCGCTCATCGAGTACGTGACCGCTTCTGAATCGGACGAGCGCATGCCGCCAAAAGGGCCCGGTCTCACCCAAGCGGAAATCACCACCCTCACCGACTGGATCAATGGAGGAGCGACTTGGCCCGATGGCGTCGACCATGCACAACTGGAGGACCGGTTGGACCACTGGTCGTTCAAACCCCTTCAGCGCTCCACGCCACCGCAGGTCGCGGCATCGACGTGGGCTCGCAACGACATCGACCGCTTCATCTTTAGCGAGCTTACGAAAAACGGTCTTTCGCCGNNCTCCTGGCTCAGACGCGTCTACTTCGATCTCACCGGTCTGCCTCCGACACCGGCTCAAGCCAACGCCTTCCTCAACGACCAGAAGCCCAACGCGTATGAGCGTGTGGTGGAAGAGCTGCTACAGTCACCTCGTTATGGCGAACGTTGGGCCCAGCACTGGCTCGACGT
>DKKJ01000321.1:15481-15663 GCA_002455175.1 Opitutaceae bacterium UBA6669
ACTACGTCATCCGCGCCTTCAACCAGGACACGCCCTACGACCGGTTCATTCGTGAACAACTCGTCGGCGATGCGATGGGCGAAGACGCAGCGACAGGTTTTCTCGTCACTGCATCGGTTCTTCTCCCCGCACAAATCGGCAAGGACGAACCCTCCAAACGGCTGGCCCGGCAGGACGCGCTC
>DKKJ01000409.1:0-32192 GCA_002455175.1 Opitutaceae bacterium UBA6669
CTCAAAGGATCGGCCTTTCGCCGATTGTGGGGTACTTGCTGGCAGGAATCATCGTCGGACCCTACACACCCGGTTTCGTCGCTCATTCTGGGATGGCAGAGCAACTCGCAGAAATTGGCGTTATCCTCCTCATGTTTGGGGTTGGTTTGCAGTTTCACTTTAAAGAGCTCTTGGCCGTCAAACGCATCGCGATTCCCGGTGCTGTTGTACAAAGCCTCTCCGCTACGGTTCTCGGCGCGCTGACCATGCATTTCTTCGGCTGGTCGTGGTCAGCAGGCGTCGTCTTTGGCCTCGCGATTTCCGTGGCGAGTACCGTGGTGCTCACACGCGTTCTGGCCGACAACGATGACCTGCACACTCCAACCGGACACATCGCAGTAGGCTGGTTAGTCATGGAAGATCTTTTCACCGTCTTTGTTTTGGTGCTCTTGCCGGCGATCTTCACCAGTGCGAATCCTAGCGGAGCTGCCATCGGAGCAGCGGTGGGCTGGGCCAGCGTTAAGATTATCGGGCTCGTCGCCTTCACATNNTTTTCACCTTCATCGTGGGGGGCTGGGTGATTCCCCGACTGCTCACAAGTATCGCCAAGACGGGATCGCGAGAGCTGTTCACCCTGGCCGTCCTCGCAGTCGCCCTCGGCATCGCCGTGGGTTCGGCAAAGCTGTTCGGTGTTTCCATGGCCTTGGGCGCGTTTTTAGCCGGCATGGTGGTGGGACGCTCCGACTTCAGCTTGCGAGCCGCCACGGAGGCGTTGCCGATGCGCGATGCCTTCGCGGTGCTCTTCTTTGTTTCGGTGGGAATGCTGTTCAACTACCGAAGCTTGCTCGAGTCGCCTGCCGCCGTAGTGGCAACCCTCGCCATCATCTTGATTGGGAAACCTCTGGCTGCATTCATCATCGTCATCGTGATGCGTTACCCGCTGAAGGTGGCCATCTCTGTATCCATCGTGCTCGCCCAGATCGGCGAATTTTCCTTCATNNGCGCAGATCGGCGAATTTTCCTTCATCCTCGCAACCATGGGAAGGCAGCTAAATATCCTTCCGGAAAATGCGTCCAACATCCTCGTCGCGGCCGCCATTCTCACCATCACCATCAACCCTCTCTTGTACCGGGCTGGTGGAGCGATGGAAAAGTGGTTCGAACGCGCCACCCCTGGATTCACGCGATGGCTCCATCGCCGCATGGAAGAGACGATCGGAGGAAGCAGTCACAAGGCTCCGTCGAGCGCAGAGCATCGCGCTATCGTTATCGGCTACGGACCCGTTGGACAAACCGTCGCCCGACTTCTCCGCGAGAATCAAATCGAACCGACGATCGTCGAACTCAACGTACAGACCGTGCAACGGCTGCGCTCGGAAGGTGTGCGTGCCATCTATGGAGACGCGATGCGAGTAGAGACGCTGATGGAGGCCGGGATCACCCATGCCAACGCCCTCGTACTGAGCGCATCCAATATCCGCAACGGACGCGAACTCGTGGCCCAAGCCCACAAGCTCAACCCGCGCCTTCGCGTTCTGGCTCGCACTGCCTTCCTGAGTGAATTGTCCCAGCTAAAAGAGGTCGGAGTGGATGCCGTCTTTTCCGGTGAAGGCGAAGTCGCGATGGCCATGACCGAATACATGCTCCGCAACTTCGGAGCCACCTCGGAGCAGATCGACCGCGAACGGGATCGCGTCCGCACCACACTCTTCTCCGCCGTCCCCACAGGGGCGGGTACCGCACACTGACACTTTGTGAAAACCCTGTTCTATCCGGCCTTCGATCAACTCGAAATCCGCGACCTCCCCACCCCCGAGGTAGCCGTCGGCGAAGTGCTCCTTCGCGTGGCTGCTTGCGGCCTGTGCGGGAGCGAGCTCGAAACCTTCAAGAACCACAGCCCGCGACGCCAACCGCCCTTGGTGATGGGGCATGAGTTCTGCGGCACAGTCGAAGCCGTCGGCCCTGGCGTCGATTCCGCGCTGCTGGGCAAACGTTTTGTGAGCAATTCGGTTATTTCTTGCGGACGCTGTGTGCGCTGTACACGCGGAGATACCCACCTGTGTCGCCATCGCCAGGTTTTCGGGATGCATCGCGGCGGCGCTTTTGCCGACTGGGTAAACGTGCCCCAAGAGGTCCTCATCCCGTGGCCAGAAAACCTAACTGCCGCTGCCGCCTGCCTCGCCGAACCTTTGGCCAACGGTGTCCATGTCGTCAACCTGACCCGTCACCTCCCCGTACACACCGCTCTCGTCATCGGCGCTGGTCCGATCGGCCTGATGTGCCAGCAAGCGCTCCAGGCCATGCGAGGCGCAAAAACCGCAGTCTCCGACGTTTCCGCTGGCCGCTTGAGCATTGCCCAAGGTTTGGGTGCCACGCGTGTCTTCAACGCGAAGACCTCCGACGTGGCTCAAGAATGCTTGGCGTGGACGGACGGTGAAGGAGTTGACTTGGACATCGACGCCGCAGGCTCAGCTTTGACCAAACGCGTTTCTTTAGCCGCGTTACGGCCAGGCGGAGCGGCGGTGTGGATCGGTCTCCACGAAAACAAAATGGAAGTGGATTCCTATGAGATCACCCTTCCTGAAAAACAGGTCTACGGCACCTACGCCGCCAAGAAAGAAGAACTCGCCCAAGCATTGGAGCTAATGCGTTCGGGACAAGTTGACGTCACATCTTGGACGGAAAGCGTTCCTCTGCAGGACTCGGTTTCTGCCTTTCATCGTATGCTCCGTCCCGGAGATCGGGACATCAAAGCGATCTTTGTCCCCTAACCCTTC
Organism: Opitutaceae bacterium UBA6669; assembly: GCA_002455175.1. Classification (GTDB taxonomy): domain Bacteria; phylum Verrucomicrobiota; class Verrucomicrobiia; order Opitutales; family Opitutaceae; genus UBA6669. The sequence goes on from DKKJ01000409.1 coordinate 2,757, forward strand.
ATGAAAATCGTCCTTACCGATCACGGCTTCGCTTCGATCGAACAAGAGCAGCGTCTCTTCTCTGCCGCCGGGTGCACGTTAGTTGTGGTCCAATCCAAGGATCCCGCGGTGCTCGCTTCGGCTTGCCGGGATGCCGACGCCTTGCTCGTCCAATGGGCGCCGATCACCCCCGAAGTGATCGCGTCGCTCGAGCGGTGCAAGATCATCGTTCGCTACGGCATCGGCGTCGATAATGTAGATCTTCAGGCCGCCGGTGCCCGCGGCATCCCGGTCTGCAACATCCCCGACTACTGTATCGATGAGGTAGCCGATCACTCCCTGTCACTCGCGCTCGCATTGGCCCGCCAGATACCACAGACCGACGCCGCCACCCGAGGAGGCACTTGGAAGATCCTGCCGCCCTCCCCGTTTCCGGCCTTCCGTAGTACCACCTTCGCCACCGCGGGATTCGGTCGCATTGCCCGCGCCGTCCTCGAGCGCGCCCGGGTCTTCGGCTTCAAGCTAGCAGCTTACGATCCCTTCGTCCCCGCCGCGGCGTTTGCAGAGGCCGGCGTGCGTTCACTCAGTGTATCCGAACTTTGGAGCGAAGCGGGAATCATCTCCTTGCACCTTCCGTTGACTGCGGAAACGAAACACCTCGTGAACCGTACCACGCTCGCTCAGATGCGGCGCGACGCGATCATTGTGAACACCGCCCGTGGAGGCCTGATCGACACAGTCGCCCTCGCCGAAGCACTGCACGAGGGCAAACTCGCCGGAGCCGGTTTGGACGTTTTCGAGACTGAGCCCCTGCCCACCGACCACCCGTTACGCCACTCCCCCAACACCCTGATCACGTCCCACACCGCTTGGTACAGCGGCGGCAGCGTCCCAGAGCTACAACGGAAAGCAGCTGAAGCTGTGCTCCGTGGCGTGAAGGGGGAAAAACTGATCCATGTCGTCAACGCGAACTACCTTCGTTCTCCCCAATCATGAAGCTCGTCGACATATCCCACCCGCTCATTCACGGACAGCCGAACTTCCCCTCGGACCCCAAGCTCAGCATCATCCCCCACGGTGACACCAAAACCCTGCGCTACAACATGACGCAGGTGAGCATGGCTACACATCAGGGAACCCACCTGGACGCCATGTACCACTTCGTGGATGGCGGCAAAACCATCGATCAGATGCCGCTCGACTGGTTCTATGGAGATGCGATTCTCCTGCGCATTCCGAAGGCGGCTCGGGAAGAAATCGTTCCGGATGATTTCAAGAAGATTGAGCACCTGCTCCAACCGGGGACGAAACTCATCTACGAAACCGGCTGGCATCGCCAGTTTGGCCGGGAAAACTACTTCAGCGACTTCCCCAGCCTGACCCAGGAGGCCGCCCGCTACTTGGTTTCCCGAAAAATTCGTATGCTAGGTATGGATACTCCCACACCTGGTCGCGATTGGTACGAGGTGCATCACATCCTCCTGGGCAAAGACGCCGAGATTGTCGTGGTCGAAGGTTTAACCAATCTTGACCAGCTCCCGGAACGTTTTATTTTCAGCGGCTTCCCCCTCAACTTCGTCGGTCGGGATGGATCTCCCATCCGCGCCGTCGCTATTCTGCCATGAGAGGCCTTCAAAACAATNNCGGCGGACTGGGTGATCTTGGCTTCGCTGCGGTGCAGCGTTTGGTTGAGGAAAAGTGCCGGGTTGCCTGCTTCGACCTCAAAGAGGATCCCGAGCGTCGACTCCCTCCCTCGGTCTTTCATCAAGCGGTAGACGTCGCCAATCAGGACGCGGTGGCTCAAGCGTGTGCCGCGGTGCGAGCGCACTTCGGTCCCATCCAGGTACTGGTCAACAGCGCCGCGCGCTTCGTCTTTAAGAGTGTCGACGCCACCGCGAAGGACTGGAATGACATCGTCTCGGTCAATGTGATCGGAACGTCGTTGGTCACCCAATACGCAGTCCAACAGATGAAGGAAGCGGGCGGAGGAAGTGTCGTTAACTTTTCCTCGGTCAGCGGGTTTGTTGGCCAAGCCAATTTTGCCACCTACAACGCGACCAAGTTCGCTATCCGAGGATTGACGAAATGCTGGGCTCAGGACTTGGCGCCCTTCAACATCCGAGTGAACACAGTCTGTCCGGGCTACATCTACACCTCCGCGTTCCTGGAGTCATGCCGTAAGCTCAACTTGAACGNNCCACAAGGTCGTCCCGAAGAGGTCGCCGCCACCGTCGCTTTCCTGGCCAGCGAAGAATCATCCTTCATGACCGGAAGCGATCTGGTCGTGGATGGAGGTTACCTCGCCCGCTAAGCGTCTTCCCTCGCCAATGCGGCCGTACGTACGGCCGCATTTTTCCCCAGCGCTGCGTTCACCGCGACGCAGCCACCGCACGCAAAAAGCCCCGGGTCCAAATCTCGGAGTACCGGGGCTATAACTCAGGCCGCTTACCGGGTCGGCTTCAAACGCACCACGCGCCCGCCCTTTTCATTGGGTCCAGCGTTGAGTACAACGTAGACCCAGCCGTCCGGGCCCACAGCGACGTCGCGCANNCCATGGTTGCGAAAGATCACTTCACGCTCCACGACTTTGCCGTCTTTTACCACGAGCCGGTGGACTTCCTGCTTGGCCAACCCTCCTGCGAGGAGATTTCCCTGCCAGGCCGGAAACGCCTTGCCCGTGTAAACATCCAGCCCGCAGGCGCCGATGGAGGGCGTCCAGTACATGACTGGCTCAGTGATGCCCGGTAAGGTCGTGTCGGAGGTCAACGGAGTTCCATTGTAGTTCATCCCATACGACGTCTTAGGCCAACCGTAGTTGTGTCCGCGTTGAATGAGATTCACCTCATCGCCGCCGCGTGGACCGTGTTCGGTTTCCCAAATTTCTCCTGTAGCCGGATGATGCACCAGTCCCTGAGGATTGCGATTACCATAAGTCCAAAGCGTCGGAAAAGCGCCCGGTTCCTTGGCAAAAGGATTGTCGGTCGGTACGCGTCCATCATCAAAGATCCGGTGAATCTTCCCGTTCGGACGCGTGAGGTCTTGCGCATGCTCCATCCGACCACGTTCGCCGATTCCAAAATAGAGGTACCCTTGGTCAAACACGAGGCGGCACCCAAAGTGAAGCTGGGTCGGGAGGTAAAATTCGAGAGGTGCCTTGAAGATTTGCTGCTGATCGACCCATGCGCCCGCCTTGATTCGTCCGCGGACGATCGCCGTCATGCTCACGTTCTTACCATCCACTGTCTGAGGATCGCTGTAAGCGAGGTAGATCCAGCCATTACCTTTCTTTGCGTAGTCCGGATGTACTGCGACGTCCAAGAGACCACCTTGGCCATTGGCAAAAACCGCAGGGATCCCCGAAATCGGCTCCGATAACTTACCTTTTTTATCGAGTGAACGGAGACGACCGGGGCGCTCGGTAACCAAGGACGTCCCATCCGGCAGCCACGCGATCGACCAAGGAGTCTCCAACCCTGAAACCACCGTTTCCAACTGGTAGTTGTGTTTTTGACTCGTGTACCGACCGTCGGGATCTGCCGCGATCTCTGGCCGATCGGCACTCCGTGCAGCATACGCCTTCTCACGGATATAGATAGCCAGGGCGCGGATGGTGCTATCCCCCAAGGCAGCGAAGCCCACCATCGCGGTATTCGGAACCCCGTCCCTGATCACTCGGTAGAGGCTATCGGAGTCTTCTCCGTGTTTCCACGTAGGTCCTAATAGCGCGGAGCCAGACCCTCCTTCCAGGTTCATCCCGTGGCACGCGGCACAGGATTGCTGGTAGACCTTTTCAATATTGCCCGGAGCCGGCGCAGGCTGCGCCCAAGCCCCAACAGTGACAGCTCCAACTGCTATAAGGCCCTGAATCGAAAACGGAACAAAGGTGCGCATAGGGAGTAAGGAGAGCAAACCAGTGAGCAGATGCAATGTTTGCAACCGCGCATTGGAAACGAGTGGGGTCTCTCCCACTCCCGTCTTGGACCGATTCTCACCCAATCCCCCGCCCTATGCGAATAAGNNTCTGATGATTCCTGAGCGTCTTTTGCTAGGCGATTGACTCCTCGCAAAGCCGTATAGCGTCATAAACGATCCGCTCGTCTCTCTGCCCTCCTGATTCTAAGCCATGCGTTCCTTTTGTTTGCTTGCTGCCAGCCTTTGTCTGATCGCCAGTCCTCTCCTCGCTCAAAGTGGCGACAAGCCGGGCGAAGTTCAGAATGAGCTTCCCTCTCACATCGTTGTTCCCCCGGCGCCCGCACTCTCGGTCGAGGAAGCGTTAAAGGCCTTCAAATTGGCGCCCGGATTCAAAATCGAGGCCGTGGCCAGCGATCCTCTCCTAGACGACCCAGTCGTAGCGCTGTTCGGGGCGGACGGGCGTCTATGGGTCGTAGAAATGAAAGGGTTTATGCCCAACGTCGACGGCACGGGCGAGGACGCTCCGATCGGCACCATCGCGATTCTTGAAGATACGGACCGCGACGGAAAGATGGACAAGCGCACGGTTTTCGCGGACGGGTTAGTCCTGCCCCGGGCCCTACTCCCGGTTGCCGATGGCGCTCTGGTGGGTGCTCCTCCCCACTTGTGGTTCATGCGGGACACCGACGGCGACGGGCGGGCCGACGAAAAAATTGAAGTGGCCAGCGACTACGGTGACCGGACCAATCCCGAGCACACCGCCAACAGCCTCTTCCGGGGCATGGATAACTGGATTTACAGCGCCAACTTCACCACGCGCTACCGCTACGATAGCGGCAAGTGGCGTCAGGAAAAAACCGCGTTTCGCGGACAATGGGGCCTCACGCACGACGATACCGGGCGTCTCTACTTCAACAACAATAGTGTTCCGCTCCAGGCCGACGCCTTCCCTTCGGAGTATCTGACGCGGAACCCAGCGATGCCTGCCTCTCAAGGCCTCAACCGCCGACTGGCAGACCCGGAAGCGATCACGCTTTATCCGGGACGAATCACTCCGGGCATTAACCGTGGGTATCGTACGCTGGGCGAGGACCTCATGCTCCGCGCCGTTACGGCCGCGTGCGGTCCGCTCATCTATCGCGGCGCAGGCTTCCCTACCGAGTTCCAAGGTAATGCCTTCATCTGCGAACCGTCCGCCAATCTAGTCAAGCGTATCGTCGTTTCCGATACCGACTCCGTGCTGACTGCCAGCAACGCTTATCGCGACTTCGATTTCCTGACATCCACCGACGAACGTTTCCGCCCGGTTAATCTCGCCGACGGTCCCGATGGAGGGCTTTACATCGTCGATCTGTACCGCGGCATTCTCCAGCATCGAATTTACATCACCACGTACCTGCGCAAGCAGATCGAAGACCGTAAACTGGCCACACCCCTAGGACTCGGTCGCATTTATCGGGTGACTTCGTCCGGTCAGACGCAACCGACCATTGCCAAATACCCGGCGCAGATGAGCGCCAGCGAGCTGGTGGAAACATTGAACCATAAAAATGGTTGGTGGCGGGATACTGCGCAACGTCTTCTCGTGGAGCGTGGGGACAAAACGGTGGCCGCAGCGCTTCGTTCAGCGGCGACCCAACACTCCACCGCCTTGGGTCGNNCAGCGCATCCCTTCCGCATCGACGCCATGGTCGTTCTCCCCGACCACCTGCACGCCCTGTGGACGCTGCAGGGCTTGGGCGAGGTCAACGCCGCCACACTTTCATCCGCGTTGAAAGATAAGGATGAGCGCGTGGTAGCACTCGCCGCTCGCCTTTCCGAACCGTTCCTCAGTCAAGGCAATACCGAGTTACTCAAGTCTGTTGTCGCCCTCACGCAGCGGTCCGAATCAAAACTCCGCCTTCAAGCCGCATTCTCGCTGGGGGCTTCCTCCGATCCTGCAGCGAAGAAAGCCCTTTTCGAACTAGCCTCGGTGCAGGGAACCCAACCGTATCTTAACGAAGCTATCGTCAGTTCCCTACCAGGACGTGAGCTCGAATTGCTGCAGGATCTCACGCGTCATCCCGCCACGGCAGGTAAACGCAAGGACGTAAGCCCGGTGGTCAGCACTGCGGCCGCGACGATCATCAATGGGCGTAAGGCGAGCGATCAGCAGCAGCTCTTCGCCTGGCTGGCTCCCCAAGCGCCAACGCCACCTTGGCTACGCAGCGCGCTTCTTGCCGGCATTGATCAAAGCATCCCCAAATCATCGCGCGGGGGCACCCGTGGGGTGAGCCTGGCAGTGGTACCGACAGGTTTGATCGCGTACTCAACCGACAAAGCGACGTCTCAAGGCGACGCGAGTCGGGCCAAAAAACTTCTCGATTCTCTGCAATGGCCCGGAAAAACGGAGCCCAAAACGCCGCAGCCCGCTGCGGTGACGCTCAACACCGCGGAGCTGGCATTGTTTGAAAAGGGCCGTACCCTCTACGCGATTTGCGCAGGGTGTCATCAGCCTGACGGCAAAGGCATGGCCGGTCTGGCTCCCCCCTTGGTCAACTCCCGCTGGGTGTTAGGTAAGGGCGAAGTCATGACCCGCATCGTCCTTCACGGAAAAGAAGAGGCGCCTATCTTGATGCCTCCGCTCGGTGCACTCGACGACGAAACCATCGCCGCCGTGCTTACGTTTGTTCGTCACTCCTGGGGCCACGCTGCCTCCGCGGTCACACCTGAGACAGTCGCCGCAGTCAGAGCAGCGACCAAGGGCCGGGATGAACCGTGGAAAAACGAAGAGCTCGAGGCTCTGTCCCGCTGAGCTTAAAACGAGGAGGGAAGTTCCGCAGGATCTCCTTTAAGTCCTCCAGAACTTCCCTCTCCCTATCAACTTTCAGATTTCCGCTTTCCGTTTTTCAGTCGTCCTATTTGCCCGCGGAGTAAGCTTGGTACCGCTGAACAATCGTGGACCGTGAAGTATCGCCTTCGTGGATATAGAGGCGGTAACGGAAGGTTACTTTTCCACCCGCAGGCACGGTCATGTCACCAATATTTGGTTGATCCTTAAGGTTCTCAAAATCATGTCGGCCGAAAGGATTGGCGGCAAATAAGCCGTAGTCTCGAGCGTGCCACCAGGTAGGATGGCGAGGGTTCTGCGGGTGATCGAAGATGGAAATTCCGTAGCGCTTGCCATCTTTCTCTGCCGAGTAATCAGCCCAGGCCGCCCGTTTACCCCAGACATCCCCACCTTCGCGCCCTTCGCTATCAATCAGGCGACCCCCGCTCACCACCTGCTTGCCTTTGAATTTGTGGGTCAACGTCATCCAGAGGGGAACTCGAACCGCCATCGAACCTTCCTTCGTGTCACCCAAGGTCAAGGGTGCGTTTGTCGGAGCGTGCAGGGTGATTTCGTAGTCCAACAAACGTCCTTCTGGTATCGCCTGTACCCGTACCGTCAGCTCATCGCGGGCGACCACCTGTCCCCCGGGCGCTTCCCAACGACGTTTGGCTCGCAAGACACCCACCTTACCGCTCGAGGTTTCCTCAAAGGNNGGACTCTTGGATGATTTTGCCGGCTTTGGAACTCGGCGTGGTATTGTCGCGCTCAAACTCCAGCCAAAAATCCGTGCCATTCACAATTCCATGGCCAAACCAGACCGAGCGATGATGGGGGTGATCCTGTTCTTCCCCAGGGACATTAGCCATCGGAAAGTCCCGCGTCAGTTTTGTCCCATCCGCTGACAGGAGCGGATACAGAAAAGGACGCGCAGACGAAGAACCAAAAACGTATTCCGTGAAGGGTTTTCCTTCGACGTCGATCTGTACACGATCGCTCAACCGGGTCAGCTTCACCGGGGAGGTGGATTGGGCTTCCGTGGAGGACGAAGCGCACCCGCCTCCGACCACCCCGGAAACAGCCAGGAGCAGCGCCCAGGCACGGGTGCTACGAGGTAGAGAGAACCGTGATCGAAAAGATAGGGAATTAGTGGGGATCGAGTGAGAAGTCATGGGGAATGCCACACGTGGGCAGGAATCGACGCTGCCCTCGCACTAAGGAGAGGCAAGCGGCAACCTCCTGAGCGTTAAACACCCCTCTTGGGGCTACCTGTCTTGGTTATCGCCCACGCTCTTGGATCGCTTCCTGCACTGCAGCTCTTTACGGTTTTGGGATGACGATTCGTCCGCTTCTTCTAGTAGCTTGCCTATCAGGAACGTTCTCTTGGGCAGAGGCTCCGCGCGACTTCCAAAAACAACTCGAAAATTGGCATCAAGGACGAGCCGGTGGTGCCGCCGCGGCCTGGGTGGACGCTGACGGGGTGGTTTTCGCACAAACTGGCGTGCGCGGAACGCAGGATAGCGTCCCTGTTGACGCAGACACGCAATTTGAAATCGGATCCATCACTAAAGTGTTCACCGCGCTCCTGCTCGCGGAGAGTGAACATCAAGGTAAAGTGAGGCGAAAGGATCCCGTAGGAACCTACCTACTTCCCGCCGAGGACGCCAAACAAACTGAACTGGCACCCANNACCCATCACGCTTCTTTCTCTGGTCACGCACACCTCAGGGTTGCCTCGTCTGCCGAGCAACATTGGGCCGAATCCCGACGCTAACCCCGACCCTTACGCGAACTATACCCGAGATCATTTGATCCAAGCGCTCCGAAACCTGCCCCCGCCTCATTCGGAGAAAAATCGCTTCGCGTATTCAAACTTTGGTGTCGCCCTGCTCGGTGAAGCCTTGGCCTCGGCATGGAAAACCAATTACGACGCTGCTCTGCGAACTCATATCCTCGACCCCTTAGGTCTTCGCGCAACGACGCTGGCTCTTACCGGCAGTGAAGCGCCCGCTCATTTGGCTCCCGGACATACTGAATCGACCGTGGTCCCATCCTGGAACTTCCAGGCTTTCGCTCCCGCCGGAGCCCTCCGCAGCTCCGCCCGTNNGACTCACCACTTCGCGCTGCGATCGATTTGACCTTCCAACCGCAGCTCGAGAATGCGGACTCGGGCGGCGAGGTGGGGTTGGGGTGGATGCTCATCCGCCACGAAGGCCGTCTGGTCGCCTGGCATAACGGAGCCACCCATGGTTATCGATCCATGATCGCGGTGGAACCCGCTGCAAAGCACGGGGTGGTAGTCTTGACCAATTCGCCGTTGGGCCCCGAGGCATTGGCTTTTTCTCTCCTGCAAATCAAACCCACCCAGCCCAAGGTCGCCGTCGAAAATGCCGGGGATTACGTCGGAGTCTACCCGCTGGCCGGGCAGTTTGCGATCAAGGTGACGACAGCAAAAGGTGCTCTTTTCGCCCAAGGAACGGGACAACCTCGCTTGACCCTTCGTCCCGTAGAATCGGACCGTTTTGCGACGATTGGAGTCGCAGCGGAGTTACGTTTCGAGCGCGATGCCCAAGGAAGGGTGACCGCGATGTCGCTCCACCAAAATGGAAAAGTCCTGAGGGGTACACGCGGCGAACTTCCCCCAGAAACTCAGGAAATTACTCTTTCTGCGGAGGACTTAGAAGACTACGTCGGCAGCTATCCTGCCCTCCCGGGCCTCACCCTAACGGTGACCTTGGAGAAGGGTACCCTCGTCCTTCAGCCTACCGGACAACCCAAACTCCCTCTGCATGCCTCGGCCAAAGATCAGTTCTTTTCTCGATCGGTCGATTTCCGAATCTCCTTTCAGCGCGATCCTGCCGGGCAAATCAACGGCCTCATCCTGCACCAAGGAGGCCGCGACCTCCCGGCCAAAAAATCGCCCTAAGGAGATGAGTGCAGGGTTATTCGTTCTTACCGTGCGCCCCGCCCGCAACCATCACCTTCGTGACGTCACGTCTCCAAAGACGCGGGCGATATCGCAGTTTCTGAGGTAGGTTGAACGGAAGCGCGGTAGTCCATCCGATACTGCCGCGGCGTTCGTCCGGTGAGCGACCGGAAGCGGCGATTGAAGTGCGCCAAGGTTCCAAATCCGGAAGCGAAGGCAATATCAGCCACCCGCCCTTCCGTTTCGACCAGAAGCCGACGTGATTCCTGGACGCGCAACTCGACAAGAAAGTCGGAGAACCAGCGACCGGTGGTCCGCTTGAAATAACGAGAAAACCCCTCGCGGCTCAATCCCGCTACGCGCGCTACCTGCCCCAAAGACAGAGGCTCTCGCAAGTGGTCGAGCACATACCGGTAAATCCGCTGCATCCTCTCCTCCCCGTCGCGATCGCGGCTGGGCTGAAACCGGAGTGAGGCCAACTGACGTCGAGGAGCACGCTGCGCGAGAGCGGAAAGAGCCGCGAATAAATGGATCAAGCGTTCTGCCGGTGACTCTGCCTGCACCACGGATTGCAGAAGGGGCTGCATGACGTGTGCGGTACTCCGTGAATACGCCAAACCGCAATGGCTTTCCGCGATCAAACGTCGCAGCGATCCAAATTCGGACATTACCCCATTCTCTTCGTCGAGCCCACATCTTCGGGGATCGAATTGAATGACTATCGCCCGTGCACGAGCCGGCGTGACCACGGTCTGCCAAAAGTGAGGTAAATTGCGTCCCAGCAAAACTAGGTCGCCCTCCGCAAATGGCTCCAAGTCATCTCCGACGAACCGGCGTCCTTTCCCTTCGAGGATCAGTGTCAACTCCACCTCAGGGTGGAAATGCCAAGCACCGTCAAAGCGGCGTTTGGGCCAGACTCGTTCGAAGGCCAAGCATGCGCCTTGCTCAGAGAGAGGGACTTTCTCGAAGCGCGGTCGCATCGGCGCTTAAATTGACGCTCTAAGGACTTCTGGCATCCTATTAACATCAATAATTGTTTAGTTTTGGTCAACGATCGAGGAGACAAAACTTGCCATTCCGCGTACAGTAGCGCCCTCCCGACCCATTCCCCTTCCTCTTTTCAACCACGCGCCATGCCTCTCGCCAACTACACCTCTCTTTACAATCTTCCTCCACTGGCTGGCATCGCCTCTTTTGAAGAGGGAATGAGGCCTGGACTCTCCGTGGAAGACTGCGTCGCTCGGCTCAAACGGCATTACTGGACGTTTAAGCGGTTGCACGAGATTTTTTTGAAGCGGTTGACTGCCGAACCCATTTACGAGCTGAAAATGGCATTCAGCCTCCACGCTCACTACTGCGCGGAGCACGCAGCTTCCTGGCGGTCACGGGTGGGCGAAATGCGCGAGCCTCCCCTGGGTTTGGACGAATGTCCTCACGAGGCTCTCGACCTGGTGTTTACCGAGATCGTCAATGCGCCTGATACTCCGGCTTTGCTCGTCGGCATCTACGAAGTGGTTCTGCCTGCGCTTCAGAAAGCGTTGCACCGACACCTCGCCGAGACCAATCCACTGGTGGATCACCCGAGCATTCGCATCTGTCGCTTTGCGTTGATCGAAGTGGACTAGATGATCGCCTATGGCACCACTGCCGTTTCCCGACTTTTGTCGGCCGAGCGCCGCGGCGAACTTCGCGTCTGGCTGGGCGTACTGACGCAGTGCCTCGAGGTCGCCAACGGATTGGACGGAACCGCGCCGATTCCGACAGCAGAAACCAAAACGCCTGCTCCGTTCTTTTCCGCACAGCCTCCACCCTACGACAAACGTCCGCGACGCGATGAGCGTTTCCAAGACCCGTACAACATGGGCGTTCACGCCGAAGCGTTTCTCTACGACGAAACCATGCCCGTGGGTCCAAAGACGTTGATGATGTTCTACAAACGCCTGCGGGAAATCGACGTGCCCGAAATGATGGCGAGTATCATCGTCGAAACCAAGGACAAGCCCTGGGGTTATACGGTCGACATGACGCGTCAGCTCTGGGACGAAGCCCGACACGCCATGATGGGCGAGGTCGGGTTCATCCGTGCGGGAATCGATTGGCGAAAATTTGTCTCGGTGAACTTCACCTGGTCGCTCGCTTTGAATACGCAGCTGGGCCCACTCGAACGACATGCCGTGCTCTACTTTATCGAGCAGGGTCTGATGCCAAAAACCGGTAAACGTTTCGAATGGGAGGTTGGCCTGGCTTCCGGTGACACCTTTGCTGCCTTGGCTCAGGACTACGACTGGGCGGATGAAGTTCTCCACGCCCGCATCGGCCGCGATTGGTACGTGAAGCAAATGGGCGATTCACGCAAAGCGAACGACTACGGCGATGCGTGTTGGTCACGCGTCCTCATCGATTGGGAAAGTTACCGCTCCCAGGGCCTCACGAAGCACAAAAACTGGTGGCCGGAACTGTACCGCGAGTACTGCCGCCTCCGCGGTGAGCAACCCAATCCTGCGGTGGAAGGCTTCTCCACGAGCTATCAACAAGTCCGCGCTGACTTGAAAGACATCAGCGTCTCGGGCTAAACTCGAAACTCAGCTTGTCACCAACGGACCTCGAGCCGCCTCGCGCTCACTGCATGCGAGGCGGCAACGAACGCCACCGCCGGTGAAGATCCTGGATTTTGGATCCGACCGGTGCAGTGCCTGAGCCTTCTCCAACCAGCACGGTCTGAGCAGGCAAGAAATTGTTGATCACCGCGCAGTACTCGCTGTTGACCATGATGCCGAGGAGTTCTCCCGTTTTGCTCAGCACGAGATCTCCACGCGACGGGGAAAATTCACCAAATTGTCGCCGGACAAGACGATTGTCCATGCGAACGTAACTGGCGTTGGTCGCTTCCAGTTTGAACGGCACCTCTCCGTATCCCGCCCCGCCGTTCGAGATCAGGACCGCCTCGGGAAATTTGAACGGATCCAATGCCGTCTGATAGACCTTGGCTCCCAACGAAGCGACCTCAGCATCGGACACAGGAATGACGACAACGCGCGGATCCAGCGCCAAAAACGAGATCTCTTGAGCGTTCGCACGGTAAGAGCCTTTGCTGAAAGTCGCCGTTAACCGCTCCCAACTTTCGGCTCCGTCACGAAGGTTGAGCGGGGTGTCATCAACGTGCAGCAGTGCATACGTCGCTTTTCCGTCGGTCACCAAGACCGTGCGCGTATCCTTCACCTGATGGATCGGACCACCTAAAAAATTTCGTTTGAATGCTGAGAACGACGTCTGCACGCGATTGGCCAAGAAGTCATTAAACAGCGTGTTCGCGTTGATGGGTCGATTTTNNCTGAACACGGATACGCTCTTGGCGCTCCGCGTCGACCTGCACCTTCAAGGTGTCAGCGATCTCCCGCAGCAATTGCTTCTCCTGCTCGGCTACTTTCACCGCCACGTTGAGATTTTCGATCTTCTGTCGCGCTTCCGTCTGCTGCTGGGAGAGGTCCGACAGTTGTTTTTCCTGCTGAGCAGCCAAACGACGCTGCTCATCCAACTCACGTTGGGTCTGAGCCAGACGAGCCTTATTCAAAGTGGCGTCCTCGGCAGCCGCGGCCATCTTCTGCGCCAATTCCGCTGATGTCCGCTGAGTTGATTCCAGTTTACCTGCTAGGTCTGTCCGTGCGGCCTCGATGGCCGCAAGATTCTGTTCCCGCAATTGCAATTCCGCTTCGGTGGACTGCAGACGCTGCATCANNCGGAGGCGGCTCCGCCTGCTCCCAACGCGTCAGTGCCAGGAGATTGAGGAGAAGAAAATCACACAGGATCAGAAGGAGCGTTCGATTCATGGCAGGAGGTGGGATCTATCGCCTGGGTGAGAATGTGCGAAACGAGAAGGGGCTACGCCCGGAACGATCAAAACGTCACCGTGGCAGTGGGTGGTGGCGTCGCGACCACCTGACCATCAAGGATCAACTGCCGCTTGAACGGTCGCACGTGACGAATCTTGATCAAAGCCACGCAGACAATACCGAAAAGATTGGAGGAGTACGCAGCTAGGAGATTGGGCTGGATGACTCCAAACACCTGGAGGACGAGAGCCGTAGCCGTTCCCGCGATCCCCAGGTACAATCCCCCGTCAAAAAGGTTCTCCTCGTTCTCCATCAGCCGGAGCTTGACCAACGGCGAGACGGTAGAGCGGGAGATCTCAGAGATCTTGCGCAAACAGAGAAGAAACCAAGCAACTTGAAGCAGGGCAAACAGCCCAATCGAGAGCAACGTGGAGGTATCCATGGCGAGGGTGGGTTCTACAGACGTTAAAGAGGCAGGGTCGCTCAGCGTGGCGAGAACGGGGACCGCCAGTTTGAAAGCGAATTCCGAAGGCGGGGCAGCTTTGAAAAGAAACGGTTCAGTAAAAACAATCGTCAAGATCGCGCACAGCGCGGCGATTACGGCGGCGGTGATGCCTTGACTCGACCCAAGCAAAGAACCCACCACCAATTGATTGATACCGCGCAAACACGCAAACGCGGCCAAGAAAAAGCCCAGCCACTTTACGGCAAGAGCGAGATTCGGATGCAGGAGGGCAAACTGCGCCGCCTGCCCAAGCGTGACATCACGATCCTGGTTCACCGGGATCTGTTGGCGCAAGAGACTCTGCACAGCCCCCTGCCCCTCCCGCGCGGCTAGCGCCAAATCCTCCAAACCGGTTTTACCGAATTGAAGTAAGTAGCGGGCAACTTGATCCGCGGAACCGGAAAAAAGTGCGGCCGCATAAATGAGAGCGAAATCATCCGGAGCTACGCGTGCGAGGTGAGCGTATTCTTTGAGGGTCGGCCGGTCGTTCGTCCGCCGGAGCATCTCGCTGAGTTGGCTCCAGTCCAACCGCTTTCCTAGCGAAAGGAGATCAAGGTAAACGGTCTCCAACTCTCCCATGTCTTGCCGCCCGTACGCCGTTTCCGCCAAAAGGCGCAGATCACGTTGCAAGGGCGGAGACAGGTGTTCTCCCTGGTAAAGAAGCGCAGCCATCAAGATAACGGCATCCAAGGTCTGTCCGCCCGCGCTTGTCACCGGCACGAATTGGGTAGTTAAGGTAATTTCCCGCGTGCGTAATAGCGCCTGCACTCCCATCGAACGAGAATTCTGCAAATAAGTCCGCAAAGCACTGCGCGCTTTTTCTGCGATGAAGAAGGTCAAAACCGGTGTGCTCTCGGTCCGTCCCGTGTTCTCATTGACGTTGAAAAGAGGGTCGAGAAAGGGATCCCATCCTCCCCAGGGCACGTACGCGGGCTGCCGCGCGGAGGCGTCGGCGAGCGCGGTCGCCAACCGGTCCGCCCCTGGATCACCCGCACGGCGGGTGNNTCCAACCATTGCTGCCCCGAATCTGAAACCGAGGGCGTCCCCTGCCCAGCCGCATGCAGCAACGCCGGGGTGAGCGCCCCTAGATTGATGGGGAGTAACCAAGACACGGCTCCCACCGCCAGCCCGAGGAGTATCCAAAGGATGGCCACCATACGCAAAGAACTGGAGCGAGTGGGGGTGCTCATGCGTGTGAACTATTAGTTTGCGGGATTTGGAGGCAAATCCACGCTGACAAGCTCATCGACCGATGCCACTGCGAATTGTTCATTATAACGACCCCATCCTCCGTCAGAAAGGCCAGAATGTCACGGTCTTCGATGCGGATCTCAGCCAGCTGGCAAATGCCATGATCGAAACGATGCACGAGGCGGAAGGCATTGGGCTTGCCGCTCAGCAAATCGGCCTTGCGTTGCAGCTTTGCGTCCTCGATCTCACGCCAGCCAAGCGCGACTTTACTTGGCTACTGGACGGGATTGCGACTCCGCTTGAGCTCATCATGCCTATGGCTTTGGTGAATCCCAAGGTGACGGTTCACCCTTCGGAAAAGCTGCCTTACGAGGAAGGTTGTCTATCCTTCCCGGGTATTCGTGGAGATATTTTCCGATCCGACCGCATCTCCGTCACCTATCAGGACCTCCACGGGGTTGCCCATACGCTGATGTGTGACGGTCTATTGGGCCGATGCGTGCAGCACGAAGTGGATCATCTCAATGGCGTCTTGTTCATCGACCGCATGGACAAAAAAGTGCGGCAGGCAATTGAGCCTGAAGTCAAAGAACTCGCGCAGCGCACGCGCGATGCCCAGCGCGCCTAAGTGAGGTCAAACCTGAGTTCGCACTCTGCCACCCCGTTAGTCACCGTTTCTCCCCTTACCGATGAGCCAAAAATCCGATGGAATGAATTACGCCCCCCAGGGCAAACCGAGTCCGGTGGTGAAACCGGGTGAATTTGTTTTTGCCGCCGCCCATCTGGATCACGGCCATATTTACGGTCAGTGCAATGGATTGATCGAAGCGGGGGGAGAACTCGCCTGGGTCTACGATCCCGATCCCGCCAAGGTTAAAGCCTTCGTCGAACGTTACCCTCAGGCCAAGGTCGCCCGCTCGCTCGACGAGATTCTCGATAATGCAGCAGTCAAACTGGTCACCGCCGCAGCGATTCCCTCAGAGCGTGGTCCTATCGGCTGCCGGGTCATGGAAGCAGGCAAGGACTACTTCACCGACAAAACTCCGTTCACGTCACTCGAACAACTCGACGACGCCAAACGAGTGGTCGCCAAAACGGGCCGCAAATACGCCGTCTATTTCAGCGAACGCCTTCACGTGGAAAGCGCGATGTTCGCCACCGATCTGATCCAACAAGGTGCGATTGGCCGCGTGATCCAAGTCATCGGGCTCGGACCCCATCGCATTGGACCCAAGGAAAATCGCCCCAAGTGGTTTTACGAGAAAGCTAAATACGGTGGCATCCTCTGCGATATCGGCAGTCATCAGTTCGAGCAATTTCTCACCTTTGCCGGAGCTACCGATGCCTCGGTCACCCAAGCCGCTGTCGGTAACTTCAATAACCCAGATACACCGGAGTTGGAAGACTTCGGCGAAGCATCCCTGTTGGGGAATAATGGAACCTCGAACTACATCCGCGTCGATTGGTTCACTCCAAAAGGATTGAGCACCTGGGGCGACGGTCGCACCACCATCCTCGGGACTAAGGGCTACATCGAGCTGCGTAAGTATGTCGACGTCGGCCGGGACAAACGCGGCGACAACGTCTACATTGTCGATGATTCCGGTGAACGCTACATCAACGTCGCGGGTCAAGTGGGGTACCGTTATTTCGGAGAACTGATTCTCGATTGTTTGGCCGGAACGGAGAAGGCGATGACCCAAGCGCACACCTTCAAGGCCGCTGAGCTTTGCCTGCGCGCCCAACTTCTCGCCCGCAAGATTGCCTGAGGATGTCGCGCTCCATCGTTACGCGCAAAGGCGACGACGGTTCCACCAGCCTCCTTTACGGGCAGCGTGTTTCCAAAACNNTGCCTTCGACGAACTCAATGCCGCTCTTGGAGTAGCGAAGGCCAATTCTCCGTCGCTCTCACGGCGAGATCGGCTCGAGGCGCTGCAGAAAGACCTCGTCTCGCTCATGGGAGAAATCGCCTGCCATGAGAGCGACCGCGAACGTTACGCGGCGTCTTCGTTTCCTAAAGTGGATGAGACGACCCTCGCTCGCATCGACGCGGAGGTTGCTGAACTGGAAGCGAAAAATCTGCGCTTCGAAGGTTGGGCAACCCCGGGTGCCACTCCGCACGCGGCTTCGCTCGATGTGGCCCGCACGCTCGCGCGACGAGCGGAACGACGCCTCGCGGATCTCGCCCCGGCAGGGCGTCATCTGCGCNNGTCCTTCCCCTCGCCAATCGTATCGCCGACCTGCTTTGGCTCATGGCACGCGACGCCGAAACCGAAGCTGCTCAGCACTAATTAAAACGCGCTTGTCCTCCTGCTGCACCGCCGTGCCGAAGCGTCCGACGGTGCCAGAAGATTTACAGAAGGTCCGCGGCGAGCTCAGCGAGCTTGGAGCGTTCACCCTTGGTCAACTTGACGTGCGCATGGAGCGCCTGACCTTTCATCCGGTTGTGCGCGTAGACCAAACCATTGCTGCGAGCGTCAACAAACGGATTATCAATCTGAGCAGGATCTCCGATCAGAACGATTTTCGATCCTTCGCTGATACGCGTGATAACGGTCTTCACCTCGTGCGGGGTGAGCTGTTGCGCTTCGTCCAGAATAAAGAAGCGCCGTGCTATCGAGCGACCGCGGATAAAAGCGAGTGCCTCGATTTCCACGACTCCTGACTTCAGAAGTCGCTCGTGTNNTGTACCAGGGCCAGAGTGCGACGCGTGCTGGCTGGCGTGTGCAGGCTGAGGCGCACTCATCAACGACATCGCTGACTCACGCTTTTTGGCTTTCTTCTTGGAAACTTTCATAGCCGCGAATTGCGGCTCCTTGATCGGCTTGGAGGGAATCAACACCTCCAAGGCGTCGTGGTAGGGCTGCAACCACGGCTGCATTTTTTCCTCCAACGACCCCGGGAGAAAACCGATGTCTTTACCGAGCGCGATAATCGGACGCGAAATGGAGACCCCGTCATAGCGGCCGCTCTCATCACAGGTTTGCTGCAACGCGCAAGCGGTCGAAAGCAAAGTCTTACCCGTGCCGGCCTTCCCGAAGCAGGTGATCAACGAAATGCTTTCGTCCAAAAGCGCATCCATGAAAAACTGCTGCTCCAAACTACGCGCCCGGATCGGAATGCCTCCCGGTGCTTTGACGAATTCGGGAAGCTTTAAACGGCGCACAATCCCATCGCCATACCAGCGTGCCGGCATCGTTTTGCCCTGCTCAGAGCGTAGCAAAACATACTCGTTCAGGTAAAGCCCTTCTNNCTGTCACCGGAATCTCCCGGTACGAAGCCTCTTCATCCGCAGCCGGCACCTTGTCATTCAGGTAATCCTCGGACTCGAGACCGACCGCCCGCGCCTTGAGCTGCACATTGACATCCTTCGTCACAAGGATGGTCGGGGGCGGAAATTGCTCCTGCACAAACAAAGCACAGGCGATGATTCGGTTATCTTTTTTCGACAGGTCCGGAAGCACCGCGCGCAGCCGCATCATCGCAGGCGTGTCATGGCGGTTTTCGATCAAGTATCGATTGATAATAACAGAGAGCGTGCCTCCGTTCGGTAGCCGTACTCCCTCGAGCATCGTCCGAGAATCAGGCAGCAATTCTTGCAAGATCCGATGAACGCGCCGGGCGTTGCGACCTCTCTCGGTCGATTGCTCGGTCTTGATTGCATCGAGCTCTTCTAATACCTCGACCGGTATCGCGAGGTTGTTCTCCTCAAACTTGAAGATGCTCTGGGGATCGTGGAGCAGAACATTGGTGTCCAAAACGAAGGTCTTTACCTTCGCCGAGACCTTGAGCTGCGTTTGGTGGGTGGGAGACCCGCTCAGGTGTTCCATCGGGTTGTGAATAACGTGGGAATAACAGGCCTTGGAGAGGTGTCGATGACTGACTTGGCCATCAACCTATGATTTTGCAGATTCGGCACATGCCGGCACTATTAGCAGCGCGCATGCCGCAAAACCGGGCTAAACGGCATCCCACGCCCGCTTTGAAACCAATTTCACAAAAAAGAGGGCGAGCTGCCTACCCCTAAGCAGCTCGCCCATTGCTTTCTTTGTTACCCCAAATCTCCCGCTAGGCGGGAGAAGTTATAACCAGAACCATAAGGAAAGACGCCCGTGGCAGAAAAACGTTGAGAATTTTGCGTTGATTTTCGCGAGTTATTCACAACTGACTATCCAACAATAGCTTAAACTCCAATTTTATTCATCCCAAGGAGCTTTCTGTTGGGATTTACCTTTCGGTTTGGGAGAAGTCCATAGGCGCAACCAATACTCAGCGAGTCCTCGCATACTTACCCGAGTAAGGCCTTCCCGCGCTACTCGCTCGCGAAAAGGACGAGCCACCGCAGATCGCTCGCGGTAGTAAGCCCAGAGTTCGGTTTCTAACCGAGCAGCTGCCTCATGGTCGTCACGGTAGGTGCGGGCAAACGCCCGAACTTTCTCCTGCCAGAACTGTCGCTCCTCGGGATGGGAGGTCACATAATCCAACAGGAGTTGCTCGCTTGGGTTCAGCGCCATTCCGGCACCCTGCGCAAGTGGAATTGAAAAACAACGCCTTTTCCGCATCCTCCTAGGGAATCCCCCCTACCCTAACCGACATCTTCTATGTGGCAGAAACTTAAAGAGCAGCTTCCCGCGGTCATCCTCACCGTGGCGATTATTGGTGCAGCCGCGTACTGGCTGCACAAACGCACGATCGCGGAAACCATCGCCTCACAGCAGGCAGAACTTGCGACGATCCGTGACCAAACCAATGCCGAAATTCGCGCAGCGGCAGAAGAAGGCCGACGCCAGCTGGATGCCGTGAACGCCATGCTTAAGGAAGCCATTGCGAAGCGTTCAGCGGATATTTTCATGACCGAAGCTGAGGTCAACAAGCTCAACGAAGAGCGCGTCAATCAGCTAGCCGAGATCATTGCCACGAAGATCCAGCCGTTCAATCCGCTTCCCAAATCGCCGGAAGAAGCCGAACGTCAGCAGACAGAACAGGTGAACAAAGTAGGCGATCGACTCGCTGAACGTATCCAGCCTATCCTTACGCAAATGGCTTCGGAGCAAAACCTCACCCGAGACTCCATCGGTAGCTACAGCCAGCGCATTTCGGATCAGGTGGGCAATCTTCTCACGTCAGAACTGGCGCGGAATCAGCAGCTCAATCACCAACTCGGTGAGTCCCAGGCTGTCGCCCGCGAGTCCTTGGCTCTTTCGCAAGAAGTCACCGCACTCTACTTGAGTTCGTTTAAAGACCAGGGCGTTTTGACCCGTCTTCTTACCTTGCCCGCCAACGTGATTCGCGATGCCTCCAAGCTGAGCATCGTAAACAGCACGGAGCGCAAGCGTATCGANNTCGCCTACGCGAAATTGCCGCTAACCCCGTCAAGTGATGTCTGTCCAAGCTCTCACTCCGCGCCCGGCCTTTTTACTCTGGGCGGGGTTGGGGCTTATTCTGACCCTTCTCGTCGGCTGCAGTCGCCGGGAAACTGCCGTAGAGAGTGGAAATCGCACGCAGACGCTTCATCTCGGCAATCTTTCCGAACCCAACGATCTCGATCCTCAGCTGA
The DNA here is from genome assembly GCA_002455175.1 of Opitutaceae bacterium UBA6669. Lineage (GTDB taxonomy): Bacteria > Verrucomicrobiota > Verrucomicrobiia > Opitutales > Opitutaceae > UBA6669. The sequence continues at coordinate 23,466 of DKKJ01000409.1, forward strand.
CCGAAAGCTCTCAGACGTTTAACATCGTCATGGCCTTAATGGAGGGTCTGGCGCAGTACGACCCACGTACCTGCGAACCGACACCGGCCGTAGCCGAACGCTGGGAAACGTCGAGTGACGNNTTGGTCCAACGGCGATCCCGTGACTGCGAGTGACTTCGTGTGGGCCTATCAACGCATGCTCACCGCCAGCCTCGGCGCGGAGTATGCCTCCATGTTGTTCGCGCTGAAAAACGGCCAAGCCTACTACGAGAAAAAGGTCGCAGACTTCGCCCAGGTCGGCGCTCACGCAGCAGATCCGCACACCTTGGTGCTCTCCCTGGAGTACCCCGTACCTTATTTAGATAAGATCGTCTGCCATTCAGCGTGGTACCCCCTGCATCGACCGACTCTAGAGAAATTTGGACGTGTGTATGAACGCGGATCCCAGTGGACCCGGCCCGGCAACTACGTAGGCAATGGGTGTTTTGTCCTCGCAGAGTGGAAGCCCAATCAGCTGATCCGAGTGACCAAATCTCCTACCTATTGGGATCGCGACGCTGTGAAGCTGGCCGCCGTCGTTTTTTACCCGATCGAGAACACAGCCAGCGAAGNNATGTTTCGCGCCGGCCAACTACATGCGACCTCGACCCTCCCCATCGGAAAAATCTCCGTCTATCAAGACGATCCTAAGTTTCAGTCCCTCCTTATGCGAGGAACTCTCCTCGCGACCTACTTTTATCGCCTCAACGTCACGCGACCTCCCTTCAATGACGTCCGCGTGCGTCAGGCTTTGGCGCTGACGATCAATCGTCAGCAGTTGGTCGATCGCGTAACGAAGGGCGGAGAAATCCCTGCCGGCCACCTCACCCCACCCGAGACCGGCGGATTCACGGCGACGAGTCGTTTGGCCTATGATCCGGCACGAGCACGCCAACTACTCACTGAAGCGGGATTCCCGGGAGGAAAAGGGTTTCCTGTCGTTGACCTGCTCTTCAACACCCACGAGGGGCACCGACAGATCGCGGAAGCCATCCAACAGATGTGGCGCGTCGAGCTTGGCATCCAAGTGAACCTCTACAATCAAGAGGCCAAGGTCTACGTGGAGACCATGCGTGCGGGCAACTACCAGTTGGCGCGTTTCGCTTGGGTCGGCGACTACCTGGATCCTAGCACGTTCTTGGAGATGATGACCTCCCAGAACGGCAACAACCAGACGGGCTGGTCAAACGCAGCCTACGATCGTCTTATTTCCGCCGCCAAGGTCGCCCCTACCCAGGAAGCGCGTNNTCCTACCCAACAGGCGCGCTTTGAAGCATTCCAGGAGTGCGAACGCATTTTGGCCGAAGAAATGCCGGTCATCCCCATTTACTTCTACGTTCACAACGCGTTACAGCGACCGGAGGTAAAAGGTCGTTACTCAAATTTATTGGACGTACATCCCCTCAAGGGAATTTCCCTGTAGTTCGGGATCGGGAAATCCCCCAAAGCACGGATTTCCTGTAAGATAGAGTATTCCTAGCTGACTGATGGAGGGCGGAATCGTGCATTTTGCACCAGGCATAGGGCATAGGTCGTTCAGAATGCACGTTCCCACGAAAATGAAGAGATGGACGGGTTATTTCTATCAACTGATAACCAGTCACTTAAGTCAAATTCTGAGGATGTGGCACGAGTTGAGTTATAAGAGTGGGCATCAACCAGCTCATTCCAACTTCAACCTTCTAACACAACACACGATGCTCACAGCAAATCTCGGATCTGTCTCCTCCTTCCGTCGCTCTGCGTCCACCCCATCGCCGCGGCACGTGTCTGGGTCCTCTCATCTCTCCAAATCCACCGGTCTCTCGACCGACGATGAAGGTGCCACGACCTCGTCAGAAACGGAAGAAACCTCTCGCGAAACTGCTCTCGCCGCCACTAAGGCTGAGGCCGCTTACGATGCAGAGTTGGTGAAGCGTTTCAACCAAGGCGATGAGTCCGCTTTCACGGAAATCATGAATCGCTACTACGGAAAGATTCTCGGCCTCGCTTTGAATCTTCTCCGTAACCGTGCTGACGCTGAAGAGATCGCTCAGGACACTTTCCTTCGTGTACATCGTGGTCTGGCTAATTTCCGCGGGGACTCCTCCCTGGCCACTTGGCTCTACCGCATTGCGCTGAATCTTGCCCGCAATCGCTACTGGTACTTTTTCCGTCGTCGTCGCCAAGACAGCGTCTCCATCGATCGCCCCCTCGGCGACGAAACGGNNTGCGCAGCAAACAGTGACGAACGAATTTGCGGATCTCATCTCCGCATGTATGGAAAAACTGGATTCGCGTCACCGCGAGATTCTTACGATGCGTAACAGCCTGCATCTCCCTTACGAAGAGATCGCCCGCGCCCTCGCTATCAATGTCGGCACGGTAAAGAGCCGTATCGCCCGTGCTCGTGAGAGTCTCCGCAAGCTCCTGGCCGAAGCTGCTCCGGAATTCGGTGCCGCTAATAAGTCGGAAGACGATAGCGCCGATTACTTCCTTCCCGCTCGTCCTGCCTACGGCTGCCACGCGGTAGCCTACGCGTAAGCACGCTACAGCTAGGGCGGGCTTAGCTTTCAGTTTTGGTTTGTTCTGTAGTCAAACGGTTGAAAAAGCCGGGCCGAAGCAATTCGGTCCGGCTTTTTTATGGTCTGCGCGGGCACTTGCGCTCTACCGCAGCGTGATCAGCGTGAGGCGGTTAAAATGCTTCCGCCCCTTTCGTTAACGGTTTCCGAAGCACGCCGCTTTCACCTGCGCCGCGTGGGCTTGCATCAACCGTTTCTCAACCTCGGCGAAGCCCTGACCCACTTAGGTTTCGTACAAATCGATCCCATTAATGTCTGTGGCCGGATGCATGATCTGATCTTACGAAATCGGATCAATGGTTACCGCGAAGGCGATCTGATGCGTCATCTTCATGGAGAGGGCACAGGCTTTCCCCCTGAAAAACGAACCGCCCTAGAACATCATTTACCTACCACTGGGATCCTTGTTGCCTTTGCTCTCGACGCTTGGCCGCACTTGCAGGCATCCATGGAGCTACGGGCGCGTCGCGCAGGTGCTTGGTCCGGGCGACTCACTCCAAGAGAGCGCGAGTTGGCGCGTCACATCCTGCAAGAAATCGCTCAACGCGGTCCGCTCTCTTCGGATGCCATCGATGATGATCGCACCGCCCGCCGCGTTTGGGGTCAGGCCACCTTGGCCAAAGCCACGCTGCAAAAACTTTTTTTCCATGGACGGGTTCTGATCTCCGGACGCAAAGCACAACGCCGCGTTTACGATCTGCCCGAACGGGTCCTGCCAGAAACTCTCTTACGACTGCCTCGCCCCTCCGCCGAAGACACCGCTCGCTGGTGGGTCCTGCAACTCCTCCGTCAGCGACGGCTTGCTCGATTGAAACGCGAAGATCTCCGTCTGGTCGAAGATCAGGTCCAAGCGGTGACGGTGGGCGAAAGCCCCCTCCTCTATTGTTTACGCGAGGATCTCGGCAATCTCGATGAGGCGCGTTACGAAGAAAAATTAGACGACGCACCCATCGCCAAGCTGCTAGCCCCTTTAGACCCCTTGATCTATGACCGTACGGTGACGGCGGGCCTTTGGAATTTCGATTACACGTGGGAGGTCTACGTCCCCGCCGCGAAGCGCAAGCGAGGCTACTACGCGCTCCCACTTCTTAGTGGGACAGAGGTGGTGGGCTACGCCGACCTTCGCGCAGATCGCGAAGCTGGTCACCTGACGGTGGTCTCGCGATCGGTGAAGAAGGGGCACTCGAGCACCGTCGCTATCCAGGAACTCGCTCGCTTTCTCGGCCTACGCCACCCCTAGTCATCACTTACGACCACAGATGCAACCGTCTCGCCCCTAGTCTGGGGCAGTTTGCGACTGGACCGATTTTCCTTTGTGCCTTGGTCATAAAGCCGTTTCTTCTCGCTCCTTTTCCTCTTCCGCCTTGCCCGAACTGCTCAACACGCTTTCCACCACGTTTGGCTACGACCGCTTCCGGCCGTTGCAACGCGAGATCATTGAAGCCTCCCTCGCGGGCAAAGATGTTTTTGCCTTGCTCCCTACCGGCGGCGGAAAATCCCTCTGCTTCCAACTTCCCGCCCTAGTCCGCCCCGGATTGACCGTTGTGGTGTCACCCTTGATCGCGCTCATGAAGGATCAGGTGGACCAACTTCAAGCCAGCGGAGTCGCGGCAACCTACCTGAACTCCACGCTCACCGCCAGTGAGGCTCGTTCACGCCTTGCGGGCTTACATCGCAACGAGTGGCGGTTGCTCTATGTCGCACCGGAGCGGCTCATGCTCGACAACTGGCAAGAAAACCTCCGGAGCTGGAATGTCTCAGCCATCGCGATCGATGAAGCCCACTGCGTCTCCGAGTGGGGCCACGACTTTCGTCCCGAATATCGACAGGTGGCCAAGTTGCGCGATCTCCTTCCCGAGGTGCCTTTCATGGCGCTCACCGCAACCGCCACCGAACGCGTCCGCGACGACATTATCACGCACCTGCGTTTGCAACCACCTGAGATTTTTGTCGCGAGTTTCAACCGGCCCAACCTCACCTACCGTGTCACTCCCAAGGACCAACCGCTCAAGCAACTGATCGAGTTCGTGCAAAAGCGGGAGGGAGAAAGTGGCATCGTCTACTGTGCGAGTCGCGCCGCCAGCGAGCGAGTCGCCGAAGCCTTGGCCGGTCGCGGATTTTCCGCGCGCCCCTATCATGCCGGACTCGAGGCAGACGAGCGGGCGCGCAATCAGGAGCTATTCCTGCGCGATGACGTTCGCATTATCTGCGCCACCATCGCCTTCGGCATGGNNAGACGGCGTGATTATTGTCGCAACCATTGCTTTTGGCATGGGGATTGATAAACCCGATGTGCGTTTTGTCGCACATTTAAGTTTGCCCAAAAGTATTGAAGCCTATTACCAAGAAACGGGGCGGGCTGGCCGTGACGGTTTGCCGGGCGACTGCCTGCTGCTTTTCAGCGGAGGTGACATCGCCAAGCAAACCCATTTCCTGGACGAAATCACGGACCCGCATGAACAGAAGGTCGCGCGCGCCCAACTTCGGCAGATGGTCGACTACGCGGAGTCAGCCGGCTGTCGGCGGCAGAGCTTGCTCACCTATTTCGGTGAAACGTATCCGATTGATAACTGCGCGGCGTGTGACAATTGCCAAGAGCCACGCGATACTTACGACGGCACCGTACCCGCGCAGAAATTCCTTTCCTGCGTCTACCGTATCCGTCAGGCCAGCCGCTTCNNTTGGGGTCACGACCAGCTGTCCACCTACGGAATTGGTCGGGATCTCTCCCGCCCCGCTTGGACCGCGGTGGGACGAGAACTTCTCCGTCTAGGATTTCTCACTTTGAGTGAAGGCGAGTATCCCGTATTGGAACTCACCCCCTCAGGGGTAGAGGTCCTTCGCTCACGGCAGACCATTCAGCTGACCAAACCCTTGGCCACACCCAAAGCCAAACGCGTAGCCGTTCCCCGTGCGGGCGAAATCACCTGTGACGAGCTCCTCTTTGCCGCTCTCCGCAACCTTAGGAAGCGCCTCGCTGATGAGCGCNNAAGATGGCTCGCCAATATCCCACCACGGAGAGCGAGTTGGAAGGGATCTTTGGAATGGGTGAGAAAAAACGCGCAGAATTTGGAGGGGAGTTCGTCCGTGCCGTCACCAGTCACTTGAGCCAGCACGGACGACAATCCTTTGCCGCTGCTTCTGCCTGAGCAGGAGCAACGGCTACGAGCCAGGTCAGACCGAACTCATTACCAGCGCCACTCTAGCGAGGCGAACCCGCCGACAGGGAGCTGCGGGAACCCGTGGACTTCCTCGTAGGACTCATCCAGCAGATTCTCCACGCGTGCTCTCAGAATCAGGCGCTCATTCACCGCCCACGCTGCATAGACGCGCACGACCGAATAATCCTCGCCGTCAATTGTCGCGAAGTTTCCAGCATGGACGTCTTCGCGCTGCGCTACGACGCGGAGCCCCGCTCCTGCTGTCACACCACGACCGAAATCGGTCGAGACATCTACGTTGCCAATGTGACGCGGCCGCCGCAGGAGGCGACGGTGAGTCTGATCATTTTCTGCCTCAAGGTACGTGTAACTGCTGCGAAGTTGTGTCGACCGAGGGAGAGCGATTAGAAAGCTCAGTTCAGCACCTCGAGTGCTAGCCCGGTCCACGTTGGCCACGGAGCTCGGATTACGCGAAAAATCGGAAACAATCAGATCTTTAAACCGGTTTTCAAACCACGTCACACTGACGGTTCCTCGATTCTCTGGAAGCGAGTAATCCAAACCGATGTCACCACCCCGTGCCCGCTCCGGCTTTAGATTGGGATTGCCGACGTAGAAGGCGCTATCCCCATAAAGATCGAGAAAACTCGGGGAACGAAACGCGGTTCCGCCACTGGCACGCACCTTGATGCGACCGGGCAACACATTCCAAGCTACGCTGGCTTTCCCGGTGGTGTGGCGACCGAATGTATCAAAATCGTCATGACGCAACCCCACAGTGATCTGCACCTGTTCTACTGGGGTGATCTCGTCCTGCAGGAAGAACGCCAAAAGAGACTGCCCTTCATCGATATCGCCAAAGCCCGTGTTGCGAGTGTGATTCGCTTCAGCGGTGAAGCCCCCGGTGATCCGGTGGTTTTCGATGCCCTCGTAAGTCGTCTGCCAATCGAGAACTGCGCGGCGATTCTTGACTACGGTGATGCTGGTTCCCGTACGTCCTGGGTTCTCCGAGACAAAGCGACGCAACTGACCTCCAAGGACCACATGCGTGTTCCACTGATCCGCATGCCGGAGATCCGCGAAGACGGTGCTCAACCAATTGCTCTCCCGCTCTTCATTATCCGGATCGTTGCTGAAGCGAGTCCCGGGAGATCCATAAATTCCTTGAAAACCGCGCACGGTCGCGCCGACCGAAATACGCTCGTTCACCGTACGGTCCAGACGTACGGTCACATTGCCGCTTTCGAAATCATTATTGATGCGGTCGTTGTCGGTACGCCCTCCCTGCACCGCCACGTTGTACGCCCACGGCCCTTGCTCACCCTGAAGCGCCGCCGCTCCCTGGAGCGTACCAAAGCTACCTGCCTCCAAGCTAACACGACCGGCGGATGTGCCTCGACCGCGAAGGCTCCGGAGAGAAATCACCCCGCCAACCGCTTCACCGCCGTACAAGGTGCTNNTGGAGTTGGCACCTCGAAGGAAGATAGACGTCGAACCGCCTAGTTGACCGGAGGAAAAAACCGGCACGCTGGCCAAAGCCAACGCTTGCGCGAAGGAGTTAACCTGGCGGCGGTTGAGCTCATCGGCGGAAAAAGAATCCACCACCGAGGCCTGCAGTGACGCAGCCACCGGGGTACGAGTAGCAGTCAGGGTATAAGGCTCCAATTCCGAGTAACGCTCGGAAAAAAGCCCCCGTTCTGCGGTTTGTCCGGCACCGATCGCCGGGTAGCCAAACGCCACGAGTACGGCGCTTGCGCACAGAGAGAGGCGGCAGCGCGTAGAACGCGCTGACAACAAGGATGTCATGGAGGAGGTTTGCTTGAGTCAGGCAAGAGCAGAGCCTCCTCCAGCATAGCTGGAGACGGTTGACCACTCTCACGCTTCATTGATGCGATGAAGGGACACAGCCGGGCGCGCATTCGCTCCGACCGCGTGAGCGTGTGAGTCAGGATGTTCGGACTCCGTGTCTCCGTTGCGGATGGTCTCCCACCCACAACACCTCACCCCCGCCTTCACCGGTTTCACCCGATTGGCTTTGCCCACGCCGTTCGCCGGCGCGGTGGAGGATTGTAACACGATACCGCAGCGCAACTGTGGCCGACTCTCACGGCCTTCCCCTAGACTCCCACATAACCAAAGAACACGAACGAACAATCACTCTCTGAGAGTCTCACGGTCCGTGGCAAATAAAAATCATATCAACAAATTCGAATATGATGATATGAGCTTGCCTCAAACGGTGGGCTCGCCTCCTTTTGCCGTGCCTCTGCGATGCCGCTTATGTCCGCTTCCCTCCGTCCTCTCAACCCTGTCCGCGACGCCGCCCTGCGCGCACTGTTTACGCAAAAGATCGTCGTGCTGGACGGAGCTATGGGCTCCATGATCCAAACCTACGCCTTGGAAGAAAAAGACTTCCGAAATGAGGCACTACGAGCTCACGGGCATGATTTGAAGGGTAATAACGACCTTCTCTGTCTAACGAAACCATCCGTCGTTGAAGAAATCCACCGCAACTACTTCGCGGCAGGCGCGGACCTCGTCGAAACCAACACCTTCAGTAGCACGTCCATTGGCCAAGCTGACTACGCTTTGGAACCTCTGGTCCGAGAGCTGAATTTAGCGGCAGTGGCCTGCGCGCGGCGCGCAGCAGAGTGGGCGGAGCGCACCTCCCCCGGCCGCACCTGTTTCGTAGCGGGTGCCATCGGTCCTCTGAATCGGACGCTGTCCATGTCTCCTGACGTCAACCGTCCCGAGTTTCGGGCCGTGAGCTNNGGTTATCGCCCTGCTTGATGGAGGGGTCGACGCCCTCCTAGTCGAAACGATCTTCGATACTCTCAACGCCAAAGCGGCCCTGTTCGCCATCGATACCGTTTTCACGGAACGCGGAGTTCAAGTACCCATCATGGTGAGCGTAACGATCACCGATGCGTCGGGTCGAACCCTCTCAGGGCAAACCACGGAGGCCTTCTTCAACAGCATTCGCCT
>DKKJ01000409.1:32249-32406 GCA_002455175.1 Opitutaceae bacterium UBA6669
CCATATTGCAGCCATCGCCCAGGCGGTTCACGGAAAAGAGCCCCGTCGAGTGCCAGTACGTCCTGCGGCCATGCGCCTCAGCGGTCTCGAAGCTCTCACGGCAGTCTAGTTTCGCCCCGCCCTCTTTCGCCACCGTCTCCTTCCTCTATCGTGTCCA
>DKKJ01000224.1:0-11626 GCA_002455175.1 Opitutaceae bacterium UBA6669
ATGAATCCGTAGCTGTGCAGCCCGACGCCGAGCATGTTGGTGCCAAACCAACTCCATGACGTGACAATGTTGCCGAAGATCGCCAGTGACATCAATCCCCGGGCCTTGACCATGCCTCCCCACCGGGCGTGAAGGATCAGACCGTTCCAAAGCACGATGATAAGCGCACCGTTTTCCTTTGGATCCCAGCCCCAGAACCGTCCCCAGGACTGGTCGGCCCAGATTCCGCCGAGGACCGTGCCCACCAGACTGAAGAGTGTAGCAAAACAGAGGATACCGTAGACCATCCGCTTGAAGGAATCTTCTGTCTTGAGATCAAGGGTGCGGGTGAAGACACCTCGGACGACGTAAAGCACACCGAGGAAGCCGGCCAAGTAAGTGGCGGAATAGCCCATGGTCACGACGATCACATGCGTCGCTAGCCAGAAGTTAGAGTCCAGCACGGCCCGCATCATCTCCAACGTATCTCCCGAAAGAGACAAGTGATGGGCGATGAGTAAGGTGGCGAAGCCGATCAATCCGCCGGAGACCAAGCCGAGACCATTCTTGTAGAGTTTTTCCAGAAGGACGCAGAGACCGACCGCGCCCCAGCCGACAAAGAGGGCAGAGGAGTACAGATTGGTGACTGGTGGTCGGCCCTCCAGCCACATGCGCACGCCAATTCCGATGGTCGACGCCACCCAGGCGAGGGAAAGAAGGACAAAGCCCACCCGATTGAGGGTGGTCGGCCACTTCAACCAGGAAAATACCCCGACGAGCAGCGCCCAGATGTAGAGGTACATCGAACGGAAGAAAGGCTCGGCGGCATTGAAACGGGTTTCAGCATCAGACTTGGTCAGGCGATCGGCGAAACGTCCAGAGAGGACATTCCGGTAGAGTTTAACGACTGTGTTGAACTGGTCTATTTGCTTCAGCCGCCATGCGTAAGCCATGCCGCCGTAGGCCATCACGGTTGGATTGATCTGCCCGGTTTGAAACGTTTCCAGGAGAGCGTTGCCGGTGGTTTTCCATGCGGTGGGATCCAGGGACGACGAGAGCGGTGGAATGGCTAGAAGGTATCCCATCCGGCCCATGAACTCATACCTCTGGGCCGCGGTGAGGGTCGCCCGTGCGGCAGTTTCGTCGTGTGGCTGCTGTTGTTCACGCGCCCGAATGGCGGCTGCACCGGCGGGGATTCCATTCAAGAACTCCGTGTAATCGCGCAAAGGATCGGTCGAGCCGGGCGGAACCAAGGATTGCTTGAGTCGATTGTAGAGCACGAGGCGGTCACGAAGTTTGGCCACGGCTTTCTGAAACGGGTTGCGCAGTTGCTCTTCCACCGGATCAGCGAGGCGAGCTTGCCGGTCGATTTCAGGCAGCTTGCTCTCGAGCTGCTGNNAATGTAGTGTCCAGGGATGAAGCCGACTGCTGCCAGAACGCGGGTGGCGGTACTGGTGTAATTGATCTTCAGGGCTTCCTCAGTAAAACCGAGCAGGGCTTGTAGATCAGGGTTGTCGATGGCGAAGGTCGGATAGGTATCGGCAACCTCAGGTCGGAAGAGGACATCGAGTAACCATTCGGTCGGGCTGGAAACCAACGTGCCTTCCGTCGGGGAGGCGACTCGCTGGCGTTCCTGCAGGACCAGCAGGGAGGTACGCGCTACCGTATCTAACGGCTTGAGACGACCATTGACCAGGACAGGCAAGCGGCCAAATCCATCGAGATCGAAGTCTTCTGACTTCTGTTTTTTAAACAGCGGCGCAAGCAGGTAGCCACCGCAGAGCAAGAGGACCAAGAGCGGCAGAATCCATCGGAAGCGACCAGACGTTTCCGTCGGTGGCGTTCCCTGATTCGAGGCGCGAGGGGTGGAAGGGGAAGAGGCGAAAGACGTGGCCATGGTCAACGAGTCGCGCGAGCGGCGGTAGAAGGGACTGGAGTGGAGGAGGCGGTGCGCTTGCGCACAAACCCGACGAGGTGCATGCCGAATTGCACCAGAAGTCCGAGTGACATCAGCACACAGGAGACGTACGGGAGGAGCCAACTGGGGTTGCGTACGACCTGTAGGACGGTTGTTTGGTCGTTGTTATCGAAACTTGCCTGGTAGAAGGTGAGTCCTCCATGGCGCAGGGGATTGTTCATGTAGATGAGCACTTCGCGGTCATCCTTGCCATCGTCAGTTTTCAAGCGGAGGTGGCTGGAAAAGTTCTTTGGAATCTCTGTGCCTGCATAGCGATCATGGCTGAAATCCAGTAGGGTGAGGGAAAATGGCTTGTAATTCCGCTCGAGCCGCATCTGCAGGCGGTAGGTACGGCCAGCGTAGTCAAAGCTTTGTGGATTGATGAGAAGACTCGAGACCATCCAAACACCCAGCGAGCCGTCGGGTCCGATCAATTCGACAAACGCAGTCGCCCAATTGCGCTCGTTGTCGCGATAGGTGATCGGCTGTGGACGAACAGCGAGGCGGAGGCCAGCGTCACGCGTCGCGACCACTGGGACTTCGGGAGTAGCGGGGCCAGGCCCAGACTCGGGAGCCTGCTCCACAAAAGCATTGGGATAAAAAGCGCGGGTGATGACGCGGAACGGTAGCTTCGGATGTTGAGTTTCCTTGGATCGAGCAAGGCGTTCGGCGGGGATAGCAACGACGTCGTCATACTCTGGATCCGTCGCGTCAATGATCGCGAGCTCACTTTCCCGGATACTCTCGGAGTAGTTTTTCGTTTGGCCTTCATCCAGCCGCATTTGAAAATCTTCCTGCCAAAGCCCGGTCAGCAGTTCCCCCACTAACAAAAGAATCAGACCGAAGTGGGTGAGAAAAATGCCGGACTTTTTCCAGGTCATCTTGAAGCGGTGGAAGTGCGAGGCCACCAGGTTGATCAAGAGGAGTCCTCCAATGAAGTAACCGCCGGGAAAAAGCGGAATCAGTACGTCGGTGCCAGGAAACTTCCCGAGCACAAAGAAGGTTTGGAAGAACTCCCGCTGGACACCCCAAATTCCCAGCTTCACCTGGGCCAGCGTGGCCCAGAAGACGAGGATGATCGACAGCGCCAGCAGCGCGATGGTCAGCTTGAGCGAGGTGAAGAAGGCGACGAAAGATTGGCGGAGTTCGCTCATGATTTGGGCGGCTTAACGGTCTGGAGAAAGGACATGAAGGCCTGCTTTTCACTGGCGACCAGGGCGTCAGGTCCGCTCAGTTTAAAAAACCAGGTGGCCTCACCAAAAGGTACAATTGCGCCAATCGTACGTTGGCGATCGGCACCGGCGGCACCTTGGATGTCCACGACGTCCATGTGTAGGCCATTAAAATCATGATGGCTCAAAGACGCTTCCATCTCAGCTTCTCCGATAGGGCCCAGTCCGAGTTGGTTGCGCCAGCGATTCACGTTGGCGAGGTTGCCGCCGACGTTGCCTGGAAAGGCGGTGATTGCCAAGTCCGCCGCTGCCCCGTTGGTGCCTGCGATCGCATAACTGCCCCGGCGCATAGCCGAAGCGGGCTTGACGGTCCAGTGCGAGGGAGCTGTCCAACTCAATCCCGCTCCTTGGGCCGTCGTCACTGGAGTCGAGGCCATATCNNAACTGAGGTCGTGGAGGCCGAGGCTGGAGCCGGTGAGGCTGCCTCTTTTTTCACACGGTAGTGGGCGACTTCTTTGTCTCGACACCCCGAAGAGCTCAGGATCAGGGCGGCAACAAGGACGGAGGGCAGGACGCGGGTACAGGACATGACTCAAGAGACGTCATGAGGATGTTAGGAAAGTTCAACCCTAACTCGCCTCCGGGGAGCACCTCCGACCTACGAAAGTAGGAGCGCAGCGGGGGAGGATTATAAAAATGCCAATACCGCGTAATCGTAGGGCCAGCTATTCCTTTCTTATCGTAAACCAATCGCGTTTTTCGCCTTTGTCGTTGAGAAAGACGAAGTCCAAACGGAGATCGTTGACGTCGATGACGGATGATCCGGCTTCGTTTAGGGAGATCACCATGGCCGGATGGTCGAGTTTCACGGGTTTGGAGCTCGCGTGACCGGCGCTTCCCGTGACCACGGAGACTTCCCCCATGTGAGGAATTCGCCCCCGTTTTTTGCGATAGGCGCCGTCTCCGTCTTCTCGTCCGTCACCACGCTGTTTGATATGCAGCTGAGAGTCGAACGTCGTGCTTTTACCGTAGTGGCCATCGAGCAGATAGGAGCGCTCGTAGACATGGGAGTGGCCCGTGAGCACGAGATCGACTCCGCCTGCCTCGAGAATGGGCAGAAATGTCTGGCGCATATCGTTCATGCGACCGGAGCTGTCCTTATCGCTATCGGAGTCGTGGGTGCCTTTTGTATACGTGGGATGATGAAAAAAGGCGATGATCCACTCGCGGGTTGTTTCCCGAAGATCCGCCTTGAGCCACTGCATCATGGCGCCATCGGGAGACCGGTCTGTGTCATGAGAGTCGAGGCAAATGAAATGGATGTTAGCGTAGTCGAACGAGTAGTACGCTTCGGTGCCAGAGGGCACTCCTCCAGCCTGCCCGCGGGTGGGCAGTGTAAAGATGTCGTAGTAAACGCCGGATTGGGTAATGGAATTTGCGCTACGGCCGTCGTGGTTACCTAGAGCGGGCCAGACGGGCGACGTGCGAAGAGTATCCGGATACATCTCGAAAATCGCTTTCTGATAGTCGGCGTCGGTGCCGTCTGGATACGCGTTGTCTCCTAGTAATAGCCAGAGGTCGGTGGTCCTTCCCTGGTTGAATCGGTCGTAAACATCCCGCACGGCCCGTTGCACTGAGTTTTTGGTGCCTGGGTCACCGAGGACCCAGATTCTGGTCGGTTGAGGCGGGNNGCGGGCCTGGGACGGGTGGAGTGACAAAGGTGCTCACGGGGCTCGCCGTGGCGGAATCCTCGCCTCCCCCTGGTTTAGGCGGAACTCCGATAGCGTAGAAGTACCGAGTGGCAGGTTGTAGGCCCGATAACTGGACCACGTGCTCCGTGAGGATACCGGCGGCGTTAGCTGTCAGGGTCAACTGATCGGGAGCGAGGCCGTAGCGTACCAAAGACGGCTCGGTGGAATCAGTCCGCCAGCGTACGACCATGCTCGTGGGCGTTGCTGACTGCAGGTATGGGCCTCGAACGACGGTGGGAGCCGCGGTTGCGGTTGCGGCTGGCCCAATGATGAAAATCGCAGCGAGAGTACCGTGCCAGGAGCGGAACAGGCCGAAGCGAGAACAAAGCGTAACTATCGAGGACAAGAAAGGCAGTTTCATCGAAAATAGGGGAGAGAGGGATTAAACGCGTTTAGGAAGAAATCGAGCTACGGACTTACCTGAGGCGGAGTGCTTCCATCTGTAGCGGACAATGCACGTTTTAATTCGGCGGCGAGAGATTGAGCGTCACTCGTCTGCTGGAGCCAGACAGGTTGGCGGGACAGTTCTAAACGAGTAAGGAGGTAATTGGCGTGAGCTTCGTCCGTGCGTCCGATGCTCCGCAAAAGGTCTCCGCGTCGTTTCCAGCCAAATTCCTGACGGGAAGACGATTGGATTAACGTGTCCAGTCGGGCGAGTGCAGCGTCGGTTTGGCCCAAAGAGCATTCCAGAGCGATGGCCCGTTCGACGAGGGCCAGGGCGGGCCCAATCCGTTCAATGCCCTCGTTGAGACCTCGCAGCGCTTCTGGGGTCGGTAGCGGCAAGGCAGCTCGTTCGAGGTACAATTCCGGACGCGGCTCAGGGAGGAGTTCGATCGCTCGCGAAAAATCCGCTGCTGCCTCCACTGCTTGGCCCATTTGGGCATGAATACGTCCGCTGATGATCATTACGGTAGGGTCACGAGGATCGTCACGGCGCGCTTGGTCGATCCGATGACGTGCTTCAACAAGTCGTCCCGTCGCCAGGTAAAGGCGGCTGAAAGAGAGACTCATCCCGGGATGCGCCGCGGCCAGCGCTTCTACTTGAAGGAGATCTTTCTCTGCTTCAGTCCACCGTTCGTGATCTATAAAGTGCTGACTGCGAGAAAAATAAAGGCTAGGTTGCCGTGGGTGACGCGCGATCCATTGCGTGAGCTCGGCAATCGCTACTTCGCTCTCGGGGTGGGCAACTAACGAGTTCGACAGGGCGAGGAGGATAAGGCCGATGTAGGTTGTCCGCTTGAGCGATACGTAGCGAAGTAAGGGGAGACTGCACAAGCGGTGGAACACGGAACAGCGGTGAGAGGAATAATCGCAGGTGAACGTCGGGTAGAAAACGGGAAATGACTGTAGGTTAGCGGCAGGTGGCGCTTGAGCAATGACCGATATTTCGCTTGATGAGCGCATGCAGTGCGTGCCGTTGGGTGATGCCTCTCTTTTGATCGAGGTGGATAGCGAGATCAATTCGACCACCACGCGGAAGGTCATGCGGCTGGCGGAGGCGCTGTCGCGGCATCGCTTGCCAGGGGTGTACGATATCGTTCCGGCATTTACCACCGTCNNCCCGTCGGTGTTCATTTTGATCCCGTCCAGGTGGGTGGCCACGATCCTTTCGGCCGTGTGGAGACTTGGGTTCAGCAAACCGAGTTTGACGCCGAGTCGACGCGTGTGGAGGAAGTGCGGAGCTGGGAGATTCCGGTGATCTATGGAGGGGAAGCGGGACCTGATCTTGAGGCATGGGCGAGACATGTCGGGATGTCCCCCGCAGAAGCGGTAGGGCTGCATTGCGATACCGTCTTTACGGTGGGAGCGGTGGGGTTTTCGCCGGGCTTCCCCTATTTGCTGGGATTGCCCGAGCAGTTGATGATGCCACGCCGGGCGACCCCGCGAGTCGCGGTGCCGGCAGGAAGCGTGGCTATTGGCGGGCGCTTCACGGGTATCCCATAGAGCACTACGCCGGGAGGTTGGAATCTCATTGGTCAGACCACGGACGTTTTCTTCAATGCTCGTGCTGAGCCGCCGGCCCGACTGCGCGTGGGCGATCAGGTGCGCTTCCTGAAGGTGACGATATAAGCCGGTTATGATCACTGTACTCAAGCCGGGCCTCTTTACTACGGTGCAAGATCAAGGGAGGCCGGGTTGGCAAGCCGAGGGCGTTTCGGTTGGGGGAGCGTTGGATGCGGCGTCGCTTCGCCTAGCCAATCTGATCCTGGGANNGGCTTAGAGTGCACGGCGGTAGGTCCCGTTCTTCGTTTCGAAAAAGCAGCGCGGATCGCAGTCCTAGGCGCGCCGATCAGGGAAATTCCCTCGCGGCGAGTGGTTGAGATGGCTGCAGGCGAAGTCCTGTCTTTGGAGGCGATCGAACGTGGAGGACGCACCTATTTGGCGGTTGCGGGTGGGTTGGTCGTGACACTCGTGATGGGGAGCGCTTCTACCGCGGTGACGGCGGGTTTTGGCGGAGTGGATGGCCGTCCATTGCGGGCCGGCGATCAGCTAGAAATAGGAGCTTCAAAAATCGATTCGATCCCATCTGCGGGCAGAGGTTGGTCCTTGTCGTGGGGTTGGACGCCTCCGGTAGAGGAAAGGGTGGTGGTCCGCGCGCTGGAAGGGCCACAGCACGGTTGGTTCGACGAGGCAATGCGGGAGCGCTTTTGGGGAGCAGAGTTTCAGGTGACACCAAAATCCAATCGCATGGGCCTGCGTCTGCAGGGCGATCCCATCGGACGATCCGACGCTCGTGAGATGATCTCCGAAGCGGTCACTTTTGGAAGCGTGCAGATTCCGCCCGATGGACATCCGATCGTGCTCTTGGCCGATCGTCAGACGTTGGGTGGGTATCCTAAAATTGCTTCGGTGATCTCGGCTGATTGGTCTCGTTTAGGACGTGTGATGCCGGGACTACGCTTACGTTTTGAACGCGTTTCGCTGCAGGAAGCGCAATATCGGCGCGAGCGGTGGGAAAAAAACCTCGCAGCGACTCGCGCTGGGTTGAGACAGAAGTACCTATTGGACGATGAAGCTGGATCTCAATTGTGATCTCGGTGAGGAGGTGGGGCAGGACGCAGCCCTGATGCCATTCATCAGTTCTGCCAATATCGCGTGTGGAGCACATGCGGGTAGCCTTGAAACCATGGTGGCCACGGCGCGTTTGGCCAAAGAGTGGGGCGTGGCAATTGGGGCTCATCCGGGATTCGCGGATCGCGACCATTTTGGCAGGCGAGAACTCACGCTGTCTCCTGAGGAAATCTTCACGTTGGTGAAAAGTCAGGTCGANNGTGCGTCACGTCAAACCCCACGGAGCCTTGTATAACCAGTCAGCGCGAGAGCCACGTGTGGCTCGGGCTGTTGCGGAGGCGGTCAAAGCCTGTAGTCCTCACCTTCGTTTATTTGGACTTTCCGGCAGCGTTTCACTGGTGGAAGGGAAACGCGCGGGCCTCACGGTCGTCGCTGAGGTTTTTTCTGATCGGACCTATCAAGCGGACGGAAGCCTAACCCCAAGAACGCAACCAGGGGCGCTCATCTCGACGCAGGCAGCGATGATTGAGCAAGTGCTAGAGATGGTTCTGAGAAGGCGGGTTCGCTCGTTGGCCGGTTCCTGGGTAAGCCTCTCCGCTGAGACCCTCTGTTTTNNTATGGCGACGGGGAAAATGCGGCTTCATTTGCGCGGGCGCTTAACCATGAGTTGAAGGCGGCTGGGATCGAGGTTGCTCCTTGGTGAAGCCACGCCCTAGCCTTGAATTAAGGTACTCCAATGACTGTCCTCGTAACTGGTTTTGAGCCCTTCGATGGTGAAAGCATCAACCCCTCGGAACGCGTGGCACAGGCAGTGGCGGGACGAACTGTCGCGGGAGCGCGGGTTTCTGGCGACGTTCTGCCCTGCGTATTTGGGAAATCGGCCGATCGGCTGGCGGATGCGATCACCCGATTGAATCCCGCGGTCGTCATTTGTTTGGGACAAGCTGGCGGACGTCGGGGTATTCAACTTGAGCGCGTTGCTTTGAATCTCGCCGATGCGCGCATCCCGGACAACGAAGGTAATCAGCCGGTGAACCAGAGAATCGAGACGGCAGGGCCCGTTGCGTACTGGAGTGGACTACCGCTGGTCGCGATGGAAAAAGAACTTTCCGGAGCAGGGCTGCCCGTCGCTTTTTCGCTCTCCGCGGGAGCTTTCGTGTGCAATCACCTTTTCTACTCGTTAATGCACCGATTAACACACGCCGGCATTTCCTCGATCCGTGCTGGTTTTATCCATTTGCCCTGGCTTCCAGAACAAGCGGGAGCTCTCCGGGGAGAGCCCAGTCTCTCCTTAGAGAAACAAATTACCGCGGTAGAAATCCTTATCGAATCAGCCCTGAAATCGCTGGGCTCAACCGCTGCCTAGGCTAGGACTGGCGGATCTCAACCGGAACCCGGGAGAACCGCCGCCAATGGCGGGGTATTCCTGTTGCCCGAAGGAAAGTCTGAGGCTCCTGTGGCTTTGAGGNNCCGCCCACCGTGCTCGTCACGCCGATTTCACCCGACATGAGAGTGACCAAACGGCGGGAAATGGCCAGGCCAAGACCCGTTCCGCCAAATCGACGTGAGACTGATCCATCGGCTTGGGTGAAGGGTGAAAAGAGCTTTTTCTGCACCTCCTCGCTGATTCCGAGCCCTGTATCCTGAACTTGAGCGCTGATCAGATGATTGCCCTTGGGACAAGTTTGGGCGGACAAAACGACGCTCACTTTGCCCTGCGGAGTAAACTTAATGGCGTTGGACAGAAGATTGAGGAGGATTTGCCGTAAGCGTCCCGCGTCGGNNCAAAAACCGTGGTCAGGGCCAATCCTTTTTGGTCAGCGGCGTGCGACACCATTCGGACTGCCTCGGCTGCCGTCTGACGGAGGCTGAAAGGCACCGACTCTAGAGTGAGCTGACCCGCTTCGATCTTAGAGAAATCCAAGATGTCAGAAAGGATCGTGAGTAAAGTCTCGCCGCTAAACTTAATGGTGTTGGCGCAATCGCGCTGTTCCTCGTCCAGCGTTGTTGTTAGAAGTAGATCCGTCATACCGATCACCCCATTTAGCGGAGTGCGGATTTCATGACTCANNAGCCTCCGCAGCCTCCTTGGCTTCCAGCAGATGTCGGTTCATTTCCTCGAGTGCGTGGGTTCGATGTCGAACAAGCCCCTCGAGAGTTTCGGTACGCAGGCGCGATTCTTGCCCAAGTATCCACTTTTTGGTCATCGCGTGCGAGAGCTGAAGGACTTCGACCGTATCGAACGGCTTTTTTAGAATCACCAAATTGTCGCTTTGACCGAGACGCGCGATGATCTCTTCCCAGGAGTAGTCCGAGTAGGCGGTGCAAATGACAATTTGGAGGTCGGGGGCGACTTTCCAGAGTTGAGCGATGGTCTCCACACCGTCCCAGCCCGGTGGCATGCGGCCGTCGACAAACGCGAGGGAGTAGGGGCGACTCTCAGCCAGAGCGCGCTGCACTTTTTCGAGGCCTTCCGCTCCTTGATAAGCGGAATCCATCTCGAACGCCGTGGAGGCTTTGATCGTCTGTTTTTCGCCGAAAAGCTGGGCTTCCAACTCATCGACGAGCGTAGCGTCTGCTTCCGGACAAATGATTTTCCGGAAGTCGTCGTGAATGGCCGGATTGTCATCAATTACAAGAATGCGAGGCGAATTCATCGGATGGGGAGAAGCGACGGAGNNGGCGGGTGCGGGTACGGAGGAGGGACGAGTGGGTGTTACGGGAACCTCCAGGACGAAACGGGCGCCTTGGCCTTGACCGTCACTGTAAGCTCGGAGACTCCCGCCTAATTCCTTGGCGGCATTCGCTCCACTATGCAGGCCAAAGCCGTGTCCGGTTTTTTTCGTGGTGAAGCCGTGCTGGAAGATGCGTGTCAGGGAGTCTGCAGGAATTCCCATGCCGTTATCGACGACCTCCATGCGCACATGGTGACTATTTTCGGTATGGATACGCAGGGTGATTTTCCGTTGTGACTCACGGGATTCGAGTGCCTGCTTGGCGTTGGTGATTAGGTTGACCAGAATTTGTAGCACCTTGTGTCGGTCTACGAGTACGGTGGGTACGATTTGAAATTCCCGTGAGACCTCCACCTGGTGGCGGGTGAGGCCTGACGAACAGATGCGGAGAGCATCCTCCATCAGTTCGTGGGCTTGGAGATTTTCGCTCGCTCCGCCGACCTTGGCGAAGGACTGCTGCATCNNGAATTTGCTCAGAAACTGCCTGGAGGAAGGTGGGCAATTGGCGGGCGCGAGGATCTTGGCTGAAAAAGGTAACGAGGTCATCGCGGTGTTCCTGCAGCAACGCGACGCCTTTACTTAGGCTGCTACTTTTCGATTTGCGGATTTGCGCCACCACCAGAGAGGCGGAGACATTCACGCTGTTGAGCACGTTGCCCACGTTATGGAGAACACCTGTGGCGATTTCTGCCATGCCGGCTTCCCGAGAGGCTTCTCGAAGTTTCAGGTTGAGCTGATCGAGTTCCAACTCGGACTTCTTTTGTTCGCTGATGTCGAAGAATACGCCCCTTAAGACCAGCTTGCCTTCAGCGGATTCGAGCACGGAGGCCACGTTACGTATNNTTCCGATCGGGTCGCCTGCCGTTTGGCGATCGCTTCGGAAGTAATCCGCAGTGTGTTTTCTCGATCAGCTGGGTGAAGGTGGTCGATCCAGAATGTGCGGTCCTCTGTCCACTGCTTTAGGGGGTAGCCAAGGAGTCGTTCTGCTTGTGGGCTGACGAAGGTGAAGGACCGGTTATC
>DKKJ01000224.1:11664-19584 GCA_002455175.1 Opitutaceae bacterium UBA6669
TGACCAGCACTTCGAATTTCTCGCGGGCGACTCGGATCTCTAATTCGACAAGTTTGCGCTCCGTAATGTCGGTGTGCGAGCCAGCGAAGCGGATAGGCTGATGGTTTTCGTTTCTTAGTGCGGCTCCACGGGAGAGAATCCAACGATAAGATCCGTCTTTGTGGCGCATTCGGAATTCCGCTTCGTAACTGGGGCCGTGACCCTTTAGGTAGGCAGACACCTTTTCGTTTACGGCAGGCAGATCGTTCGGATGGAGGAGGGCAAGGAAGGTCTCTGCGGTGTTGGTGAGCTCGTGATCTTCGTAACCAATCATCGCTTTCCACCGAGGGGAAAAGTAGACGTGACCGTTGATCAGGTCGTGATCCCACAGACCATCGCTGGATCCGAGGACAGCGACCTCGTAACGCTGCTGACTTTCCCGAAGCCCCGCCTCGCGGGATTGGATTCGGTCGAGCATCTGATTGAAAGCTCGGGTGAGGACGCCGACTTCGTCCCTGCTCTGCTCCACTGCACGATTGTGGTATTCTTCTTTTTCCGTGATATCCTGGGCCAGGTCCACCAGGCTGATGATAGGACGTGTGATGAGCCTCTGAATGAAGTTGGACATCACCAAAATAACCATGAGCGAGACGATGAAGATCCCGGCCATGACCCAACCAAAGAGGGCGAAGAGCTTCTT
The DNA here is from genome assembly GCA_002455175.1 of Opitutaceae bacterium UBA6669. GTDB lineage: Bacteria > Verrucomicrobiota > Verrucomicrobiia > Opitutales > Opitutaceae > UBA6669. Next base: position 12,344 of record DKKJ01000224.1, read on the forward strand.
CTGCTCATCGCCATAATAAGCGATCACTTCTAGGCGACCTTGTGACGCTTCATCGATGGGGATGGGTAGGATCAGACGTGCGTAGCCCTGACCGACAAAGATCGGTTCTGTCCCCGCCTGTTCTCGCCACGGCCACTGCATCGGCTCGGAGCCGATTTGAGCGAAGAGTTCCCCTCGCTCATTGAACATTTGAGCATGGAGCACTTGGGGTTTGACCTTGAGCGATTGGAGGACCTCTGCGCCGGAACGGCGATCTCCGAAGATCAAGGGGGCGGTGCCGTTGCGGGCGACCATTGCGCTGAGCGCTTTCACCTCCGCTACAAATGCGGTTTGGAAGGTGACGGACTGGAACCAGAACAGCGCGCTCGCCCCCAGCAGCATTGCCGTCATGCAAGTCGAGAGGATGCCGAGGAATAGCTTCTGCCTGAGAGAGAGGTCACGTAGCCATTGCATGGTTACAGGGGTCAGGGGTTGCCGAGATCTTTTACCAAACATGCGACACTGGAGAGCTTGGAGCTGACTTTGAGCCCAGCCTGCGCGGTACGCTCGAGGTTAAGAGCGAACCGAATGGCGCCGCGTTCTTCAATGAAGCCCACACTGCCGAAGCGCTCGGCGAATTGAATGGACTCACCCACTAGGAGCGTATGCCCGTTTCCTAAGTACTCCCTAATTTCAGCGGGGCTTACTGGAGCGGTCTTGCTGACGAAAAGAAGGTGCACCCGAGGTTTTTTCTCGCCTCTGCCGATCTCACGCAGCGTTACGGGATGCCCGTTGACGACCTTTCCCTCCAGAAGAGGTTTCCAGTACTTGAGTAACTCTCCCCGATCGACCACGCCTATGACAAAAGGCGAACTTGGTGTGGGAAAGGCGCCAGCAGGCCATTCTACAAATTTGGCGAAATTAAACAGGTAACCGGCCTTTACCTTGTACTCGAGATCATCCTCCTCGGCGTCCGCTGCATGGGCCGTGAGCGCGGCAAAGAGGACCGACACTATCACCGCTGGGAGTGTGGCGTAGGGAGTAAGAGGGAATGTCCGCCACGTCATCATGAGTGTTAGCGAAACTTCAAGGTGGTTCGGACAAAATAGCTCGTACGCACCTCGGTGTGCTCGGTCGTCGTGAAGGTAGGGACATATTCACGATGGGTTTTGCCGATATCGCGTGCTCCAATCGAGACATCGACGTTCGCCGAGGCTCGCCACGTCAGACATGCGTCAAAGGTGAGATTACTGGGAAGGACGTTGCGCGTGCCTAGAAGTTGGGTGAGGACCTCGCCCGCAGAGGAGATTTCGCCCACATAACGGAGTCCGGGATCGAGAAATAACTGCGACGTCATTTCGCCGCTGACGCGGAGACTGAACTGCGAGTCTGGTGCGGACATTTTCGGTGGTTGGGGTTTCCCGGTCAAAGGAGTGATGGGCCCCTTGAGGTCGGCGCGAATGATCGAGTAGAGCGCCTGTACTCGCCACCGTTCGAGGGCTTGGAAGGTCACCGACATCTCGCCGCCATAAGTCTTTCCCCGGCCTGCACTGATGAATTGCGATTCGACGCCGACGTAGTTTGGAAGGGTAGCAACGTTCTGACGCTCTGTGCTGGTCCTCAGGTCGTCGTAGTCATTCACGAAGAGTGCAAGATCGACGTTGAAGCGTTGGAAAGCGTGCACTCGGTAACCGAGTTCGTAGGCGAGCAATTTTTCGGACTTGAGATCGGGATTGCCTAGGACCGAAAGCAGTACGGGAGCCGGACGGGTGGGTGGCTCGGCTCCAGCTGCTCCGATGTTGAAACGACCCCTACGTTCGTACACGGACGGGGTGCGCACGGCTCGGGCCACCGAGGCCCAGATCGTCTGTCGATCGTTGGGGGTCCAGGCGAGGCGCGTGCCAGGTTCCCAAGCTGTTCCAATACTATCGAAGTGTTCGACTTTTGCTCCCAGGGTCAGCCGGAGATGATCGGGCAAAAGCGTGATCTGATCTTGGAGAAAAAGGTTATAGATGCGGTCGACGTAGATCTGATGTGGGATGTCCGCAACGACGCTCCCCCTCAGATCGCTACGTGAATCGCGGTAGCCTCCGCCATAGACCAGTTCGTGTTGGTGACCCAGACTCATGCGGTGGCGCAGGTCGAAGTCGTAGGTTTTGCGATTGTCCGTCATCAACGGGTGACGTAGCTCGCTGTGGTCGAAATAGCTTTGAAGGCTCAGCTCGCCGCCATTTTCAGCTCGGTGTGTCCATCGGCCAAGTAGGTTTGTGCCTCCTTGTTCGATGGCGNNATAGGCATAACCTGTAGCCGGTGCGGGCGCCTGGTAAGCAGGGAAGACCACTTGAGGCGTCACGGCATGGTGACGGAGGTCTGCGTGATCGCCTTGCAACGTGAATTCGTTGGACGACGTCGGAGCCCAATCCATACGGAAACCCGCTTGTTTCTTGAAGCCCGCGTCCCAGGCTTCTCCGCCGCCTTTGCGTCGGGAGGCGTCGTGATCGTCGTACTTGACGTAAACGCGGTAGTACACGTTTTCGCCTGCCGTGTCGCCGTAACGTAGCCCCCCGCTGACGAGATCAGAGCGAAAAATTCCGGTGATGAGCGAGCCCTGGGTGTCCCGAGCCGACTTACTGACGATACTGATCACGCCATTCACGGCGTTGGCACCCCAAACGGTCCCTCCCGGACCCCGGACTACCTCGATCTGCTCCAGGTCTTCGAGAAGGGCGTCATGAATCTGCCAGAAGGTGCCGGAGAATAGAGGTGTATAGAGACTGCGTCCGTCCATTAGGACGAGTAGTTTCTGCGCGAACGTGTCATTGAATCCGCGCACCGTGACCGCCCATTGGTGCGCATCGACGCGGTTCACGTCCGTGCCTGTCGCCAGACGAAGTGCTTCGGGAAAGTTGTTCGCTCCAGAGCGGATGATTTCGTCCGCTTTGACGACACTGATAGCCGCAGGGACACGATTGAGGGACTCAGAGCGCTTGGAAACCGAGGTCACCTGGATCGACCCTAGCTCCTCCAAGCTCAAGCTCGTAAAGTCGTCTTCGAGGGCTGCGCCTGTCAGGCCGGAGACCCATCCTAGACCCGCCATCAAAATCGACAGCGTCTTTGTTGGGTGGAAGGGTGAAAAGCGATAGGAAGAAGTGACGGGCATACGGCACCCTTTCCTGCGAGGTAGCCAAGCCTAGCGNNTAGCTAGCGAACGCTTGAGCTGGCTGTCTCAAGGAAAGAGTGTGGTACCCTATCGTCACCCGTGGTTTGCGCTCTTAGAGATTTCTTCTCTTGAGCCGACGGCGCCGCTCTGAGGCCTTTGATTAGCAATCTCTCGATACGTGAGAACTGCGCGCAATCTGTTCATAGAAAGGAGTTTGCCCTGCACTCGCGTTTTTTACCAATGATGTGCGGCGATTTCCGGCAGCCTAATTGGCACAGCATTGCGAGGTGGGTGCATGCGTTTTTGAGGCAAAACCAGATCTAGGTGAGCGTGTCGGGGAGAATCGTTTACTCCGTCGACGAGGTCGATTGGGGATCGGACAGAGAAGCAACTTTCTGGGCGACGCGGATAAATGCCTGGAGCGCGGGCGGAAGGGGCGAGGCTTGCTTCCATCCGATAACCAGCCGGCTTTCCGGAGCAGGACCTTCGAGCGCTCGAAAGGTGACTTCGGGAGGGAGGTAGCGCGCCTCCGAAGGACACATAAACGTCGCTCCCAACCCTGCGCGGACCAGACCGATGCCGTTGGCGCGCGGCNNGATTCTCGGCGAAATCCCTGCGCGGGAAAATGCGACCAACATGCGATCGTAGAATCCGGGGTTGTGCAGCCGTGGGAAGAACACGAAGGGCGTCGAAGCTAGATCACGTAGTCGGACCACGGTGCGCGTGGCCATGGGGTGATCGGCTGGGAGTAGAACGCCGTTGCGTTCGCGGAGAAGCAGGTGAGTGGAAAGACCGGGAGTGGTTGCGTCGGGATGGAAAAAGCCGCAGCCGATTTCGTCCGCAGTGAGCGCCACAAGTTGAGAGGAGGTGGGTGACTCATTCAGTTCTAGCCGGATCCCCGGGTGTTGACGATGAAACTCGCGAAGGATGCCTGGCAAGACGGTGGCCATCGCCAAGCCGGTGAAGGCGATCCGGACGTGGCCACTTTCGCCTGCGCTCGCCGCTCTGACCGCTTCAGGCAGTGCGGCCAAAGAGCGGAGTAAGGGTTCAATTCGCTCGAGCAAGACATGCCCAGCCGGAGTGACGGACACGCCGCGGCGCGTGCGCTCCAGCAGAGCTGCGTTTAGCGAGGTTTCAAGTTGCACAATCGAACGGCTTAGAGCGGGTTGTGCTAGTGATAGCGACTCTGCTGCCTTGCGGAAATGCCGTAGGCGGGCGACTTCTCGAAAATAAACCAGATGGCGCAATTCGAACGGGTACTGATACTCTCTAGGCATCACAGAGACCCAAACAGGTATTTCTCTGTTATGCAATGGTCTGCTACACTGGGAGGCGTGAAGGTTGACCCTCGTCGGCCTTTCTTCCATCCTCACTCTTTACCATGGCTAAATCGCTCTTCCAAAAAGTCTGGGACGCTCATGCGGTTCGAACGCTGGCGAACGGTCAGACGCAATTATTGATCGGCACTCACTTGATCCACGAAGTGACCAGCCCACAGGCGTTCGGGATGCTGCGTGATCTTGGCCTGAAAGTAGCGATGCCGCATCGCACCTTTGCTACCGTCGACCATATTGTGCCAACGGATCAGTTGGTAGAGCCATATAGCGATCCGCTCGCGCAGGCGATGATGGATGAACTGCGTAAGAACTGCGCGGAGTTCGGCATCACGTTCTTTGATCGTTCTACAGGGAAACAAGGGATCGTGCACATCGTCGGTCCGGAGCAGGGGATTACTCAGCCCGGAACCACCATTGCGTGCGGCGATTCGCATACGTCCACCCACGGCGCGTTTGGCGCAATCGCGTTTGGTATCGGCACCAGTCAAGTGCGCGACGTTTTGGCGACGCAGACCATGGCCCTCGGAGCCCTCAAGGTGCGCCGGATCGAGGTCAATGGGAAGCTGCGTCCGGGAGTGTATGCGAAGGATGTGATTCTCCACATTATCCGCATCCTAGGTGTGAATGGGGGAACTGGATACGCTTATGAGTATGCCGGCAGCGTCTTCGATGGTTTCACCATGGAGGAGCGCATGACCGTGTGTAATATGTCCATCGAGGGTGGTGCTCGCGTGGGCTACGTGAATCCGGACAACACGACCTTCGCGTATCTCAAGGGCCGGCCTTATTCGCCGCAAGGTGCAGCTTGGGATGCTGCCGTCGCGAATTGGCGCGGATATGCTTCCGATCCTGGTTGTCAGTACGACGATGTCGTAAAGATCGATGCGGCTGACATTGCTCCGACTGTCACCTGGGGGATCAATCCCGGGCAGGGCATTTCCATCACCGAGTCGATTCCTGATCCTGCCCAGNNGAGAAGGCTTCCATTGAGGAGGCCTTGGCGTACATGAAGCTGCAGCCGGGTTCCCCGATCAAGGGCACGCGCATCGACGTGGCCTTCCTCGGTTCCTGTACCAATGGTCGTCTCTCCGACTTTCAGGAAGTCGCACGCTTCGTCAAAGGCAAGAAAGTCGCTCCGGGTGTCAAGGCCATCGCCGTGCCCGGTTCGCAGATCGTCGCTTTGCAATGTGAAAGCCAGGGTATCGACAAGATCCTTTCCGAAGCCGGGTTTGAATGGCGGGCGGCGGGCTGCTCGATGTGTCTGGCGATGAACCCAGACAAGCTGGTGGGCGATCAGCTTTGCGCGAGTTCGTCGAACCGCAATTTCAAGGGCCGTCAAGGATCNNGGATCGACCACGGGCCGTACTCTCCTCATGAGTCCGCTGATGGTCGCCGCTGCGGCCGTCACAGGGTCGGTCGCCGATGCCCGTGAAGTCTTCGCTCTCAACAACTGACGTTCCTCACCATGTCTCTTGCAAAAATTTCCTCCGTGTCAGGTCGCGCCGTTTCGGTTCCTGGTAACGATATCGATACCGATCGGATCATCCCGGCGCGCTTCATGAAGTGCGTGACGTTTGACGGACTCGGTGAGTTTCTCTTCTACGACGTTCGTAAGAATGCGGACGGCACGAATCGGAGCCACCCGCTTAATGAGGCTCGCTACCAAGGTGCCACCATCCTCCTCTCCGGCGCCAACTTTGGATGCGGCTCATCGCGTGAGCACGCTCCTCAGGCGATTCAGAAATACGGATTCAAAGCGGTGGTCGCCGAGAATTTCGCCGAGATCTTTTTTGGAAATTGCACGACGCTGGGAATCCCCTGCCTAAGCGCAACGCGTGAGGACATTGCCCGTGTGGCGGCAGCCGTGGAGGCCAACCCGCAGTTGGAAGTCACGTTGGATCTCGTGAAGCAGGAGATCCGCTTTGGTGCGCAGAGCATCAAGGCAACCCTCCGTGAAAGTGCCCGTGATGCGCTGATCAACGGCCGTTGGGATGCCATTGGCGAACTGTTGGATGGACGTACGGCGGTGGCTGAGCGGGCGAAGAGCCTACCTTACCTCGCCGCCTAAGCTTTCGGGACTCCTTTCGAAGTCGGCCCGCGTACTCTACCGTATGCGGGCTTTTTATTTTCAGGCTAGCGGGCTGATGGGGCCTTGGACAATTGGTTGCAAATCCTGCTTTCTTTTCATCTGAGGTGCTTCCCACGCGACAATTTGTGTGGGTTTGTTCATTTCTATGAACCTTTTTCCACTCACGGACGTCTTTTGTAGATCCACACCTTATCTTTCTTGCAGCTTCTTTCGACCTGGCTCGGGTAATTCGTGAAGCCGGGCTTCTCATCTATCCGCTGGGTCTCTGCTCGGTTGTCGCCGTGTTTATCATTCTTGAGCGCCTGGTCGCGCNNGGGGCGCATTCTCGCTTTTGCCTCGCGTCACGTGGGGGATGCCGAGGCGACCAAAGCGTATGCCCGCCTGGAGGTGATTAAAATGGAGCGGGGAATTGGGTATCTGGATACCATTTACGCCGCTGCGCCGCTCATTGGTTTGATCGGTACCGTGACGGGTTTGTTGGGGGCGTTTTCAGTGGTGGATCCCGAGACCAAGATGCCAGATCCCGTACTGTTTACGGAGAGTGTGGGTTATGCCCTTTCGGCGACGGTTCTCGGTCTGATCATCGCGGTGCCTGCGTTGATTGGGAGTAGTTATCTACAGCGTGTGGTCGACAAGCGGACGGCCCAATTGGACGTGCTCTTGGAGCGAGTGCTTG
>DKKJ01000351.1:0-18630 GCA_002455175.1 Opitutaceae bacterium UBA6669
GTTATGTGCGGTCCGTGAGTGACTGCTTCAATCAAACCGGAAATTACGACCACTTCTCAAACCAAGGGAATCAAGACACTTATGAAACAAACCATTCTGATGGCAGCGATTGGCGCGATGACGCTCGGCGTTCAAGCGGGAGACTGGGGCAAAGCGCCTGTTGGCAAAGAGCCGATCGAAGAATGCGTGGATCTTGGCGGCAAGATCAGCGCCGGCTACATGTCCGACTACATCTTCTACGGTGTCCGNNTTATGACGAGCTCGACCTCTACGTGAGTGCCGCCATCGGTAGTTTCGCCGGGTTTGATGTGTCGGTGGGATACACCCACTTCGTCTTTCCCGAGGCGCGCGGCAATCTCTCCGGTGGCACCACCTCGGGCTACGGTGAGGCCGGCCTCAACGTGAAGAAAAGCCTCGGCTTTGTCGATGTGCTTTACGAATCCAACTACGCGTTCGGCGGTTTCGCGAACGGTTGGTATCATCAGCTGGGAGTCGAGAAGTCGTTCTCCATCACCGATAGCGTCAGTCTTGTCGTCGGTGCCGGGATCGGCTATTCGGACAATTATTTCTCCGTCCTCACGGCCAACGACAGCGACTGGAACCACTANNTCACGCCCTACATCGGCTACAATGGCTCCCCCGGTGGCTTCGTGACTGATGGGGTGAATCCCACGCTCCTCGATCCACAAAGCGACATCCTCCATGGAGGTGTTTCTCTGAGCGTCTCCTTCTGAGAGAACGATTGAGCCGGGTGCCGCGCTCCGCTGCGTCGCCGGATTCGACTTGGGAACCGTCCTGAAAAGGGCGGTTCTTTTTTTGGCAGATTCGTCGGTGGGGAATGAATCGCATTTCCGGGGGTGGTGATGCGGGTTGACCGTGGGCCGCTTTTCCCGCAAAGTTCGCTCATGAAAAGCCTCGCCATCGCCCTGACGTTTGCCGGTATCCTCTGTCCGACCTTTCTCAAGTCAGCCGATTGGATCATTGAAACGATCGCAGGAACGGGGAAACAGGGCTTCAGCGGTGACGGTGGGCCAGCCATCAAGGCGGAACTCGACAATCCGTTCGGAATCGTGCGAGGGCCCGAAGGCGCTTTCTATTATTGTGAATACACCGGCCAGCGCATCCGGCGGATCGGGAAGGATGGTGTGATCACCACCATTGCCGGGACGGGTGCCGTAGGGTTTTCCGGCGACGGAGGTCCGGCTTTGCAGGCCACCTTCAACAAGCCGCACGAACTCCGCTTCGACGCCGCGGGCGACCTCTACATCGTCGACATGGTCAATCATGCGGTGCGCAAGATCGACATGAAGAGCGGCACGATCTCCACCATCGCCGGGGACGGCAAGCCCGGATACAGCGGCGACGGAGGCTCGGCGGCGAAGGCGCAGCTCAAGCAGCCGCACAGCCTCCAGTTTGGTCCTGAGGGTGATCTCTACATCTGCGACATCGGCAACCACGTGATTCGCCGGGTCGACATGAAAACGGGCGTCATCGAAACCTTTGCCGGCACCGGGAAACCCGGGCCCACCCCAGACGGAGCTCCTATTAAGGGAACACCGCTGCGGGGTCCACGCTCCCTCGACTTCGATCAAGCTGGCAATCTCTGGCTCGCCACCCGCGAGGGCAACCAGGTCTTCAAATTCGATTTGAAAAAAGGCACGATCCATCACGTGGCGGGCACAGGCGCCAAAGGCTTCACGGGTAATGGCGGTCCAGCTAAAGAAGCTACCTTGAGCGGCCCCAAAGGCATCGCCCTAGACAGCGAAGGCAATGCCTGGCTCGCCGACACGGAAAGTCACTCGGTGCGCCGTATCAACGCCCGCACGGGAATTCTCGAATTGATGGCAGGAACCGGCAGTCGCGGCGATGGTCCTGATGGCGACCCTCTTAACTGCGGGATGGCCCGCCTCCACGGAGTATTTGTCGACTCCGATGGATCCGTCTACATTGGAGATAGCGAAACGCACCGCGTGCGCGTGCTCAAACCCAGTCGGTAAGGAGAACGGTCTCCTCCCGCTCACGTGACCCGCCAGTTGTTTCTTCCCGGTGCAGGAGGCAGTGCAGCCTTCTGGCGGCCTGTCGCGCAGCACCTTCCTCCAGAACCCTCCCGGTATTTTTTCTCCTGGCCCGGACTTGGCCACGAACCGCCCGAGCCCGGCATCGACAGTATCGACTCCTTGGTGACGCGGGTTCTGAACCAACTGGATGCCCCTGCCGATCTGATCGCACAATCCCTCGGCGGGGTCGTCGCTCTCCGCGTGGCGCTAGCGGCGCCAGAAAAAGTCCGGCGTCTGGTCTTGGCGGTCACCTCGGGCGGAATTTCCATGGCCGATCACGGCGCCGCCGATTGGCGAGGCGACTACCACCAGGCTTTTCCCCAAGCCGCTGCTTGGATCATGGACGCACCCACGGACATCTCAACCCTTCTCGGTCGGATCACCCACCCAACNNTCTCCTCTGGGGCGACCACGATCCCATAAGCCCCGTATCGATGGGTCGCTACCTCGAGCAGCACCTTCCTAGTGCCCGGCTTGAAATCATTCCTGGTGCCGATCACGATTTAGCGCAAACTCACGCACAACTCGTCGCTCACCACGTGCTTAAACACCTGAGCGAGCCTTAAGTCAGGTCGACTGACCTGGGACTTTCACAATTCCCCGGCGGATCGCCTCCACCGAAGCCTGCGCGCGGTCTCGCACTCCCATTTTTTGCAGGATATGACTGACATGGCGTTTCACGGTGTCCTCGGAGATCCCTAGCATATCCGCAATGACCTTGTTCGCTGATCCCGTTGCGACCAAGCCGAGAATCTCTCGCTCTCGCGCAGTGATGACCGGAGCACTACGAAACGCCGCCAGTTGCTCCGCCAACTCCGGCGAAAGATGCCGAGCCCCTTGCGCTACGACCCTGAGCGCGGAAAGCAAGTCGTCCAGCGTGGACGACTTCTGCACATACCCCAGGGCGCCAGCATCCAAAGCCATACGGATTTCATCATCCCGCGCATAACTAGAGAAAATGAGCACGTGCGCCTCGGGATCCAGCGCACACAAAGCGGCCGTCGCAGCAATGCCTCCCATTCCCGGCAACTGCAGGTCCATCAAAACCACATCCNNTCGGTTTCCGCCTGAGCAATCACCAGTACGCCGTCGTCAAGTTCGAGCGATGCGACCAGTCCGCTGCGCACCACAAAGTGATCATCGACGATCAGCAGCGTAATGGGGGTGAGGGACGAAGCGGTGTGAGAAGCGGTCATGAAAAGGTCAAACCTGCCGAACCAGGGGGGCGATCAAATCCTTTGGAGCAGGAGGTTCGTTCGCGGGAATCAAGGGAAGCGTTACGATCAAACTAGTCCCTCGTCCGGGTTCGCTTTGCCAGACCACATCAGCCCCTATTTTCCGGCAGCGTTCTCGAATGCCGACACACCCAAAGTGCCCCACCTGTCCCTGGGTTTTTCCTTCTATGTCGAAGCCGAACCCGTTGTCATGGACTTCTAAGGTCAGCCGTTCGTCCTGAGCTGATTCCCGGATTTCAATCCGTGAAGCCTTGGCATGTTTCAAGGCGTTGGTCACCCCCTCACTCGCAATCATTCGCAAGTGATGCAGTACGCCTGCGGGTAAGCGGGTGGAAAGAGGTTGCGCTTGGAGCACCACGCTAACGCCAGGTCGATCGGCATGCGCTTCCACCACCTCTCTCAGTACGGTCACCAAGTCACCGGTGGATTCAGCTGGACTGCGTAAGTCAGAAATTAGGTTGCGCGTTTCCACCTGAATCTTGGAGACGAGTCCGCGCGACGCACGAATACCTCCCTGTCCCTTTTCGTCAAAAGCACGTTTGGCCGCCGCGTCTAGTCGCAAGCCCAGCCCCGTGAGCTCCTGTTCAAGCGTATCATGGAATTCCCGCGCAATCCGATTTCTCTCCTGCAAGGCTGCCTCGGACTCGATACGGCGCCGAAGCGCAGAGGTCTGCCGCACCACTTGGCGGCGCAAGAGGAAGATCCACAGTCCTCCCACCAACAACGCCGAAGCCAGCATCGCGAGTACCAGACCCAGGCGTCGTACCGTCCACCAGGAAGGGGCCTGCAAAACCACGATGTCATCCAGTGAACGCACGCGCAAGCTGATGCTCTCGGGACGCGCGTTGTAACCGCTGTCGACTCTTGACTCGACCTGACAAATTCCGGTCACACGTACGCGCGATCCCACAGGAACGCCGGATTCAGCCACCGGGATTCGCGCCTGCACGGCGCGGCTGTTCCCTTGCAACGTGAGGACGTAATCCGTTCCACTTCGAAAGGAATCAGTGACCCAGGCGGTCAGCGCGACAAGTTCCCCGTCGTGGGAGTTTTCAATGAGCTGCGTCACCGTCATCGTCCGCGGTGGTGGTGGCGGACCTTCTTCTCGGGCGACTAGTTTCGCATCAATCACCGAGGCACTAAACCGCTCGAGTTGCGGAAAACCCAAAACGTCAATGCGATCACCGACCTTCAAAGGTTCCGACTGAACGAAACGGATCGCAAACGCGGTTGTCTCACTCCGCACAAAAACCGTTCGATTGGCTGCCAAAGCCGTCACCACACCTCCAATACGAATGCGGTGATTGCCATGCATCGCACTGCGAAAAGTGAGGAGCTCTGAAGCCGACACCCGAGGGACATCGTCCTCGGCTGGGGCTGGAGTGCGAACGCGGACCGAGCTCCAGTCCAGAGTTCGGAGGAAAGGCTGCACCAACTGACGTCGGCTATTGATACTCCCCGCAGCCAAACCCTCCACGCGCACGCGACTGTCCACCCAAGACTGCGGCGGAGCCTCCTTGGTCTCCATCCTTACTTCCACACAGCGGTTTCCCAACGCCACTTTGATGACACCTCTGCCGTCTTCGAGGGTCCCCTGCGTGCGGACAATCCCCTCAATAGCCACCCATTGGTAATGATAGTATCCTGAGACGAGATCGTCATACCCTGCTTCAATTGCCTTCGGCATCTCCCCTTTGCCCAATATGCGGCAAGTAGACATTCCCAGCCCAGGGAGATAGTGACCCAGGTGCGTTCGCCCCACCACTTCAACGACATCACCGGGCTGGGGCATGGAACTGTTGGAGGTACGAAAAAATGTCCCCGCGGTTTCATCCTGGAGAAACACAGATCCCGGTACTCCCACAAACGTCACCGTTCCTCGGAGACGCACCTCAAGGCCTTTCAACGCGTCGTCCGCGGACAACCGCCGTACTTCAAGCGCAGTGGTTAACGGCGTTTGGCCACAAAGGCTCGCCGAAGCCAAAGCGATAACGAGAACTGCACTCGCCCGCCTCAATTGTCTGCCAACGTGTGCCGGGGTACTCACCGCCACGAACCTGGGTTTGAAAACCAGTTAACGCAAGAGCCGCGAGGTTCGACGCACGCTAACTGAAGAGTGCAGCAATCGGTTTGCCTCCATCCGTGATCGGAACGGGCCGATCACCTTCATAAAGGTTCTTGGTGTAATCGATCCCAAGTGCGGCGTGAATCGTCGCAAAAAAGTCCGGCACACTCACCGGGTCTTTCGCGACCTTCTTGGAAAGCTCATCGGATTCGCCGTAGGCTCCCCGGTGACGCAATCCGCCTCCCGCGAGCACGCATGTAAACACGCTTCCCTGATGCCCCCGCCCGCCGCCGCTATCGAACTCCGGCGGTCGTCCAAATTCGCCCGTGATCACGATCAGGGTCCGATCGAGCATTTTCCGGCTCTCCAAATCCATCATCAGCGTCGAAAGGGACACATCGAGGTCTTCAATCAAGGTGTGCTGCTCCTTGATGCTTTCATTGTGCACGTCCCAACCCGTCCCATTGACGAAATTCAGGTTGTGCGACACTTCGATGAACCGCACTCCGCGCTCAATCAGACGACGAGCGAGGAGACAACGCTGCCCAAATTCACTGCCATAGCGGGTGCGCAGTTCCGCCTTTTCCTCAGTCAAATTGAAACTGCGGGTAAAATCCGGGCTGCTCAGGCGCAGACTTTGATCGATCGCGAGATCGTAGTCTCTCAAGCGGCCGTCCTGCACCGCAGTCGTATCACCGCGCAAGCTAGCTAGAACCTGTTATNNCCCGCCGTGATTCCCGGGGGACGGGACAATCCCGCCGGCCCCTGCGATGTGTCTGTCAGATAAAGATAACCAGCCCGAGCTCCTAGAAAGCCGGGGCCGCGCGTGACATTGGGATATCCGATGAGCACATACGGCGGAATGCCGTCCTCCGATGCGCCTTTTTCGAACGCGACCACCGATCCCAAGGAAGGATACACCACTGTTCCACTCACGGTACGCCCCGTATGCATCCGATTGGTCGCCGCCGCGTGCTCATCGATCACATCATGATGCACCGTCCGCACGGCGGTGATTCGATCCATAAGCGGCGCGGTTCGCTTGAGGTGCTCACACACCCGTACATCGCGTACCGCCGTGGGAATGCTATCGTAATATGAGCCCGCGAGTTTTTTAGACGGGTCCCCTCGTCGCTTAGGATCAAAGGTATCTATCTGTCCCATACCTCCACCCAGCCAAATGGAAATCACATGTTCCGCTTTCCCTCTCATGAGGGCAGCCGACGGAAGGGTCACCGACTGCGCGAGGGCTCGGGGAAGTAGGGCAGCACCTAGCGAAGTAGCGAGAAAGTTTCGTCGATTCATAGTGAAATCAGGTGAGTGAAACCCGGTATAACGCCGGAGTCATAGGTGAAGTGCCGTGTTCTTGAATTCAGGGGAGCCAGACAAATTCGCGGGTATTGACCAAGCCCCACACGACATCCTCAAACACCTCACGCCACTCTGCCCGGAGGCGAGGATCTGGGGCAGGACCCTCACGCACTCGCTGCTCCAATTCGAGCTTCACCGAGTTGGCTTCGGGCATGAGGTGATTCGACCAGGCAATCATAGGAAGCGGTGGCCGTCTGTGAGCCGGCTTAACCTCGTTCGCCGGAATCACCCTTTGAGCAAAACCCGGTGTGAGAACCACCACTACCGAGCGCTTCTCTTCCGCGGTCGGGTAACGACTAAAAAAGCGGAGAAAAACTCGGTCCGTCAAAGCTTCGACCGAGGTCGCTTCCAACGCGAGACGAGCCAGGTCACTCCCCTCCGCGGCTCGGGTAAGGGAGGTAGAAAGGATACTGTTGGCCAGAACACCCGGTTGGAGAACGTTCGCTTCCGACTCTCGGTCGGTACGCGGATTTTGCCGAGAGCCGGTCCAGCCAAAAGCCTCCAGGATGTCTGCCGCCGCTTGCGCTCGGGGCAGGTTGAGGCTGGGCCGATCTCGCTCGTTCGAGAGACTGGCCAACATCCAGGAGCGCCGGGGGGTACCGAGAGAAATGAATGAGTCCGCCGGCCGCCGCGCATCCGCGTCTAACGTCAACTCCTCCATATCCGCCTGCATCGATTGTCCCGCTACCGCGAATAGCGTGTCCACCACCTGTTCCGCGCTCAGGCGACGTGGATCGGGCGAAGTGAAAAACCGATGTTCCGCGCTGGCCGTTAAATTACGTCCACGTGCCTCCCGTTGATAAGCAGTCGAGGTCATGATCAGGCGCGCCAGAGCTCGCACATCGTAACCCTGCTTTACAAATTCGAGGCCCAACCACGAGAGCATCTCCGGATGACTCGCCAGTCGGCCTTCCCAATCCTGCGCCGGCTCCACCAGCCCTGCACCCATCAGCCGTTTCCACACCCGATTGACGATCACTTGGGCAAAGCGGGTGTTTTGAGGAGCAGTCACCAACGCCGCCAATCGTTCACGCGGGTCACCCGGCGTCTGCATCAACCGATCAATCGCCGGCCCATCCGCGACGCCCGTCACACTCTCGAAGGGCCAGAGGGGCGCAATAAGCTCCTTGGGCTTCAAGGTCACTTTGATGAGCGATTCTCTCGACTTCTTTTCAAAGAAAGCGGCGGGCACCGTACTCGACGCTGGGACGGTTACGGGCTTGCGCTCGAAAAAGGCCGCCAGTGAATACAGATCGCGTTGCAAGGTGCTGTGATATGGCGAGTCGTGACACCGTGCACACTGCAGCTCGATCCCCAGAAACGCGGTCGCCACGATGTGTCCTTTCGCAGCGAACGGAGCGTCGTTATCTGCAGCGAGCCCAAAGCCCGCACTGCCGCCTTCGCGCTCACTTCCGNNTCGGTGACCATCTGATCCATTGGCTTGTGATCGCGCAGAGCCTCATAGAGGTACCAACGGAACGGACCCGTGTTATTGAGGCTGGGCTTCAACATACTCGGATTTTCGGCCAGCACGTCCTGCCAATAGCTCACCCAATGATCGGCCCAGCGATCGTCAGCAAGAAGACGGTCGATCACTCGCACGCGTTTGTCGTCCGAGGCATCTGCGAGAAAAACACGCGTCTCCTCTTCCGAGGGCGGCAGGCCTATCGTATCCATATATACGCGACGTAGAAAGGAGGCGTCGGATGAGACGGGCGCAAACGCCACCTGGTCTTCACTGATCGGCGGGGAGGGCCATTTTGCCCCGGCATTGATCCANNCACCGCAGCGATCTGCGCCGCGCTGAGGGGGTCGCCGTTGGGCGGCATACGCTCATCTTCATCATCGGCTTTTAACCGTTTCACCAATTCACTCTTTGCCGCATTTCCGGGCACGATCGCCGGATGGTGCGAATCTCCTCCTTGCAGGGCTGAAGCGAGTGAATCGAGCTTCAGACCTCCCTTCACTTTCTCCCCGTGACAACGGAAACACGATTCGCGTAACACCGGCAACACCTGCTCGTGAAACAAAGCGGTCTCCGCCGCTGGAGTATTCCTCTGCTCTTCTTGTACGCGAAGAACCTTGGCGCGGATAAAACTGTCTACGGGATGCGTCTCCCCTGCGGGTATCACCACCTCTGGTTGTTGCGTCGCCCATTCCGACGCCAGGCGATGTCGTTGTTTCCAAAATGCCGCCTGCGTCGCGGCTATAGTTCGGCGGCTGGCATCGTCGAGTTGAGCGAGCGCGTCCTCAATCCGGTGCAGCCCAGCCGCGACGGCGTCATCGGTGAGCGGCAAAGGTTCCGTCGCTACGCGGTCGGGTTGCAGGACAGAAAAAGACCGCCCATCCGCCGTTTCCACCGCTACGGTGAATTCACCTGGCTCAGGACGATAGCGTTTTCCGCCAATCATCGTCTCCACCACCACTCGTGCGGGAGCATCATTGTCCACCTTGATTTTCCCCACCACCTCCTGCATTCCGAAACCGGAGGAACGCAGACCAGGAAGAGGCGGTGGCGGCACGGGGGTGACGTCTTCGTAGCCACCGGAGTCACCTTTATGGGGCCGGGTCGTGAGCACCAGAGCACCGTCGTACCACAGCCGCGTCAGACCTCGTGCCCGCACCACAACCCGATGCTCTCCACGAGGAAGTTTAACATCCGCCGCCAAACGAGCCATGACGGGAGCCTTCCAACCCGCGCGAATGCCCCAGTCGTCATAACGCACCGGGAGACGCGGCAGCAAAAAGTCCTGCGCCAGCCAACGCGTCGTCTCGGCGGGGAGCGTCTCCGCATCTTTCAACCAGCGATCATGCGCCGGCAGCCCTTCATAGAATGTCGCCAGCACCCGACCCACGGGCAGAGGCCCCAGCTCAGGCATCACCTGGGGGACGGCCGGCGTCTGCTTCGCTGCGTCTTCGCCGCCCGCCCTGCGATAACGAGATTTCAACTCTGAGTCCGAAAGAATTTCGCGGTGGATCGCAAGCGCGTCTAAAGACCCGCGCAGGCTAGCCGACGCACTGCCTTTCATCGAGGAGCCGATCCAGATGGCGTCGTCGTCCATCACCGGACGTTGCTTCGTTGCTCCACCCATGTCCCACGCGCCGGCAAGAAGCCGGCCATCAATCCACCCGCGAATACTCTCTGGCTCCCCAAAGCGGTAACTCACGGCAACATGATGCCATCCACTCCCAGCAGCGAATCCATCGTTCGTCGTCCAGCGATGCCAGTGGGCATCTCGTGCCTTCGCCGCAGGATCGCGCGGCGTGGCGAACAGGAAGCTGACGGCGTAGTTCCCCTGAACAGACCGGAGACGCAACGCCCAGTTTTGATTGTCAGAAGCGAAGCCCGCCTCACCGGTGCGACCTTTTCCAATAATATACACATTTGGCCCCGCCTGCGCCTCATCGAGATTCACCCACGCTTCCAGGGTAAGTTCATCACCGTGGTCGAAGTCGAAAGGGCTCATCACCCCTGGGTCGGCCAACACCAAACGAGCTCCATCACCCGGAAGATAAATGGCGGTATTGTTGCTTTCAAAATCCGGAAACAACGGCGGACGCGGTCCGGCTACATCTCGCTGCACACTTCCCACCGCGACGGCACGAGACACGCCTTCCTCGCTGAAATCCCAACGTACTACGGGGGCAGCCTCCACCAGCGCCCCAAAAAGCGCGTAGACCAAAAAAGCAAAAAACGTCCGTAGATTCATCCGTGGGGAGGGGCTTAAAGAAAGGCGGCGTAGCGCTGCGGGATCGCGCAAGCGACGACCCGAGCCTGCCCAGCGAAAACACCTTTCTTCCGCCGTCTCCAGTCGCAAATCGCAAACTACACGAAAGTGTTATTCCCTCGGTCTGGTCAAACAACGGGGCGGCGTACACCAACTCCAGGCAGAGCCCCTTCGAACCGGGTCGTCTCATGAAGCTGAAAACGAGGACCTTGCCTGCCGGCCTACCTGACTGTATCCCTCAGGCGCCTCCCAAGCTGAGGTCATCGCCTCCGGTCAGCCTTGCGCCTTTCCAATCGCGAAAACCGACACTCCCTCAATCGCAAATCACTCAATCCGTATCATTTGAGTTAGATTTAGCCACCCGTATCAAAAAACCAGAGCAGCGTGTCGATTCGGCGAACGTCCATTCGACTAAAGGCATACCAACTCTTCTATGCACTACCTCGGACTCGTCTACTGGAACGAAAAGCAATGGTGGGACACCCCAGATGGCGAGCGACTGCGAATCCTTAAAGAGTGCGGAGCCTACGGAGAAGAGCTTCGGCGCAAAGGCGTGCTCCTCGACGGATCGCCTCTTCACCCCACGTCCACGGCTACCACGCTGCGTAAAACAGATGGTCGCGTTCTCATCACCGATGGACCGTTTGCGGAAACCAAAGAGGTTCTGGGCGGCTACCACCTTTTCGCCTGCAAAGATTTAGACGAAGCTATTGCCGTTAGCCAGAAATGGCCGGGTCTCAACTACGGCATGACTCTCGAGCTGCGTCCACTATACGACCCCGCGTAGTCGTATCCATCTAGTCCATTCGAGGCACCTTCGTCTCTCCCGACCACAATCGGTTCCGGGAGTCAGGGAGGTGGTGCGTCCCCACGTTTCTCTGTGAGACAACGCTCTGCCTCATCCCACCCAAAACAAATTTGTTTTCTTCGCAACGATGTCGAATTGGCCCAGCCACGTTCGACTCAACGGCGGCTCACCCAAACGACGGCTTTTGACCTGATCACTTTTTCCTCCTCAACCCAAATCAACTCATGACCCTCCCTCTGCCCACTCCCACACTGGTCTCCCGTACCGACTGGCTCGATGCCCGACGCGCCTTTCTTGCTCGAGAAAAACAACTGACGCAGCTTCACGAACAAGTGATGAATGAGCGCCGCGCACTTCCTTGGGTGCGAGTTGAAAAAGATTACCGCTTCCGAGGTTCCCGGGGCGAAGTCTCACTCGCCGACCTGTTCTCGGGTCGCAGTCAATTAGTCGTTTATCATTTCATGCTCGGACCCGACTGGGACCAAGGCTGCAAAAGCTGCTCGTTCTTGATGGACCATGTCGATGGCGCGCGGCGTCACTTCGAGCACCACGATCTCTCTTTCGCCGCTGTCTCTCGCGCGCCTTGGCAAAAAATCGACGCCTTCCAACGGCGCATGCAGTGGACGTTCCCATGGGTTTCGTCGTTCGAGAACGACTTCAATCGGGACTTCCACGTGTCCTTCACTCCGGAAGAAATCGAACAGGGCGGTGTGCCTTACAACTTTAAGGTCGCGGGTCCGGGCGACTTGTTCGACGAGATGCCCGGCGCGAGCGTGTTTGTCCGTGATGCCCAGGGCACGGTTTATCACACCTACTCCACGTACACGCGCGGTCTCGATTTTTTGATCGGCGCCCATCACTACCTCGACTTAACGCCGAAGGGTCGGAACGAGCGACATACCATGGACTGGGTGAGACACCACGACCGATATGAAACCGCCCTTTGATCTTAGGGGCGTGCGCAGGAAACTGCATTGGAGATCGCTCGCCTCCGGGCTGGTGCCCGCGACCATTCTCCTCCTCACGCCGAAGTGTCCTTTCTGTGTCGTGGCGTACGTCAGCCTCTTCACCGGGATCGGTCTGTCGGTCTCGGCGGCCACTTACCTCCGCTGGGGGCTACTTGGCATCAGTAGTCTCGCCCTGGTTTACCTACTCGTGCGGTTTGGCATCGCCTTGCACACACCTGCAACCGCACCGAGTTGCCGGTGCTCGACTCCGACACGATCAGGAGGCCGGTAGAAGTCACTGNNAAAAAAGGGCCGGCAAAAGCCGGCCCTTGAGCGTGACGCATAAAATCCAAACTTAGAAGGACCCGCGAACTCCCGCGGTCCACGCCACCCCGAAATTACCGTAACGGTAGAGTGCCGCTGGGATATTACGGCTGGGATCACCTTCATACAGCAGCGTTGGATCGTTGAAGATGTTCCGGCCTGAGAGGAACAAACTAGTCCGCGTGGTCAGGCGATAGCCTGCCGTGAGATCGACCTTGATGTTGTGCCGCTGGTAACGACCAAACACCGTTGTCGTCGGCGTATCATCCTGCCAAACACCGCCTACCCGAAGCGTCACCCGGCGGCTGCTCCAACCCACGCTAAACGTGGCCTTGTGAGGAGTGACGCCCGGGAACCACTGATTGCCATAATTGCGCGAGTAACTGAGCGAGACACTCGTGCTACGAAACACCCCTGGAAGAAAAGTGAGCACCTGACGGTAGTTCAGCTCTGCGCTACGGTAGCGATAAAGCGAATCATTGTTCAGGCGGGTCTCAAACTCATAGTCCCCATATTCAGGATCGTCAGCGTATCCGAAATCAGCAGCAGAAACGCGGCGCGAAATCATCTGATCAGTAATTTCAATCTGCTGCACAAGAAACTCCAAGCTGCCTGCTGGCTCGAAATAGTAGGCTACGCGCGCCACGTAGTTGTCCGAGACTTCAGGTTTGAGATTCGGATTGGGAGCAACCACGACTCGGGTCACCTCATTGAACGTCCAGACACCCGCCAGTCCGTCGATCGGAGGACGGAGAATCGCATGACTATAACCCGCTTGAAGCTGGAGGTTCTCGCGGAGAAAATACTTCGCCGACAGGCTGGGAAAAAGATTGTCGTACTCCCCGTTCCGCGCCACCCGCGGTTTAGTGAAATACTGATATTGAATGCCCGGGATGGTCGTCGAACGTCCGGTCGTAGCATTCACTGGAAACCCGGCTGCTTGCACCTGGGCCAATGACAATGGATCGTAATCCAGCACATTGGTCTCCGTCTTCTCCCAACGCAGCCCGCCCTGGAGCTGGAGCTTGCCAATTCGGGTATTTGCCATCCCGTAACCGGCGCTGACTTTCTGCCCGAAGTCGCGGGCGTTGGCGACATAGGCAGTGTAGTAGTTTTCAGGAGTACCAATATCTACGAAGTATTCCGGATGCTCGCGATAGAGCCGAGACAAGGCCTGGCGGTTCGGAAGCGTCGCGATCCCATCGCTGGTCAACGCCACGATATGTCCGAACTGGGTGTTGAAGGCACGCGGCGAAGGAAAATCGGCAAAACTTCCGGTCGTGGTAATGGTGCCATTGGGATTGAGGATGTTGCCCCCAGGTCCAACGTAACTGTAACTCAGATACGGAACCGCATTCTGTGTATTCCGATTCTCTTCAGCGTGTTTGACTCCAAACTTAACGAAAGTGGGAAAGCGAAAGGGCAGGACATAACGGGCATTGGTCTCACCGGTATAAATTTCCGTATAAGCGAAACGTCCTTCTTCCGAGATGCGCGGATTCTTGTAATTGGCCAAATCTGTCCAATCCGGTCCCGAGGTCTGAGTGATCGTCCACTCCGCCGATTGGTCGCTGGGGCGCGTCGCGACAAAATCTGCCACCACGGGATTGACGGTTTCCACGCGAATGGTTCCGCGACTGCTGGTCTCGTAATCGTTCTTCGAACGCGAGAAATTAAAGACCCCATCGACGGTCAACGCACCGAGTTTGTACTCAAACTTAGGAGTGATGGTGACTGAGTTGGTCAACTTAATGGCACTGCCTCCACCCTGATTGATCGTCCGAGAGGTATTGGAACTTAACCCATTCGTGCGGACTTCCGTGAGGCTGCCCAACGAATTCTGCCGGCCTGTCGCTGCCGCGGTTCCGTTGGCCGCCGCCGTGAAGACGAAGTTCTTCGTATGACCGGAATTCTCAAACGCATTGAACATGCTGGTGAGCGAAAGCACCAAGCGATCGGTGGCTTTGAAATCCGTGGTTAACGTAGTATTGAAGCGCTCCGTGATTTTTGGGCCGTCACTAAAGGTGATTGCCGTCAACATGCTCGGACGCGGGTCATTCGCGGTGGTCGTCTTATTGTAGGTGTGGGTGACGTACTGCTGTTCCGCCCGCACACTCGACTTGCTGGCGCTGAGACGAATACCGAGGCGTTGATTCAAAAACACATCAGAGTAATCCAGCTGAAAGTTCGGTCGGATCTGATAGTGCTTGGTATCGCCTGGTCCATATACCTTCTTGAAAGTAAACGCATCTGGGGAATTGGCACTGAGGCTGACGGAATAGTCGATGCGGCGCCCCTTACGGTCAAACGCGCGCTTGCTCTTCATATTGATGGAGCCGGCCGGCGAGCCCGCATCCATGTCCGCACTCAACGTCCGGTTGATTTCCACCGACTCAATGGCCGTAATCGACATTTGCTCAAACCCGACCGAGCGAGCCTGCGACCCAGCACTGCCGTTGAGGGTGCTGCCATAAGCCACAAACGCATCCGCACTGGCCACGCTCGCACCGTCCATGGTAACACCCACATATTGGGCATCAAGACCGCCAATGCGCGGGCCANNCATCGACGTACTCCACATCGACGCCAGGAAGGAACTTAAGAAATTCTCCGACATTCCCCTCGTTCACTTCTCCAAAGCTGTCAGCGGCCACGGAGGTACTGATATTCATATTACGGCGCTGTTCCATGATCGCCTTCGCATTACCTTCCCGCTCCGACGAAACGACGAAAGCCCCCATGGTGAGCGTCTCACCTGCGGAGACTCCGGGTGCAGGGGCCTGCGTACTGAGGAGTTCGAAATTTTGCTCGGACGTAGCGCCCGCCGTGACCGCGACTGACGCGACCGCCGTTTGGTATCCAGAAAACACCACCTGAATCGAGGCCACGCCTGCTGGGATATTCCTGAGTTCATAGAATCCGCCTTCCTCAGAGTAGGCGATCAAGTCGGTTCCCTGCAATCTGACCTCAGCATTACGGACGTACTCGGCTCGCACGGGATTGTACACGCGCCCACGAACAGCACCGGTTTGCGCCGCCGTCTGAGCAAACACGTTGCTCCCAAACACCATAAGCACGGCGGCACCAGCCAAGCCAGCGCTGACTAACAACCGTCGCAATCGAGGGAAGAGGAGAGGAAGCCACGTAGTCATATTAAAATAACCAATCAGTTACAGTTGGTCGCGAATCCCAGAACAGCAGGAATGAGGCCTGGTCAAGTAACTTTGTAGTTACCAAGGCCGTAATAATTATTCGCATACGTTAACGGCTGTGGACTAACCGTTAAGCCAGCATGAATAAAAACGTTTCTCCGAGCTCAGATGAGACCTGGTGAGCAGCCCAGCGTGCGTGATTGAGGCTTACACGGGATTTGCTTTCTAACTGCTATCTCCTTGTTGCCGCCCAGGAAATCTCCACGCTATCAGACCGAGACCTTTGTCTCTCCTTTTTATGACGCGCTCTCTCGCTTCCCTCGTCCTTGCTGCAGTCCTAAGCGCAACGTGCTTAAGCGGCGTCGCTCACGCCGCTGAGAGCGCCTCGCCCGCGAAAATGACGCAAACCAGTCCCTTTTTCCCTCTCGACAACGCCGTGGGACGCGGTGAGTGGTCGGCCGAGAAACAAGCCACCTTCCTGCAACAACTTGGTTTTGATGGCATCAGTTACAACTACACCAACGCAGCCGACATCGCCCGCTGCCGCGCGGAACTCGAAAAGCGGAATCTAAAATTTTTCGGTTTATACTTTGCCGTTCGCTTGGGTCAGCCTGAGCCCTTGCCAGCAGATTTCCTCGAATCGGTTCGCGCCTTGTCGGGTTCAGGTTGCGCGCTCTGGGTGATTTTCCCATCACCCATCACCGCCGGAAACTACGATGAGGACCTCGTGAAGCACCTGCGCGCTCTGTCAGCCCTCGGCCAGGAACATGGCCTACCTGTGGTCATCTACCCCCACGCCGGTTTCTATATCGCCACCGCTGAACAAGCGCTCCGTTTCGTCGATCAGCTGCCAGAGTTACCCATTGGCATGACCGTCAACCTCAGTCACGAACTCCACGCCGGCAACGGACATCGGCTCAAGGAGATTATCGAACGCGCGGGCCCGAAGATGACCATGATGACGATCAACGGCGCCTCGGACATTCCCGGAAAAGGCTGGAATAATTTCATCAAACCTCTCGACGAAGGCGACTACGACGTGCAAGGACTGCTTCGTTTCGCCCGCAACCGGGGCTTCACCGGTCCCGTGGGGTTACAAGCCTACAACGTGAAACTTCCGCCAGAGGAAAATCTCCAACGAGCCATCACGACATGGAAGCGATGGGCCGCTCAACGTCCCTAGCGGCTCCACGTTATGATCGGAGTGGGAGCACCGGACTCACCGCGGGTGCGGAATCACACGATAGGTCAGCTCCACCCTGCTAATCCCTACGGGAAACCCTACGATTTCCCGGCCCTCGTCCAGAACCACCCGGACCTCGCGCGCTTCCTTCGTCCGCATCCTCAAGGAGGCGACACCCTCGACTACAACGATGCGGAGGCTGTCCGCCACTTGAACGAGGCACTGATGCGACATCATCAGGGGTTGACGAAATGGTGCGTTCCACCCGGACACCTCTGTCCCGCCATTCCCGGGAGAATCGACTACCTTTGTCACCTTGCTGATTTGCTCAGGCGTGATCTCCACTCACAACCCGCAAGGAGTATTCGAATTCTGGACATCGGAACTGGAGCAACCTGTGTTTACCCATTATTAGCCGCCACGCAGTTCGGCTGGAGCGGTGTAGGAACGGAGAGCGATATCGACGCCCACACTTGGGCGAAGAAACAAATCGACGCTCACCCGCGCTGGGCGAATACGCTGGAGTGCCGACTCCAACCCAATCCGGACCACATTTTTTCGGGAGTGACCAAACCCGATGAGCGCTTCAGCGCTTCGATTTGCAACCCGCCCTTCTATCCCTCGCTCGAAGACGCCCAAAAACACGTCCGCTCTGGCAAAGAAATAAAGAAGGCACCAAGAGAGGCGCTCAAATCAAACTCTCCTGTTCGACCGCAGAGCAGTTTTGGAGGGACCGGTCACGAGCTTTGGTGCAAAGGAGGGGAAATCGGATTTGTCCAACGGATGATCCAAGAAAGCCAGATCCGACCGGACCTCTGCGTCTGGTTCACCACGCTGGTAGCTCGCCAGGGAAATCTCGCCCCGCTGGAAAGGGCTCTTCGCAAAGCCTCCGTCCATGACTGGTGTATCCTGCCTCTCTTTGCCGGACAGAAACAGAGTCGGGTTCTTGCCTGGTCGTTCCTCTCTCCTGAAGAACGAGAGCAACGCCTCACCGTTACACCTTGAGTCCAAAAACCATGTCGTAGCACCCAGGTACGAAAGGCCACGAAAGGATTAGCCCTCACTCTTCCAGAATCTCAACGAATGAACGCAGGGGAGCGCTCATGGTACCGGCCGCGCGCGCGAAGACATGCGTGATGGACGCCACCGGTTTTAAGGTCAATGCCTTGACCGCCGGACCAGCGACGTGAGCCAGCGAGGCCGGCAATAAGGCGATGCCAGAGCCTGCCGCCACCATCACCACGACCGCTTGCGCACGCGGTGATTCCAACACTACCCGCGGTCGAAATCCAGCGCTCGCACAGAGCGATTGCACATAAGAGTAATAAGCCGGTGCTGCCTCACTCGCCACAGTTACCCAGGATTCCTGCGCCAAGGCTTTGAGCGTCACCTCCTCGCGCTCAGCCAGAGGATGGCCAAAGGGNNGGCGGTGAAGTGAATTCCTGCTGCTCGCTCGACCGGCCTCAGCCCGACAAATCCACCGTCTAAGAGCCCACGCGCCAGGCGCTCCAGTTGCTCCGAAGGCGACCCGTCGTGCATCTCCAACTGCACTTTAGGATACCGATACCGAAAGCGTTTAAGCGCGTCTAATAGATCCGGGCTCAGGACCGCACTGACGAAACCGAGACGGAGACGAGCCACTTCGCCAGACAAGGCGCGCTGAACGGCCTCCCGTGCGCGCCGCAATTGGGGGAGGACTCGCCGGGTCTCCTCATAAAACACCGCTCCGGCGGAGGTAAGAGCCACCCGCCGCCCTTCCC
>DKKJ01000351.1:18659-26072 GCA_002455175.1 Opitutaceae bacterium UBA6669
CCGGGATAAACTGGAGTCATGGCTATCAGCGACACCATCAAGCGTGGCAGCATACGCGCCCCTCACCGCAGTCTCCTTCGGGCAACGGGCATGATTCAGTCGGAGGACGACTGGAACAAGCCCTTCATCGCGGTCGCGAATTCGTTCGTGCAGATCATCCCTGGTCACGTTCACCTCGACGTCGTCGGCCGAAAAGTCAGAGCCGCAATCCGCGCTGCCGGTGGAGTGCCGTTTGAGTTCAATACGATCGGGGTCGATGACGGCATCGCCATGGNNAGTTATCCGGCGGACCGATGCGAGCTGGAATTAACCCCATCACGGGAAAAACGATCGATTTGGCCTCTGTTTTCGAAGCGGTGGGACAGCTTTCAAAGAACCTGATCGACCCGGCGCAGCTCGACGCCATCGAACGCAATGCTTGTCCAACCTGCGGTTCGTGCTCTGGGATGTTTACTGCCAACTCGATGAACTGCCTCTGCGAAGCCCTCGGCCTCGCGCTGCCCGGNNCAGTTGGTGAAAACAAACCTTCGTCCGTCTGATCTTCTCACACGGAAAGCCTTCGAAAACGCCCTCGCCCTCGACATGGCCATGGGCGGCTCCTCCAACACCATTCTGCACACCCTCGCGATCGCTCGTGAGGCCGGCGTGGCTTTGACTTTGGAAGACATCAATCCGATCTCCGACCGGGTGCCGCACCTGTGCAAGGTGGCTCCATCGGGCCCTCATCACATGGAGGACATCGACCGCGCCGGAGGCATCTCTGCAATTCTAAAGACCCTGAGTCAACGCCCTGGCTTGCTTCACTTGGATGCGATGACGGTCACGGGTCGAACGCTGGGCGAAACCATCGCATCCGCCGAGGTGGCTGATACCGAGGTGATCCGCCCTTTGGAAAACGCGCATTCGCAACGAGGAGGACTGGCGCTGCTCTTTGGTAATCTCGCCCCACGCGGTGCCGTGATCAAAGCCGCGGGCGTTTCCCCTTCCATGATGACGTTTTCGGGTCCTGCGGTGATCTTCGAGTCCGAAGAAGAGGCACGGATCGGTATTCTCGTGGGCAAGGTCAAGGCAGGCGACGTCGTGGTCATTCGCTACGAAGGCCCGCGCGGAGGACCCGGCATGCAAGAGATGCTCGCGCCCACCGCCGCTCTCGCCGGCAGAGGCCTAGGAGAATNNACGTTTTTCAGGCGCCACCCGAGGCGGCGCCATCGGTCACGTTTCCCCCGAGGCAGCCGCAGGTGGTCCCATCGCTCTCGTCGAGCCCGGAGATACCATTGAAATCGACATCCCCGGCCGCCGTCTGTCGCTGCAAGTGCCACCCGAAACCCTCTTGGCTCGGCAAGCCAAATGGAAACCGCGACCACGCGTAGCAGGACATGGATACCTTGCCCGCTATGCGAGCCTGGTCACCAGCGCCGACCAGGGAGCGGTGCTGCTCACGCCTGCTTGAAAGGTAAAGCCTGCCTCATTTCAGCGTTTCTCAATTTCAGCTTTCCAGCTTTTCATTAGAGTTCAAATGAGGCCGAGACGATAAACTGGCGGGGATCGACAATACGGAACGCCCAGGGGGCTCCATCCGGATTCACGGCAACCGGGAGCAGGCGGCCGTCTTCAAAGACGTTGTTCACGTTGAGCTGAAGGGTGCACCGGCCGTTTCCATTCGGGAGCTTGATCCGGTATTTGAATAAGAGATCTACAAAGGTCTCTCCTTTTTGCCAGACCGGCTTGTTCGCATCATAGTCTCGCACTACCCCGTCCGCCTCAGGCGCGGCGCCCAGGTAGCCGATGGCGGCCTTGTCCTGCCAGCGCACCGAACCGCCAATATCCAAGGGCTTAATCCACTTGTTGTCAGTCACGCCGGCGAATGAGTAGTTGGTGAGGTAGGACACATGGTACTCACGGGTTTGTGATCGCCGTTTTCCTTGTAGGGCCACCGCCAGTCTCAGGTTCGCATTGACGTTGTTCGTGAACCAGTCGCGTGCTACAGTGCCATTGTCAGCGGCAGTTTGCCACCATAGTTGCCCCGTCACGGGATCCTTGATTGTAGTCCAAACGGGCATACGCTCATCAATGTAGTTTTGCACCGCAGGCGACATGATACCGTTGAGCGGATTCGACTGCGAGGCCGTGACCTTCATACGCCAGTAGCTTGTCGGGTTGTAGGTGATTTCGATTTCCTTCCCACGCGAATACGAGTTGCTCGCGTCACCGTGGGTACGGTTGATGTGACTGCGCAGGTAATCGTAGTCAGCACCGGTGGCTTTGAGGGTCTCCGATACCAAGGTCGCCTGGTCCCATTCCGGATTCAGGATTTGAAGTCGGCTGATATACCAATCCGTCAACCCAGGATCGCCGGAAGAGGTGCGCCGATCGACCCGCATGGCCCGCTGGACAATGGTATTGAGTTCGCTGGTACTGCGACCGATGTCGACTGTCTCAAATTGCTTCGCAGTGATCACCAGCTTGTCGTCGAATAGGCGGATGGAAAAACCGTAATCCTTTGATTCGCCTCGCGGATCAGGGAGTGGCAATCCGTAGACATCGTAGGTGGTCGACCCGGGGCTAAAACTATTGGCTTGATTGTAACTCAAGGCCAGCCAACTCAATGGCTTGACGACAACGCCTTGGTTATCGGTGCGCCCCTTATTCTTTACCCAGTCATTCGTGCCATACTGATAGACGGGCGAATAATCGTAGTAACCATTGGTTGCGGCCGTCGGATTAATCGCATTATTAGCCTCGCGCGTGCGGTTGAAGTCCTGACGGATGCCAACGAGGGGAACAATTCGACCGTCCCAGAAAAAGCCCTGCCAGACGCCACCATAAGTGCTGAGGATGCGTTTGTTGTAACGGCCTGAATTGTAGTAAAGGTCGTAGCTCGTCGGATCGTTGATCCATTGGCCCGTCACCCCGTTGTAATAGCGGAGTGGAAGGGTATAAGGAGCTGACCCCGGCCGGACCGGCGCGTAGTCCACGTTCTGACCCACGTTGTCGCCAACGTAATAACGAGGATAAACTTTGTACGGAGCGCTATTGCGACTTGTAAAGGCCCCCATCCAGGGATGAGTGGATGAAACGATATCCTGAAACCCGATACTCCCACCTTCGAAAGCGCGGTACTCACTAAAGCCCGTGAAGCGATTACGCCCCAACCAGCGGAGCACATTTTTCTCACGGGAAAGATCGAGCTCATAGGCCAGAGTCCCCCGGTAGCTGTCGGAATTGTTCCTTCCAAACGACGTCGAGGGGGGAGATCCGCCAATGTAAGTCCGTAAGAAATACGGATTGGGCGTGCCATCCAACAGCCGTTCATTGACGTCAATATAAGGCTGAAGGCTCGCACCGCCGGTGCCGAGGAAACGNNCCACAGTCGAAATCTTTTCCTTCAACCAAGCGCCTTGCGCCGCGAGCGATTGACGACCCGTATTCAAAATCACCTGCTCTAGCTGTACACTCGAGGTCTCGCCTTTACGTTGCACGAAGTTAGGTGCCACCAAGTTAACCGAAGTCCAATCGTAGAGACTTTGGTCCGTAATTTGCGGAGGATTAAAAAGAGGAAAGCGCGTCGAGTTGCGAATGTAGTAACTCCCGTTTTGCAGTAGACGACCCGTTCCTGAGACGTTGGTGGGACCTGTGCCCGTCGCATTAGGTAAACGGCTGATCGCGAGCAAAGAGACACTGCCATCTGGGTTGTAATAAGCGTTGGGACTGTTCTGGAACGTGGAGTCACTCACCGCCAAACCATAGGGCAGCAAGGTCGCCTCGTTCCCCGTGGCCACGGGTCCAATCGTCGTTCCATCGGCCAAGCGCACGGTTTGAGTGAGCGGATCCCACGTCGGCTTGCCGCTGTTGATCCAATCCGTGATAGTATCACGCGGCGTCAGCGCATTCGGTCGATTGTTCTGGTTTCGATACGACTCAAAACTCGCGTAGATCGAAGTGTTTTTAAACGGACGCACCGTGGTGACCGCTTGAAGGCGGCGCGTGACGTCCTCGGACGGCTGCCGTTCGTAACCTTTATCTTCATACAATCCGAAAACGCGCACGGCTACTTTATCGCGAACCACAATTCGGTTCACATCAAAGTTCCCGCGATACCCGCCATAACTGTCGGCACGCGTCGCAAAGGAGAAGCCATGCCGTGTGGGATTCGCACGCCCCTGGATGATGTTGATGCCACCCCCGGTATTTCCCAGGCCGAATACAGTGGAGTTAGGCCCACGAGAGATTTCCACCGCGTCGACATTGTAGGTATCCAGAGGCAAACCGACACCAAAACCATTGATGGCCACATTGGCAGCAGTCAGCCCACGCATCCGGTTTGCCCGATCTGGCTCTTTGGATACATTGTCGGTGACGTTACCGCGATCGACGTTGAAGTCGGTGTACTGCGAGGTGCCTTCAGTGCTGAGCTCGTACTTGAAAACATCGTTGATGTCGGCGGAAGCGGTGTCCGCGAGTTGTTGTTTGGTGACCACAGATATCGGGGCGGCGAGGTCCTCCAGCCTCGTATTGAGGCGCGTCCCCGACATCGTCTGGGTGGCGCGATAGCCTTCATCGCGTTCGGATGTCACTTGGAAAACAGAAAGTTCCACCGGCCTGTCCTCCAGTGAAGCCGCACCCGTAGCGCTTTCCACCAAGGGAGCAGTTCGAGACTCCGTAGACGGCGAGGCCGCAGGATTCGACTGCTCCGTTCGTTGTGCCAAAACGTTGGATACGGAAAGAAGTGCGGCCATACTCAAACAGAGAATGCCATGGGCTCGTTTTCCTCCGGAAACAGGGGAGTCATTCATAAAATGGGATTAATCACTCGCGAGAGGCGAAAGCTAGGGATAAGGTAAAAGAGCCCCGACGAGAGGAAGGTCACGCCGATAGATTGGCCCGAGGGTGGCGTGGAAAAAGCTGCTTAGGAAAGTCGGGTCGAGGGCGCAAAATTCGGTCCGTCAGAATTTCACTTTGCTGCGCTTCTTCCCCACCGGTCTATCGAGGAATGACCCGATGGCATTGAGCGATTATGCGCTAGGGCGCGAGAGACCGAGCGTGCCTACCTCCGCACACACGGACTCCCCCTTCGATGCGGATCTGGCTTCCTTCACGATTGCAGACTGCCTGAAGGCAGAACTCCAAACACGAAGGGCCTTCGCAAAGCTGCGGAACGGCACGATGCAGTGTGTCGGGCTAACATGCGCGCATGTCACGAATGGAGTTTACGCTGTTTTTGGGACAATGGCGCCGCGCGTTGCGAGTTCGCGGCGAATGTCCGCGACGGAAACTTGCCGCGGTGTGATCGCTGCCTTTACGGCAAGCGCGGCCGTCACACCGGCGGCCTGGCCCATGGTCATGCAAGAGGCTTGGACACGGAGCGCCGAATGAGCCAGCTGATCACTGCCTGATTCCACCAGAGCCACACTCCCCTTTTTAGTGGCGACGACTAAATGCCGACCGACGGATCGATCTCACCCGCCAGGGAGGTGCCTATTCAAATGGGCTTAAAGGCCTCGCTTGACCTCGCTAATTAGCTGACCCGTGTCAGACCACCGTCAGCTCTCCCCTACTTTCACGGACCCCTAACCCAGAATGCTGGCGACCACGCAGCCATGAACTCCTCGTTTACTCCTCGCCACGTTGATCCTTACGTTCCCCTGCCGCGCCGAGTAGTCGAGCAACCCTTTAGACAAAGTCGGTCGAGTCGAAATTTTCGGACTGCCTAAAAGAACGGCTTCGCACTCGGAGTTGGCGGACAACCTTTAACGTTTGGGTACGAGGATGCGTGCGCGTACAAGGCCAATGAGGGCGCGTTGATCTGCGTGATCGGGGCGCAAGAAAGCCCCGGCGGAAGTGCTCCACGCGGGGCTTGCGGAGGGAGAGATGCACTACGGTCAGCAGCGCATCTTTTACGTTTTCAGAGATTCGTTCGTTTAATTCGCGACGAGATCGAAACGGTCGAGGTTCATCACNNAGCAACGGCGCGAAGGATCGAGTTTGACCCGAAGACCAGATCGAAACGGGTGCCGGTCCATTTGACTTCCCCACTCTTGCGATCACGTCCTTCGAAGAGCGAACCGTCACGAGCCACCGCTTTCCACTCGGTTCGCATGTCGAGCAAGTTGACGAAGAAATCGTTCGTCAACGCTTCGGGGCGTTTCGTGAAAATTCCATGGCGGTCACCCCCCGCATTCGTATTGAGCACGCGCATACCGCCCACCAGCACCGTCATTTCAGGCGCTGTGAGAGTAAGAAGCTGCGCCCTGTCGATGAGCATCGCTTCAGCGGGCACACGGTACTTGGCCTTGAGGTAATTGCGGAAGCCATCGGCATAAGGCTCGAGCACGGAGAAGGATTCGATGTCGGTNNCCAGCAGCTGCGCCTTGTCGAGCAGCCGTTCCTCGGCCGGCACGCGCGACGGACCCTTGAGGAAGTTGCGGAATCCGTCGGCGACGGGTTCGAGCACAGCGAAGGATTCGATGTCGGTCTGTTCAGCAGAAGCATCCGCGCGGCCGGGTGTGAACGGAACCGTCACATCCTGCCCCGCGTTTTTCGCTGCTTGCTCCACGCCTGCGCTGCCAGCAAGAACGATCAAATCGGCGAGAGAAACCTGCTTACCGCCGGATGCGCTTTGGTTGAACGATTGCTGGATACCCTCCAGCACCTGGAGAACTTTTGCCAATTGCGCAGGCTGATTGACGGCCCAGTCTTTTTGTGGAGCCAGACGAATACGGCCACCATTGGCTCCTCCACGCTTGTCCGATCCGCGGAAGGTGGAAGCCGAGGCCCACGCGGTGGAAACCAGCTGGGAAACCGTCAATCCGGATGCGAGGACTTTGCTCTTCAGCGCCGCAATGTCCTGGGCGTCGATCAGCGCGTGCTTAACGGCCGGAATCGGATCCTGCCAGATGAGCTCCTCGGCTGGCACTTCAGACCCCAGATAGCGCGCGCGTGGGCCCATATCGCGATGGGTAAGCTTGAACCAGGCACGGGCAAATGCATCAGCAAACTCATCCGGGTTTTCAAAAAAGCGNNCAGGCACGGGCAAACGCGTCCGCAAACTGGTCGGGGTTCGCGAGGAAGCGGCGAGAAATCTTCTCGTAGGCCGGATCGACCCTTAAAGCCAAGTCGGTGGTGAGCATCGAGGGCGCAATACGTTTGGATGCGTCATGCGCATGCGGAACCGTGCCCTCGCCACCATTGTTCTTTGGCTTCCACTGCTGGGCCCCAGCGGGGCTCTTGGTGAGCTCCCACTCAAATTTGAAAAGGTTCTCGAAGAAGTTGTTGCTCCAGCGAGTCGGCGTCGTGGTCCAAGTGACTTCCAAGCCACTGGTGATGCTGTCGCCACCCTTGCCGGAACCAAAACTGTTTTTCCAACCCAAACCCTGAGCTTCCAGAGCGTCGGCTTCGGGTTCAGGTCCCACATGC
>DKKJ01000351.1:26097-26273 GCA_002455175.1 Opitutaceae bacterium UBA6669
TGTGGATTTTGCCGTCTGCATCGTCATCGGAGACGACCACGCCGCCTGGTTTTTCCACGCCCTCGGAGCCCTGAGCGTAACGGATGTCGCCACCTAGCCAGGTGGTTTCACGACCCCAATAGACATCCTGGTCGGGCTCCCACGTGTCTTCACGCCCGCCGGCAAACCCGAACGTC
>DKKJ01000366.1:0-209 GCA_002455175.1 Opitutaceae bacterium UBA6669
GATCCCTTCTTCACCACCAAAGACGCCTCTCGTGGCGCTGGGCTCGGGCTATATCACGCCCAACTCTTTGCAGAAAGCTGCGGCGGCTACATCGGCGCACGAAGTGTGGTCGGCCGGGGCACGGAAATCGTCATTCTCTTGCCTTTGGTTGACCTCGACAAGTCGCTCCCTGTCCTACCGGGAACAGCGGCAATTCCGCGAACGATTCG
>DKKJ01000366.1:327-6599 GCA_002455175.1 Opitutaceae bacterium UBA6669
CCTCTTCGTCAGTTTTGGCATGAAAGACGCCGACGCGGCTGACGCTCTTGCGAAATTGCTCCGTCTCTCATGACGCCTGCCAATTCCTCAGCCCCTCCTTCGCTCCTTATTGTCGATGACGAACCCATCGTTCTCGCCGCCCTTAAGGAAACCCTCGAGCGCGAGAAGTACCACGTCGTCGCCTGTACCAATCCGCTGAAGGCGTTAGAGGTTCTTAAGACGCAACAGTTTGCGGTTATCATTTCCGATCAGCGAATGCCGGAAATGATGGGGTTGGACTTCTTAATTGAGTCAAAAAAGCTAAATCCCCTCGCTTCGCGGATCCTCATCACGGCGGTCCTCTCTCTGCCAACGATTGTCGACGCCATTAACAAGGGTGAGATCTTCCGCTTTGTTGCCAAGCCCTGGCTTCGCGAAGAACTAACGGCGACGGTAAAGAATGCGATTTCCCGTTACCAACTGGTGGCAGAAAACCAGCGCCTGACCGAAGAAAGCCGCCGTCTCAACGAGCAGCTCAGTGTGGCCAATAGCGCCTTGGCTGCCCAAGTGAAGAGCTTGGAAGACCAGAAAGCCTCTCTGGCCACGGTGAACCGAGAACTGGAGACCAGCTACGACCGCTCTCTGGAGCTGTGCAGTCGGATCCTCAGCACCTACGATCCTTTTTTGGCAGGTCAGACCAAGGCCATGGTCGAGATCGCGCGCAAAATGGCGGAGACCGAGCATTTCACGGATCAGCAGCGTCACGTCCTCAAAGCAAGTGCCTGGCTGTGTGACCTCGGTCTCATCGGCATTCCTCGTGACACCGTTCGCCTTTTCCGGACACAGCCAGCGCGGTTGAGCGAACCGGATCGTCTCACCATCCACAGCCATCCGATCTACAGCCAAACTCTGGCCTCGTACGTCGATAGTCGGCCCGAAGTGGGCGAGACCATTCGAGCACACCATGAGCGCTTTGATGGGACTGGCTTTCCTGACGGTCTCTCTCGGGAATCTATTCCCTGGACCGCACGTTGCTTAGCAGTGGCCGTGTGGTTCGTTGAATCTGGATTGCCCAAAGATCAGGCCATTGAGTCCGTTTTGAGTCAGTCCGGCAGCGCGTTGGACCCTGAGGCCGTTCGACTTTTCCTAAAAGTCACCCATTTACTCCAACTCCCCCGGCAGGTCAGCGAGGTTCTCCTTGAGGAACTCCAACCCGGCATGGTCTTGGCCAATGGGCTCTATAGTCCCCACGGACTCCTGCTCGTGGGTGAAGGCCAGGTCCTCAACGCCAGCACCATTTCGAAGATCCGGAATCACAATTTGATGAATCCCATCAGCCAGCGGCTACTCGTCTATACCTAGACCGCAACTCGTTGGCCAAATGCTTGCCGTATGAGCAGAAGCACTTGGAATAGGGCGAATTCTGCAGCGGTTCGTCCGACTTAAAATCAGTTTCGACCCTCAAGTTGAACGAGGGAAAACCGTATAAGTGGAGATGGACGCCCTCGTCCCTTTCTTGCTACCTGCGCCCCCCTCTCTTCTTCCGGTCGAAGGAGCGACGCCCTAGTTATGCCCGGAGCCCCCACAGTATCGGCGCTGTTTGCGCAACGGGTGGTGATTGGAGTAGGTGACCTTGCGGTTTCCAACAACCCTCAGGTCACTCTGAGCACCTATGCGTTGGGCTCATGCGTCGGAGTGATTGCGTTCGATCCCATCACTCGTGCCGGAGGCATTCTGCACATCATGCTGCCGGACTCTCTCATCTCCCCTGAGAAATCTGCCANNAATGCCGCCGCGGTGAAGAAAATTCTCGCGGTCTACCAAATTCCCGTTTGCGGAGAGGATCTGGGGGGCAACGTGAACCGCACCGTTCACCTGGAGCTCTCTCACGCCACGCTCACGCTGAAAACACCGGATCGCACGGATCAGTATCGGATGGGGTAAGCGCTAGGGCCATGGCTGCTCTTGAGTATCCAGTTTTCTGTTGCGTCTGTATCGCCTTTCTTTTCGGGGTACAAACCTGGTTGCGCCGCCGCCACCCACAAGCGTCTCCGCGCATCGCTTGGACTGTCCTCGGCGTGATCCTGACTCTTGGGTTCTTCGTCACGCGCCATGCAGAGAAGAACGAATGGGAACGCCTGCGTTCCTCCCTCAGCTTTCTGGCTCCGACGTACGCGAGAGAAATCGAGCTGCTGCATCACGAACAAATCGAACCCGATTCTCGCGCTGACGATCCTATCTTCCAAGGAATCATCGAGGCTNNCAGAAACGCTGGCTGCGGCTGAACCCGGAAATCTTAGACCTCTACACCTGGGGGAAAACCGAGAACGGGAGAGTGATTCTCCTGGTAGACTCTGATAACGAACATCCCCATCATCGCCGAGCGGAGCGCAGCCACGATCGTCGCAGCATCCTCGGCAAGCCTTACGCCAATCTGAGTGAAGAACTTCGCCGGGTATTCTCAGGGGAAGCCTTGGTGGATCCTCGCGTTCAACACGATGACGTCGGCAGCTGGGTCAACGCGTACGCCCCGATTCGTAACCAACAGGGCGAAGTCACGGGTGTGTTAGGACTCGAATACGACGCCACGCGTTGGAACTCCGCCGTCGCCAAAAGCCGCTGGCAGTGGATCAGTGGAATCGCCCTCCTAGTGGTCGTCGGCGCCGGCACCTGGGTCGCGGTTACCCTCCACTCCCTTTCCATTCTCAAAACGGCCGC
Organism: Opitutaceae bacterium UBA6669; assembly: GCA_002455175.1. GTDB lineage: Bacteria > Verrucomicrobiota > Verrucomicrobiia > Opitutales > Opitutaceae > UBA6669. Next base: position 3,025 of record DKKJ01000366.1, read on the forward strand.
GAGCGCCAGCGAGCAGCGTTTCCAAGCTTATTTCGACAGTCTTCCCTTCGAGTGCTGGGCCATGGACGAAATCGGGCGTTTCTGGCTTTTTAACCGCTTTGCCCGCGCCGCTCGCGGCCACGACTATCTCGGGAAAACACTCTCCGAGTGCGGCGGCCTAATCCCACCCGAAACCCTGGCCAACTGGGAAGTCCATTGCCGACGTGCGTTTTCCGGGGAAACCATCAACCACACCTATACTCAGGGCGAAGGCCCTACTCTTCGACATTTCCACGGGATCATTGCACCGGTACGCGCCGGAGACGGGATCGTAGGTATCGTCGGTACCAATCTCGATATCACGGCTCGCGTGGAGGCCGATGCTGCTCGTCGTCTCTCGGAGAACAGTCTCGCCCTACACATCCGCCAAACTCCGTTAGGCGTGGTCGAATGGGATCCGAGCTTCATTATCAAGGCATGGAATCCCGCGGTCGAATCCATCTTTAACCTGTCGGCCGAAGATGCGATGGGGCGAAATGGACTCGACCTGCTCTTCCCGCCCACCGAAAGACACCAAGCCGAAATTTCCTGGCGTGAATTACTGCTCGGACGCGGCAAGCGGCACATGGAGCATGTCCATATCCGCGGCGACGGACAGCGTCGGCTTTGTGAATGGCACCATACCCCCTTGGTCNNCTGGACTCGATGGGGCAGCTGGCCTGCGGCCTCGCTCAGGAACTGAACCACCTCTTTACCCCGGCCATCATTCACCTCGATCTACTGGAGAACTCGAGTCGCGACGACACCGCGATCCTTGACCAGGTGAAGCCAATTCGTGAAGCCTTCACCCAGGCAGCAGGATTAAGCCAACGCATTCTGACTCTGGGACGCGCCACCGACCAGGAATCCCCTACGTGGCAACTCCTCAATCCTCAAGTTCACGACACGGTAGAACTGCTGCGGCGATCTCTCGATCCGCGTTTGCGCCTGATCGTGCTGCTAGCCCCAGATCTGCCCCAGTTGCCCCTCCTCCCGACGGTTGANNCTGAGCAACCCTCCTTCAGGCTGGAAGCCGTTGATCCGTATTTCCACTTCCACGCTTATGGCAGCCCAACGCATCGGAGCCGGTGTTTCGGGATCTCCTCCGCGTTCCTGCCAATGTATCGAGATCAGCGATACTGGATGTGGTATGAACGAGTCCATTCGTGAGCGGATCTTCGAGCCATTCTTTACGACCAAAGCCTCGGGACACGGCAATGGTCTTGGCTTGGCGATCACCCGTAAAGCCGTCCAGGCGGTGGGTGGCTGGATCGAATTCGACAGCACGCCGGGTGAAGGCAGCACGTTCCGCGTCTATTTCCCTAGCCCCAAACAGCCTCAGGTGATCGCCCGGGTACCCACGCCGCTTTCCCTCCCCGCTTCGGATCAACCGGGAAAGCGCATCCTGCTCGCAGAGGACGATGATATGGTATCACGCGCGCTCACGTTAGGAATGAAACGCGCGGGGCATCAGGTCACCTGTGCCACAGACGGTTCCGCCGCTTTAGCCCTGATCCGCTTAGATCCTTCCGCCTATGATTTAGTGGTCACCGACCTCAACATGCCTAACCTCGGTGGACGTGATCTCCTCGCTGCGCTTGCGCGCGATGCCATCGCTATCCCCGTCGTTGTCCTGAGTGGTCATATCACCACTGCGATTTTGGACGAACTCCGATTGCTCGGCGCTGCCGAGGTCCTGCGCAAGCCCATTCGCATCGGCGAATTGCTAGCTTCTGTCCAACGACCGCTGTCCCCCAGAAAATCCAGCGAACTGGTTTAGATCGATCCTCACCGGCGAACCACTGGGAAATCAGGTCTGCGGGCGCTCCTCGCGGAGATACCAATGCCAGGGCTCATAGATTACTCCGGCATTATTGCCGACGGGATACGAGAGGTAAAATTGATAGCGAAACGCGTGCGCCTGCATCCAGCGGAACGCCTGGGTTTCTGCGAATAGCTCCGTCAATGGCGGACATTCCGGTGTTCCCACATCGATGGCCCGTCCCGTGTGATGCTCACTATGTCCCGGATAGGCACTCACGCGCAGAATGTCCTCCCAGCTCTGGCCGGCCCGCACCTTTCTTTCAATGATCTTAGCTTGGTAGGCGTGACTTCGATACCCAGACAGCAGGAGCAAGATCACCCCTCCTGCCCGCGCCTCCCGCTCCATCCCTGCCCATCGCTGAGCGGCATCTGGCGATAACAAAATCTCTCGGTTTCGAACGTCCATCCCCGCCACAACCAGATCGACGGCTTCCGCATGCGGTGGCATGCGGTCGCAGTAGCCTGCGGGAACCGGTGGAAAGGTCATCTTTTCTCTCTGTCCCGCCGACACCGCAGACTCAAACTCAATTCCGTGCCTCTGTCCTCAGACAAAGAATCCCCACGGAACCTCACTCAGTTGTTCACTCCGAAAAGGAGTCGGATGCGGTCGATCGGATTAGAGTTCACCGCAGGATAATCACGTCGGTACTCGTGTCGCAGCGTGAGATGTAGGTACTCACCAAATCGCTTGGTCAAATCCATGCGATTCTCCCAACCCGGTGCATCCGTATCTCGATTGTAGTAAACTTGACCGGTCTGCTTGAACTCGAATCCGAATGGAAGCGTCACCTCATTTTCAATCATGACGGAAGGCGCATCGATATCGCCGTCTCCCAAGTGAAAGATACGGACGTAAAACCAACTCCAGTTCGCCGCGACCATCGACTTGAATCCAGCACGATTTATTAGCCGAATACCCACGCCCGCTTGTTGTTGAGTGAGCAGATAATTCAGGCGACTACGTCCAAAGACCGCTGCCAACTCGTGGTTCAAATTGGAACCGTCGTATTCACCGTACGGCCGGTAAAGAGTGAACCAACGTGCTGAAAGATCGTGCCGCCAGTCGCCTTGCAGGGTGGCACGGCGTTTGTCGATTTTCCCGTCCTTCCGAACAAATTCATAGTGGGCTTCCGACTGCCACTGATCCTTGCCATCATGCGGTCGCTCAATTCGTAGCGATGCATTGTTAACATGACGTCTCACTCCATCCTCGAGAGTCTTGTCAAAAAACCCGGCAAGATTGATCCGCCAGGGGTCAAGCCAGCGGCGCTTTCCGGGAAGAGGTAGATCACTGAGGACCTTACTCTCGGCGGCGACGCGCTCCTTTAGAACTGTCGGAGTATCCCCGGCCGGTACACTTCTCTCGGGCTCAAAATGCGCCTCACGATCCGAGTAAGGAATCACTCCAAAGCGATCGGATTCAAAAACCCCGCTTTCGGTCAAATGTCCCGTCACTCGATTGCCATCGGAAAAAATCAGAACGCCTTTTACCGGAGTCATCTCGCTAGAGAAGAGTCGGGTAACGAACCACATGCTGAAGAAAAGAAGACGACGCTGCACTCCTNNAGCCACACAAACACACACTATGAAACAACCGTCAGAGCGCTTTGGGTCCTGAACCAAAGACCCTGCCGGTTGAAAAAGCTATCGACACATAGGCTACGCAGCTTGAGGGAGCGACAGCAGGTCGAGATTAAAATTGGATCGCTCCATGAAGAAGGTTTTAGTGGAGC
>DKKJ01000123.1 GCA_002455175.1 Opitutaceae bacterium UBA6669
AAGTAGCCTGCCACTTCCTCCAATCGGCGTCGATACTGCGGATCTCCCGTGAGAGTCTCCAATTCCGCCAGAGCCTGCATCCACAACCCGGCATGGAAATAAGTCAGATGTGTAGAGGTGGAGCGGTGTGCCCGATAACGCAGCACGGTGCTGTCCTCCGGCACGCGCCGCCCAATCGGAAGGATTACCGGACCCCGATAGTCTTCAGGCGCCGGTCGGGCCTGTAACCAACCCGCGGCTACGCGCACCGCCGTTTCTCGCCAGCGCTTCGCCAAAGGAGAATAGGCAAACACGGAAGCACCTTTGGCCAGTGCCTCCACCGCCGTTGCATCCACGTCCGCAAAGGTGGACCAATACCCCTCCGGCAGCACGACGTCCGTGAGCGCTTCAAGCGCCGAGTGCGCCACATCAGCCACCGTCTGCCGCTGCGAATAGCCCGCTTCCCCCGGCGCAAAAACCGTCGAAGCGGCCAACTCCGCCCGTTCACACGCTGCTAGGAGTCCCAAAAGCAGGTACGCATGCTCGCCCACACTCCGCCAGAGCAGACGGGGCGACTCTGACCCATGGCTCGCCTGAACGACTCTGACGTAGGGCTGCCCTTCGTCAGAATAGTCTCTCGCCCCACCGAACCCCCAACGCACTCCAAGGATAAAGGCCTGGCGAACCTGCGTCTCGTCCATCCCCGGAAGCGGTCGCGCCAAGGCTTCACCTAATGCCCAGAGCGAGCGGCCCAAAAAAACGCCGCCGCGACGATGATCACGCCGCTGGGGATCGGCAAACCACCCTGTTCCGTCGAGCATCAGCTTCCCGTTCGAAAACATCCCATAATAAAATGCCCCCGCACCTTCGACTCCCCGCTGAACCGGCGCCGCATCATCCTCCGTGCGCTGCAAAGCCACGAGGTTGGAGAGCACCTCGTTGCAAATGACCGCTAGGTCATCTTCCGCCGGATCCCTCGTCACAGGCGACAACTGCCAGCGGCGAAGATGGGCCACGAGGAGATCAGCGGTATCGTTGGCGAAGGTAAAAGCAGGATACACCTCGGAACCTAGCGGATCTTCGCTGCTATTGGAGGGACCGAACCACGTGTCCCAAACCGCCTGCCAGAACGATCGCGCGACACGTCGACCCAGCGGCGTACCCCAGTCANNCAGACTGCGCTTGAAAGCGATGAGATCGGCTGGACGCGCGAGATCAAAATCAGAGCGAGCAATTCCTGCCAACGTGGCGCTGCGACTTTGATAATAAAGATTGAGTAGCGAACGGACCCTGCCCCACTCGGGTGAATCGGCATCCACTCCTCCGTTATCTCCCCGGAGATTCGTGGTAAACGCTGTGGGCAAATCAGGCACCTGGGAGGGACTCGACGAGTAAACAAGGACCACCGCCTCAGCACGCACCTGAGCTGGCGCCTGCTCATAGAGCCCCGCATCCAGAAAATAGGCCGCTGCGACCAACGGAGCCGCCCCGGAAAAATCTCGAGGGAATGCAGCGGAGAATTTGCGATTCTCCACCCTCGTCCACGTCGTATGGCTCACTCCGCGTCCGTCTGTGACTCGCAGCCACACCCGCGAAATCGAATCATCACGCACGCTCCCCAAAATCCTAAAGTCAGGCGTTTGATCGAGAGCGTGAAACGGTGACTCTACCACGGTCTCACGCAGCGAGACTGGCGGTAGAGACGTAACCACCATGGGCGCACCCACGCAATTCTCTCCAGTGATTACCAGGAGAGTCCAAGCCAGCAAGAAATGTACGTGTCTCCAGATCACCGGCAGAAACAACCAAGCTGGTTTTACGATGAACAGCTGAGTCTCACAGAAACGGCCGCACCCACCGAAAACGGGCTTCGCTTCGCTCGATAGGCGGAATCAAGAGTGTCCATAAAACCACACGTCCGTCACCTTTTTGAGGCGTTAGAAGCGGCTAAGGCCGCGGCGACCAACAAGCCAGAGGCCCACGCGGGGCCAGAGATTCGGGGCGGAATCATACCGACCTATATCGGATAGAGGGTTTAGCCTTGTCAAGGCAGTCCGGCCACGGGTCGGCATGTCCCTCCGACCTGATATTTATTAACTGCTATAAATTAACTTTTTACGTTAAAATCGATTTATAGACTCCGGGACGACAAAAAGGAAAAGCCTTGACCGACCTAGTCGCTGACATATGTCACATACCACGGTTCCTGACCCCTTCTCATGGCTGCACCTAAGCTTACCCTCGTTCGTAACGGACAAATCCCTGTTTACGAACAGATTGCTGACCACCTTAAAGCGAGAATCGCTGCGGGCGAGTTTGTAGCCGGACAAAAGCTTCCCGGGATAAAATTGCTAGCGAAGTCAATGGGGGTAAACCACCTCACCTTGCGCCAGGCCCTGCGCACGCTCGAAGACAGTCGCGTGGTCGCCACGGAGTCAGCCCGCGGGACCTTCGTGGTAGGCAATGACCCTTCGCAACTGCAGGTCGCGCTCGTGCTTCCCAATCTCAACGAAAGCTCATCGCGACTCTCGGCCGGCGTCCAAGAAGTCATGACGCAATCGAAGTCGACCGTGGATATTTTCCACTACGACGAGAACGACCCGTTAGAGCAGGAGCAAATCAACCGGCTCTCGGCCGAAGGCTATGACGGGGCGATTATCTTCCCGAGTCTTAATCCACCGTCGTTTCGCCCCCTCCTCCAGATGATGCTGGACGGTTACCCCCTGGTATTCATCGACCGTGCGCCCGGACAGTTCCCCTGTTGGTCGGTGTGGGCTGATAACTTTCGCGGTGGNNACCTCGCAACAGAACATTTGATCAAAGCCGGGTGCTCGCGTATCGCCTGCGTCAGTACTCCCGTGAGTGGCGTTCAAGACCGCTACGAGGGCTTTCTTCGGGCCATGGGAGACCACCAACTGCCCGTGGACTTTAATCTCGTTTGCCAAGTCGACCCACGTGACGAACGGATCGAGGAAAAAGTCGATCGCTGGATTGGCCTCTCCTCACCTCCACACGGGATTTTCTTCACGAACGATTTTCAAGCGTTCCGCGGTGTCCGTCACGCGCGCGAACGGGGTAAACGCGTTCCCGAAGATCTGCGGGTGGTCGGCTTCGACGACCTTTCGATCTGCGATTTAAGCTCCCCCGCACTGACGACCATCCGCCAGGACTTCACCGGCATTGGCCGGGCTGCTGCTCGGATGCTGGTCGAGCAAATTACCCTCCCCAAAGAAAAGCGCTTCTCCGTCGCACGGCACGAGAGCATCCCCGTTGAACTCGTGGTTCGCGGGAGCGCCTAGCGCGTCGTTCCTCCCCCCANNCCCCCCAAGTTTCCTACCCCTCATCACGCATCGTTGGCGCACTCGTTTTCGGACAAAAACCGACCTAGTTCAAACTAATACATGCTGGTCCTGCTTTCCTCGTTTTCCCGCAAGCTCCCCACCTTCACGTTAAAATGTGGGTTAAATGCCTGTACCCGATGAACGCGACGTTGTTCCAGGAGTATGGGGCCAGCGTGAAAGCGGC
>DKKJ01000016.1:0-48316 GCA_002455175.1 Opitutaceae bacterium UBA6669
CTGGAGGTGCTGTCGGCGTGGAGACCAATCCTCAGCGTTAAGAGTAGGAGGAGGATTCTGACCAGTCTGGAATAGAAGCCGGAGTTTGTAGTCATGTTGAGGTTGATGATGGGCAGTTCTTCCTCGGGAAACGAAGAAAGCACAGCTCCGCCAGGAAGCTGTGCCTTCTTCTTGCAGATCCAAAATCTGCCCGAAAAGGAGGGCATCGTAGCGATTCCACGATGCCATCTGCTGGGCTAGTCCATCGTCTCCCCTTGCCTAAGATTTAGCCGTAACTTGTAGGTAGTGCTGGATACAAACGTCCACTGAGGTGATAGCCACGTACTGAAAGGCTATATACATGCGATTTTGAAGCCAAANNGCAAAAGCTCCTCAAGCTTTTTTCTCAGCGATCCCAGTTCTTGCGATTTGAAGGATGAGCGTGTGCGTTCCAGCACCTGGATGGTCTCCTGAATAGCTGCCACTAACACCACGGGAGGTGTCGCGCTCCATGGCTGTCTGCCTGAATCGACGTGGTTATCGGTGATGTAACCGAGCATGGCCTTCAGATCGATCAGGGTGGTCACCATTTGTTCGAACGATAGAGAGAGATAGACTTGAAGGGCGTCCATCGCCTCCCGACCACGGGCCCGAGTGAACGCCGTTTCCACTGAGCGAAGCTGACCAAGAGCGTGGTCTTGACGCGAACGAAGGCTGCTAAGCAACCGCAGAATACTGGCCCTTTCACATTCCAGTCGCGTAATGGAAATGAGCTGTTGATGGTCAATCGGCTTAGTCAGATACGCTGCCACGTTAAGACTTATCGATGACGTCGCGGTCTGAACAGAGGGATTTCCGGTGATCAGAATGATCGGACAACTATTTCCGTGCTGGCGAAGCGTTCGAACCAGTTCCAACTGGAAGTTTCCCTCCATGTTGATGTCGGCAATGATCACATCAAACTCGGAGGACTGGAGCAGATGCAGGGCCTCGGCACCAGATTCGACTGCGGTGCATGCAAAACCATGATGGTTTAAAAACTGGCTAAGCGTAAGCCGACTCAAACTGTCGTCGTCAGCGACTAAGACGCGATGAGTTGTTTGGGCTTGAGCAGAGAAGGCTGGGGCCGCCGAGCTTTGCGTAGTCACTCCATGAGGCTCGCAGCAGTCTGAAAAGAGTCAATACGAAGCGTTTGCGCGGGTGACGGGTACTTTAACGAGCGGGTAAATCTTACGGCCTCTATTCGTCTAGCAGGACGCCGTTCAGGTTAATGGGGCTTCAATCCTGACCTCCAACCATAGGACTAGGTATGGTTTCCGATGCGCAAGCGAGGGGATACCCTGCGGAACGAAGTGACAGTGGCATGCACTATCGAGCTCTATGTCGAAGCAAAAACCAGCGAAGAGGGGCTCAGCCAACTCACGTATGAAGTTTCAAAGCTACGGGGAGCAGTTAAAACCGCCTTTCCCTCGGCAGAAACAGCGNNCTCCCCGCGTATCAAGCTGTCAACTACCATGCGGCCAACAAGCTCGAAGGGAAGGTGGCACTGATTACGGGCGGTGACTCAGGAATTGGTCGCGCTGTCGCGTACTTGTATGCTCGCGAGGGTGCGGATGTGGCGATCAACTTCTTGCCTCAAGAACGTTCTGATGCCGAAAAAACTCGTTTAGCAGTGGAAGCGGTGGGGCGACGGTGCCTTTTGCTGCCAGGGGATCTAACTGTTCGGAAAACCGCCGCGGATTTAGTCAAACAAACCGTTCGGAAACTCGGTCGCCTCGATATTCTCGTGTCCAATGCTGCATACCAAAACCATAAGGAGAGTATTCTCAACCTCACGGAAAAAGAGCTCTATCACACGTATGAGACCAATTTGTTCGCGTGTATCCGGTTGGTTCAGTCAGCAATTCCCCACCTTTTGCCCGGTTCGTCAATCATAGTTACCAGCTCAGAAACCGGACTTTTGGGATCGAAAGGACTTCAGGACTATGCCTCTACGAAGGGTGCACTGAATGCGCTTGTGAAGACGCTGGCTGAAGAGCTCATCGAAAAGGGGGCCCGTATCAATGCGGTCGCACCGGGACCCGTTTGGACTCCCTTGAATCCGTCGGATCGTGGACGCACACGCCAAGAGGTGTCAGAGTTTGGGCGGAAAACCCCGCTCAAGCGGCCGGCACAACCCGAGGAGCTTTCGCCCGCTTACGTGTTCCTAGCCTCGGAAGCCGATTCCTCCTATATCACGGGGATTGTTCTGCCGATCATGGGAGGAACGACGGTAGGAAGCTAGTCGAATGAAGGGAAGACGATGAGACGAGTTCCGAAATTACTTCTTTGGGTTTTTGTAATTGTTGTCGGTGTGCTTGTTGTCCTCCCAGCGGTGCTATCACCTTGGTTGACTCGCGTGGCCAATCGAAAACTGCAGGCCATGCCTCAATTTTCAGGTTCGGTGGAATCGGTAACGTTGGCTTTGTCGCGGGGCTCTATTTTCGTGAAGAATTTGGAATTGTCTGATCGCCAGTATCCAGAGGATGGAACAGTAGTAGGTGTTGCTCAGGGACGTTTGTCGCTTGCTTGGGGCTCCTTTATCAGAGGTCGGCTAGGTGGCGAAGGGATCGTCAGTGGAGCCAACGTGGTCATGGTTAAACGAGCGGAAACCGTGCGTGACGAAAAGGAAAAGGCCGAGAAACTCGCCCAGCCGATCATTAGAGCTTGGCAAAAGGTCCTGTCTTCGGAGTTCCCCATGGAGTTGCGCCGTTTGAAAGTAGAAAATTCCCAGGTTCGGTTCGATGATCGCAGTGATCCTCAGGAAGTAAGCCTTACTATAGATCAGATTCGTCTGTCTATCGATGGATTCTCGAACCAGCCGAATGAGGCTGAACCGCTTCCTGCGATCGTCACAATGACTGCCCGTTTAGGTGGAACCGGTGATGTTAGGCTGGACGCACGGGTCGACTCTGCGCAAAAACTGCCCACCTTCGAGGCTCAGTTTGAGGTTACCAAACTGTCTTTACCGCACATTCACGATTTTCTCGTCAAGTATGCCCTGATCGATGTGAGCTCGGGGGTTTTCGAGCTTTACAGNNATTCAGGCGAGAGGCGGTCATTACGAGGGGTATACCAAACCCTTCTTCAAGGATCTCGATTTTAAAGCGGTTCCTGATCCAGAAAAAAGTTTTCTTCAACGTGCCACAGTGAAGGTTGCATCGGTGGCGAAGACGGTACTCAAAAATGAACGAGGACAGATCGCTACACGGGCGCCCTTCTCAGGAAATTTTGAAGACACGCAGGTTGACGTCTGGACGACGTTGGAGAACTTACTGAGAAACGCTTTTATCCAGGCCCTTCGGGAAGGAATGGATCGGCAGACGTCCAATCCTCGACCATGAGCCGCTCTTAATTAAGTGCGGCTCCCAGACATAGCTGCCAAAACAANNTTTTTCTGTAGGTTCACTCATGCACGCGGCGAGTGGATGGAACAAACGAAACTGTTCTGGATTTCCTCCCATCGGAATCATCGCGCCTCCTCCTGGGTCTTCCCAACAATAGATTCGTCTCTACGGGAACCTTTCTGGGTGTCGTCGATCCGTCTCTCTTTCCCTAGGCGTGTGCTTTCCGAGCCCTGTTGTGCGGGCCAGCAGGCTGAAATCGTTAGAGAGAGCACATCTCTTCTTCATATGAACTCCTCCTCTTTTTGGATCTCGTCAGCTCCTATGCCCGAGTTTCGGCCGCTCGATAGAAATTTGTCTGTGGATGTTGTGATAATTGGGGGAGGCATCACCGGGATTACCGCAGCCTATCTCCTNNGCTCCTTAAAAAGGCAGGCAAGACGGTGGCGCTTCTCGAGAGGCAACGGTGTGCTTTAGCGGATACCGGGCACACGACTGCGCACCTTACCGCTGCGGTGGATCTCCGGCTCTCAGAAATAGAAAAGAATTTCGGCGGAGAGGTCGTAAAAACCGTTTGGGATGCTGGGATGGCGGCTATCGAGCAGATTGAAAAGCTCGTGGTGGAAGAAGCTATCGATTGCGATTTCGTAAGAGTCTCAGGAACTCTTCANNCCGATCGGAAAAAATGATGATTTCGCCGCCGATCTGGCAGTGGCATCGGCTCATGGCATCGAATGTTCCCTGAGGGAAGATGTTTTGGGATCTGGTGTTCCCGGCCTGGCGTTTCCGAATCAAGCACTTTTCCATCCGCGACGCTATTTGGCTACCTTGGTCTCTCGCCTCGAAGGCAATGGATCCTATGTTTTTGAGCAGACCGATGCCCATGAAATCAGCCAAGATCCCGTAGGCGTTCGAGTAGGGAAGCACGTGGTGAGCTGCCGCGATATTATCGTCGCTACCCACACGCCCATTACCGGCTTGGCGAGCACATGGGGAGCAGCACTCTTCCAAACTAAGCTTTCGCTTTATACCAGCTACGCATTGAGTGCGCGGATTCCTGCGGGATTAATTGTGGGGGGCTTGTATTGGGACACAGGAGATCCTTACTCTTATCTACGTGTGGAGCGGAAAAATGGATACGATTTGGCAGTTTTTGGAGGCAAAGATCATAAAACCGGTCAGGCTGACGAAAGGGATAGCCTAAACCGACTTTGTGCTGAGTTTTCCGATTGGATACCGAAAGCAAGGATCGAGTACTGCTGGTCCGGACAAGTGGTTGAAACCAGTGATGGACTCCCTTACCTGGGCGCGGTGGACGATCACCAATTTATAGCTACTGGGTTTGCTGGAAATGGCATGACGTTCGGCACTCTCGGAGGTATGATGGCTGCGGAATGGGTGGCAGGAATCAAAAGTCCGTGGGTGGACGCTTTCAGTCCCGCCAGGAAAATCCATCGAGGTGGCACTTGGGATTACCTCAAAGAGAACAAAGATTATCCCTTTCTCCTCGTGAAAGACTGGCTTATGCGAGGACGGGGGGAAACACTTGAAGATCTCCATCCCGGGCAGGGGCGGGTGATTTCTTATCGAGGTAAAAAAGTCGCGGCATACCGGCAGCCGAGCGGCGACGTTCTGCCTTGTTCTGCTGTTTGCACCCACCTCAAGTGTACTGTGAAATGGAATGACTTAGAACGCACCTGGGACTGTCCTTGTCACGGATCTCGCTTCCGCCCATCGGGAGAGGTGCTCACTGGCCCCGCTGAAGAACCCTTACCTTCAGTTCGGCCTGTGGAAGAAGGCCCTTGAGCGACCGATTTGATGGGGCAGGGAGATTAGGTCGTTCCGGTGCGATACCATCCTTGTTCATTAGCGATACGAACAATGTCGACGCGGGATCGTAGGCCAAGCTTGTCCATGGAGCGCGATTTGTAGGTTTCAACGGTTTTAACGCTCACCTCAAGTTTCGCGGCGATTTCCTTGTTCGTATAGCCGCCGGCAATCAGTTTGAGCACGGTCGCTTCGCGATCGCTCAACGCGTCGATGGAGGACTTTGAGCTTCCCCTTCGATTGATCATCGCACTGATCAAATTCCCCACCAGACGTTGATCGACGTAGAGGGTTCCCGATGCGACGCTGCGAATGGCCTGGATCAATTCCTTGCCTGCGGCGCGCTTGAGGACGTATCCGGATGAGCCCGCCTCGAGCAGCTCCTGAAGGTAGCCTCGATCTTCGTGAACGGTGAGTGCAATGATCTTAATGTCAGGCGAGTTTTGCTTTATAATACGAGTCGCCTCAATCCCACTCGCTTTGGGCATCGATATGTCCATCACGATAATGTCGGGTTGTTCTCGGGAGGCTTGATCAATCACGGAGACACCATCTTCCGCCTCCCCAATCACCTCCATGTCGCTCTCCGCACCAATAAGTCGTTTTAAGCCTTCTCGTACGACCGCGTGGTCATCAGCGAGAACAATCTTTAGTTTATTCATGATACTTTCGATTTACGGGTGTGGAATGCGAAGAAAGACAGTTGTTCCCTTTCCGTTCACGGACTCGATCTTCAACTCACCGTCGACGAGCGCCGCTCGTTCTTTCATTCCAATAATTCCCAGAGTCTTACGTCGGGATGGGGCAGTCACCGATTCCTCGTCGAATCCGGTTCCGTTGTCCTCAATAATCACCCCGATTTGCGAACCCCTCAGCTCCAGAATGACGCTCACGGAGTCGGCCCTCGCGTGTTTGTAGACATTGTTCAAGGCCTCGCAAAGGATACGGTAAATCACCGTTTCTAGATGGGGAGGGAGTCTTTTGTCCGGCCAGTCTGAGTGATGAAAATCCACAGCTATTTTTGTACGAATCGACCAATCGGCAATATAGTTGGTCAAGGCCCTGAGAAGTCCAAGGTCATCCAGAGAGGTGGGCCTAAGTTCAACGGCTAGATCGTGTATTTCCTTGCCGATGAGCTCGGTTGTCTCAAGCAGNNGTCAGATGCTGGCCTACCTCGTCGTGTAACTCACGCGATATCCGGCTTCGCTCTCGTTCTTGAGCTGTGACAAGCTGGCGAGCGATTTGTTGTCGCGCTTGCTCGGCGGCTAGTCGTTCCGCGATTTGCTGCCTCAGCTCCCGATTTGCATCATTAAGTTGATGCGTGCGAGCAATGACATGGCGTTCCAGTTCTTCTCCCGCCCGCCTGAGCTGGCTTTCGGCATTCTTTTGCTCGTTGATGTCGGCGGTAACTACAAGGATAGCGCGGGCTTTCCCATCATCATCATCGAGTCGACTGATAGCCGAGTTAGCCCAAATAAGGGATCCATCGGGCCTGACGTACCNNTACCGTTTTTCCACCGAGTGGGGTTTTCCAGTCGCCAGCACCGCTTGAAGAGCATTCAAGGTCGCAGGAAGGTCGTCAGAATGCGTCACTGCGGGTGCAGAGAGTTGCAGCAGTTCTTGTCGGGAGCGGCCTAGAATTTCGCATATGCGGTCATTAACCCGTAGAAATCTTCCCTCAGTTGAGAGTTCTGAGAGACCGACTGCCGCTTCGGAAAAAATGGCATGTAGGCGCTGCCTACTCGCCCGGAGTGCTTCTTCTGTTAGCTTGCGGTCGGTAGTTTCAATAAACACGGCGACGATGGAGAGGGGGTCACCCTCATGGTCATGGACCAATGAAATACTCACGTTGGCCCAGAATACCGACCCGTCCTTTCGCTTTAGGCGTTTCTCTATTTGAAGTGGGGACGCTGCCTCGTTCACCCGCTCGAAAAGCTTTGGGTGCAGCTGACTGTCTTCTTGGAGAACCTCCCAGTAGGGTAAGTTCAGTAAATCGACCTCGGTTGAATCGAGCAGTTCACAAAGCTTTCGGTTCACAAATGAGACCTTACCGGACAAATCACTGATCAAAATTCCTGTGGCGTTCTGTGTTATTGTCCCACGAATACGAGATTCTGAGCTCCTACGATCTTCTTCCATCTTCCTACGCTCGGTGATATCAATAAAGGTCAACGCCACTGCAGCTGTTTGGTCAGCCGAGTTCGTGTGGGCAGTCAATCGAGCTAACAGCCAACACTCGTCCGGACCTTTCACCTCGCGCGCGTGCGGGCTGAGCGTGACGAGAACGCGCTGCGCATCCTCAAGTATGGTCTCATAATCCATGCGATGGGTAAGGTCGGCAAGGGGTCTTCCTAGGTCGCTAGGAAGCAAGTTGAAGAGTTTAACTGCGGAGGACGTGTGACGAACGATCTTCAGCTCACGGTCCAAAATGACGATCGCGACTGAGCTCGCGCTCATGACCTCTTGAATATCAATCCACATGCGTTGAAGCAGCCGGAGCTCATTTCCTAGACAGGCGTTCTCCTTTGTCAGTCGTTCGATTTCATGCGTCGGCTCACCGTCGCCACTCTTGCAGTGAATTCCGGAGGAAGAATGACAATGATCACTCATCGTGCTTTCGTAATGTTAAGCCGATGTGCTGCCACGACATGTTGTAGTCGACCCCTAGATTTCTGCCCACGTAGCGGAGATTCAATGATCGAGGGCGAAGGGACTACCATCTTGATTAGTGTAGGGGATTCTCGAAGAAGGTCGCGGCGCGTGAGGAAAAAGGTATCCCTCGGAAAGGTGATCTAAACCGCAGACACTCAAAATGAGAACTGCTAAATAAGCCCTTTCGCCCGGGGGACTTACCACTCTCCTGTCAGGTTTTGCGGAACTGGGTTTTTTCACCCCAGGCTGACTTGGAAACGACGAAGGCTGTNNTGTTTGGTGTTTGGAGCTGTTCGAATCGCGACGAACGCTCCGACCGCGAGGAGGGCCTGAGCGGGCCTCCGGTTAATCGCTTTGACTGGAGCTTGTCGTTTGCCTTTGAGACAGAGAAGACCTTGAATCAAGTCTTTCTGGGGAGCGCGTGCTCTGGACTAGGGCCACGCTGGTTGTCGTTTTCCAGAGCATGATGGTCGTGCCATCTGCGCGCTATCATCGGGCTTTTAACAGGGGCGTGAGTGATGATTTTCGAAGTCGGACCTATCGCAGTAACAACTAAGTGATGGGCTTGTGTTTTCATCCTTATTTAAAGGCATTTCCGTTTCGTTAGCACGAGAGAGATCAGGCGTAAATCGAAATAATACCGGTAAAGCGTGTAATGGATACATGGTTACGATGGGCATGACCGTGAAGGGGCACAAAGCGGTATCCACCCTGTCAGCCCGAGTGCTCTGATCAACGGATCATGGCTATTAACCACAAACTGAATACAATTATGATCAACAAAACTAAACTTACCCTCACCCTTGCGCTTTTGGGGCTCCCTTGTGCTATCTTCGCTCAATCGGGTGACGCAGTGACGTCCCTCGATCGAAATGCATACGGTCCCGTCGCGGGAGAACGTGAGGTCGTTATTGGGGGAAGTGGGGGCAGCAATAAGGATTTTGACGACTCTTTTGGCGGTGTTAACGTTTCCCTCAGCCAGTTCGTCAACGATATGTTGTCCGTAGGCATTCGTCAGTCGGTCAACTACGTAAATCCTCAGAACGGTGGGAGCGCTTGGAACGGATCGACGCGCATTGCGGTGGATCAGCATTTTATGGCGNNGGGTTGAACGCGGGGCGCGTATACGGCGGGTCCGTTCACGACTCTTGGACCGCTGGGGTTGAAGGTGGTGCAAAGTTGTACGTGAAGCCTAAGACCTTTATTTTTGCCCTGGTCGAATACAGCTGGTTCTTCGATCATGCCGACGATGCGGATGATAGTTTTGATGACGGCCAGTTCATCTACAGCGCTGGCATTGGATTCAATTTCTAACTCGATATCCGGAAAAAAATCGGCCTTTAAATGGGCCGATTTTTTATGACGGCACGGGGGGCGCTAGTTATCGTGCAATAGACTATGATCTACGACATGGGATCGAGGACAACTTTGATACAAGCGTCCTTCTTCTCCGTGAAAAGGTCGTAAGCTTCAGACGCCTGGGTGAGCGGTATCCGATGAGTTATTACAAAGGAAGGGTCGATTTTTCCATCCTCGATTAAGGCGAGTAAAGGAGAGAGGTATCGCTGCATGTGAGTCTGACCAGTTTTGATGGTCACTCCTTTGTTCATGACGGCGCCAAAGGGAACTTTGTCTAGAACGCCGCCATAGACGCCTGGCACGGAAACCACTCCTGCTTTCCGTACGCACCGCATGGCCTGTCTCAAAGCAAAAGGCCGGTCGGTCTCTAGCTTTAGAGCTTGTTTGACATTATCGTAGGCGGACCCGTGGGCTTCCATGCCCACGGCATCGATGGCAGCATCAGGTCCTCTGCCTCCTGTTAGGGCTTTTAGGTTGTCCATCACATCGAGACCAGAATCGAGGGTAATGGCTCCCGCTTTTTCCGCCATCGCTCTGCGCTCGGGTAATGAGTCGATCGCAATGACTTTCGCCGCTCCCAAGAGAAATGCGCTGCGGATGGCGAATTGTCCTACAGGACCGCAACCCCACACCGCGACAACGCTCTTGCCGGGGACAATGTGGCAGTTCTCAGCCGCCATATAGCCGGTTGGGAAGATGTCGGACAAGAACAGCACCTTTTCATCAGGGAGACTGTTCTCAACCGTGATAGGCCCTACGTCCGCAAAAGGAACGCGAACATACTGCGCCTGACCTCCCGCATAACCGCCGGTCATGTGGNNTACCCCATCATTTGTTCGGCGATTTCAGCGTTGGGATTCGTATTGTCGCAACAGGCCCACTCTTGTCGGCGACAATGGGAGCATCCGCCGCACGCAATGGTGAAGGGGACAACCACACGATCTCCCACCTTCTTTTTTTTGACCCCGCGACCCACCTCGATGATTTCGCCCATAAATTCATGCCCGAGAATATCCCCCTTTTCCAAGGTCGGAATCACTCCATCGTAAAGGTGGATATCGGATCCACAGATGGCGGTTGCAGTGATTTTCACGATACAATCCTGGGGATTGAGGATTTGTGGATCTGGGACGGTTTGAACCTCAATTTTCTTTTTTCCCATCCATACGGCTGCTTTCATTTCTTTCCTTTCTTCTTTTTAGTCCCGCCTACAGGCTGACCCTCGGTGGTTGGGATTTCTCCAGCCTCCATCAAGGCTTTGAGGCGCCGGAGTGCTTCTGAGACTTGTTGAGAGGGCTCTTTTCCAGTGAGTTTCGCGTAGAGCTCTCCTAATTTTCCGGCCGGGGCATCGTACTCCAACGCCACCGTCACCTCGGTTCCCTCATCTGAAGGCGCATCTTCGAAGCGGACCGTGCCTGCGTGAGGAATATCAGTGCCTTCCACCGTTTGCCACGCGATGAGCGCGTTGGGAACATCGTTGATAACGGTTGCTCGCCACTCCACTTGCTTTTCCCCCGGTGGTCCACTGACTTTCCAGAGGGATTGTGTGGATGATAGTGCGGTGATTTGCACAGGGTGTTTGATGATCAGGGAGAGATTTTCGAAGTTGCGCCAAAACGNNAGTCTATTTTCGGGAACTACGATTGATGAGGGGTGGGTAGTGGCTGACATAAATTTTTCGTGGTTTGAGTGTCGGTGTCCGGATCTCGTAACATAGCTACTCCTTTTCGTTTCTTCGCAGGCTCTGTAGCGTTGCGAGGTGATGACGAAGGAGGGGGAGGTTTTTCTCAGCGATTGCGGCAATTTCCGGGTCCTGACCCTTCGTCGCGATTTCGAAAAGTGTGATCGATTCCTTGTGATCGGTCTCCATTTTCTCCAGATAGGCCGTGTCTTGATCCGCCAAGCGTTGTGACCAACGTTGGGTGAGCTCTTTTACATACCGCGATTTCTCGCGTATAACCACTNNCAGAGAGTTCGGCGTTCGCTTTACCATGGTCTGCGATCATCATGAGTGCGAAGTTCTTCACTTCCAGTTTTGTAAGATTATCTGCCACTGCTGCAGATATCGCGACTTCAGCGAGTCCCGATCTTACCGCGTTTTCGAGGAAAGATGCGTCCAAGGGTGAGAGAGCTCGAATTCCAGTTGCCGCCACGAGAGAGAGAAGAATGCAGGTAATTGATTTCATAAAGCGTTAAAGCTGGTCGGGGGAATGGAGTTATCCAGAAAGCGGCACGGCGCATTCCGTAACTGGAATTCCTGGCGTCAGACGCGGACGAGTCGCGATGTCTGCCTGCTTAATCCTCGCGGTAAATGTGAGTGTGAGAGGAAACAGTAAGATCGTTCAGGAGCCCTCGAGTTCCTGCCCAACCTCCCACACCACGAGTCAGGTCGTTTTGTCCTGTGGGTTTCGTACTAGGCGAAGCCTCTTCGCTTACTCCTGACGTCGCGCTGTCCCTATTGATGTGGATTAAAGCTCGTGGGAAGTTTCCCTAGAGGCGCGCGATGGACTTCTAAAATTCAAGTGTCTCTGGTATCGAAAGAATCGGGCTTGGCGCATTAGAGAGAAATCCGCCTCCCAGTGACGGCAAATTAGCGCCATGATGTAACAGAAATAAGACTACACTAGAATTGGCAAGTTGCGCTCCTGACTGACTGCACCTTTTGGAGAAAACAGGTTTCAATACCTCTTTGGCCTACGTAGTCGTGAAGGCTAGGAAAGCCGCTGTTACTCGCTTCTCCTCGAGTTCTAGAATTTGCTCGGTGGACCGTTTGATAAACCGTGCGTAGTCGTGTCCGTGAAGACGAGCATCCGTTCGCGAAAGTTGTTCCAGTATGATCCATAGGGCGCGTTTGCCGGTTACGCCAAGCATCAAAGCCTCGATGGCCTCGAAGATACCCAACGGTGACTTCATGTTGTGGAGCTTCGCCTTGGCCAATTGCGCCGTTACGAGACTCGCCGCGTGTTTGATCACCCCGGAACTACCGCCCAACTCTCGTTTGATCTCTTCTACGGATTTCCCTTCCTCGACGATCTCGCTTAGCAGGGCACTCGCGTAGTCCGCGAGGGTAGGGTCAGGAGCATTTTCTATCAGAGATTTCAGAATCTCTTTGGCAGCGGTGGCCGCGCTCAAATGGTCGTGAAGATAGGTGACGAGTGCGGAGCTCATGGAATTGATAGACCATAGCGCTGGAAGCCGTTCCTTAAAATCGGGGAAACTTTGGTCTCGGCTTCAAACTGTTCCCAGGTGTTGACGGTTGCAGCTGTCAGGGCCTTTGGCCTCTATTCCCTGACGGGAATCTGCGGTTNNTTCACGCGTGTGAGTCCCAAGGCCAGATTCATACCAAGGTGTGATTGGATCGGGGCTTAAAGGCGGATATGATTGATCCCGCCACGACTCTTCATTTGGGTTGCGTGGCTTCTACTTATGTTTCTCGGATTCATGACCATGCATCAAAGGAGCTCCTTTCAGAAGGCGCGGTAATCTTATGACCCCTATCGTTCAAATCTCCCTTGATCTCACTCAATTGGATGAGGCGCTGGCTACGGCCACGCTTGCGCGTCGAGCTGGTGTCGACTGGCTGGAGGCGGGAACCCCGCTTATTCTCGCTGAAGGACTGCATGGCGTACGCGCGCTCCGCCAAGCCTTCCCCGGCGTACCCATCGTTGCGGACCTGAAGACCATGGACGGTGGATACCTTGAAGCAGAGATGATGGCTAAAGCGGGTGCCACTCACGTTGTAGTGATGGCTCGTGCTCACGAAGAGACCATCAAGTGTGTGGTGAAAGCAGGACGCGATTACGGTATCTCTGTCATGGGCGATAATTTGGGCTGCCTGGATATGGTCGACGGCGCGCGTCAATTGGAGGAACTAGGTTGCGATATTATCATTCACCATATTGGCTACGATGAACGTCGGGGGATTGCTGCGGCGGGCCGACGCATGCCCCGCCCGTTGGACCAGCTGGCAGCGGTGGTCGGAGCGGTGAAGGTGCCTGTTCAAGCCGTTGGTGGGCTGACGTTGGAACAAGCAGTCCGCTGTCCGGAGTTCGGCGCGCCCTTGGTGGTGCTCGGTGCGCCGCTTACGATTGATGCAGATGCATTCAAGACGGCGGATGGTGATCTGGAATCCTCGCTTCGTCTGATCTGCGAAAAAATCCATGGCTATGGCGATATTCCCTTGGGTCGCGGTGTGCGAGCAACAACGACGACAAGCAAATGAACCTACCCGCTGTTGTTAATTTTGCTCCTGAGCGTGGATCGGTAGAGCTGCGCGAGATTGAGCAGCCGACGATCGGCGAAAACGAAGTGCTCCTCCAAGTCGCTGCGGTAGGCGTTTGTGGGAGTGACCTTCACCAATGGACGGGAGATCATAGTTGGCCGGTCAATTATAAGGTTGTTCTCGGCCACGAGTTCCGCGGTCGTATTGCCCAGGTGGGGAAGGGCGTTCGCGGTTGGAGTGAGGGTGATCGGGTGGTGAGCGAGACGGCTGCGGTGATCGACGAAAATAATCCGATGTCACGACGAGGGCTGTATAATCTCGACCCCTCCCGGAGAGGATTTGGCTATGGCGTGAATGGTGCCATGACCACCTTTGTTCGAGTGCCGGCGCGGATTCTCCACCGAGTGCCTGACGCGCTTTCTCTTACGTATGCAGCGCTGACCGAACCGTGCTGTGTTGCTTACAGTGCGGTTGTCAAAAATGCCCACATTGAGCCCGGGGATCGCATCGTTGTGCTTGGGCCAGGAACGATTGGCATTTTGTGTGCGGCGATGGCGCGACTTTGCGGTGCTCAAGTGGCTGTGGTGGGGTTNNTGGTTATGGCTGTGATACCGTGATCGGTGATCCCAGAGCCTGGGCTTTTGAACGCGATGGATTGGGCGCAGATGGAGTGATTGATGCGGCAGGTGCCAGCATCACGCTGAAAACTGCTATGGAGGTGGTTCGCCCCTCCGGTTGGATCAGCAAAGTGGGTTGGGGTCCCAAACCGCTGGGCTTCAACCTCGATCCACTCGTCCAAAAGAACATTACGCTCCAAGGGAGCTTCAGCCACAACTGGCCGATCTGGGAACGAGTAGTCGCCCTACTGGCTAGTGGCCAACTGGATGTGAAGCCGATTCTAGGAGGGACGTGGCCACTTGATTCCTGGCGTGAGGCGTTCGATAAAATGCATCATGGTGAGGTGGTGAAAAGTGTCCTCCTTCCAAACGGATCCTAAGTGGCTGAGACCTCTTTGGAGTACGCAGACCGGATTACATCTCTTGAAAAAACAGAACAGGGGGTCGTCTTTACGGTCTCGTCCGAAGAAGAAGAAACCCGATCAGGGCATAGGAGCGCTGAAATCGACAACAGGCTTTGTGCATGGCAAGCGTCGTGAGCCATCAGCTGGTCACGCACAAAGTGGGACGATCACTAAGGGGCGCTCCCTTCAGGATCGTGCGCTGGAGCCGTGGCTTCTTCAATTACATGCATCGACTACGGTAGATGACTTTTGGTTAGCGCTCCAGCGTCTGCTCAACGAGGCGGTGCCTTTTGATGCCTTGATCGTGTATCTGAATTTCTTCGACTTTGCGTCTTCCTGGCGTGCTGCTCGAATTCTCGCTACACCCAACGCCCAGCGTCCTGTTCGTTGGTTCGAGGAGCGACGAGCGGTCGATATGACGCCTCAGTTTGTGCTCTCGCGATCACAGCGAACGAAAGTCTATCGTCTTTCCGACGTGATTCCCGCAACCGATGAGCTCCGGCGAACGGCTTTTTTTCAACACTATCTAGCGCCGGGTGGATGGCACTACTTGGCGGTATCGCTTTTTTGGAATGGGCAAAAAGTCACCTCCGAGTACGCGCTTCGCCGCACTGAGGGGCAGGGAGATTTTACTGATGCCGAGTTGCGACTCCTTCACCGATTACACCCTCATATCGAGACTGTCCTGAGCCGCCTCATCGAACAGGAGGAGGCGCGTGCTCAGCGCCAGTGGTTGGAGGAATTTAGTGATCACCTGCCTTATGCGCTCATCTTTCTCGACCTAGAACTCGTCCCCATCTACGGCAACCGCGAGGCGCACACGCAATGTGCTCAATGGAATTTTGGCACGAAGCAGGCGAGAGCGATTCCTGCGCGGGATGTGTTTCGGATTCCAGAGCTGATCGAACGGGCATGCCTTTCGTTGAAAAAGGCCTGGCTGTCGCACAACGTCCCTCCCGACAGCAGTGAATTAAGTTTGAGTGCTCGACTGACACACCCTCGAGACCGGCAGTTGACCGCAAATGTGGCTTTGCGGACGGATATGCCTGGGGTCGCAGCTAAACCGGGGTTTGTGATTTACCTGTCGCAGGAAAGCAGAATCGAAAACTTAACGTCACCGCTGCCGGTTCATTCACTCTTGAGTCGCTTGAGCCCCGCTGAACAAGAAGTCGCCCGGCGAGTGGTTCTTGGTGAGAGCAATCGTGAGATCGCCTCGGGACTACATAAGAGCGTATTTACTGTGAAAAGCCATCTGACGCGTATCTATGATAAACTACGCGTTCGTAGCCGCAGTCAAATGCTGGTACTTCTTCGGTCATAAGGAGAGAAAAGAGAGAAGCGAGCGAGCCAACCCGCTCCGCCTTTCGTCGATGATGCCGAAACGTGCTTAGGTTGTACTCCGAGGCGGCGTGAGGATTTTACGAAAATCTCGCAGAGAGATCATTCATAACAAGTGAAACGCAAGGAAACCAACACGGTGGCGCAGGATCAGACTTGTTTTTTGTGGGTATGGAGTCTACCGCTCGCTCGTCGCTCATTCCGTTACCCGTGCCACCGCAGGACCCAGAAATTGCCCAATGGTATGATGAAAAGGTGCGCCCACACCAGGCGGTCTTGAGGGCGTGGCTGAGGACTCGTTTTCCGACGCTCTCGGATCCGGATGATATTTTGCAAGACTGCTACCTGCGGCTCTTGCGGGCGCGCCAGACGGGTCAAGTGGTCAATTCCCGCGCCTTTCTTTTCACCTCTGTTCGCAATGCTGCGCTCGATCTCCTGCGTCGAGGTCGAGTGGTTGCGATGGAGCCATTGGCCGATATGAAACCATCCGCGGGTGAGGAAGCGGGACCGGGGGTTGTTGAGACAGTCAGTTGCGCGCAGGAGATTGAGATATTGCACGAAGCGATTCGCGCGCTGCCTGATCGCTGCCGTGAGATCATGACGCTGCAGAAAATTCACGGGCTGACGAACCGCGAGATNNCATCGGCCTCATGCGTTGCCGGACCTTTTTACGAGAGCGTGGAGTGATAAGAGGGGAGGGCGGCGCATGAAGGACAGCAACGAGTCATTGCCAGAAGAAGATGCGACGACGGCGATTGCAGCAGCTGCTGCAGAATGGGTGGTGCTCCAGCAGCGGGAAATGACTCGTGAAGAAGAGTCTGCTTTCCACGCTTGGCTCCAGGAAGATCCACGTCATGCATCTCTCTACGCGGAGATGTCTGAGACCTCAGGATTGCTCGACCGCTTGCGGGATCCTGGTTTGCAGGATGAGTCGGCGACGGTGATTCCGATTTCACGCCCGCGACCATTTCGNNGGCATCTCTCGCCATCGCGGGCGTTTTTTGGCTACTGCCTGAAGAAGACTCGGCCTTATTTTCGGAGTCT
Source organism: Opitutaceae bacterium UBA6669 (assembly GCA_002455175.1). Lineage (GTDB taxonomy): Bacteria > Verrucomicrobiota > Verrucomicrobiia > Opitutales > Opitutaceae > UBA6669. The sequence continues at coordinate 16,826 of DKKJ01000016.1, forward strand.
GCCGCGACGGAGGTAGGTGGTCAGCGTGAGCTGAATTTGCCGGACGGCTCAGTGGTTCTGCTGAATACGGATAGTGCGATCGCTGTCGACTATACCGTCGCACAACGCAACGTGCAGCTGACGCGTGGCGAGGCTTTTTTCAACGTAGCCCGAGATACATCCCGTCCGTTCATGGTCCACGTTGGCTCGGTTTCTGTGCGTGCAGTGGGAACGGCATTTAATGTGCGATTTCGTCCGGACGCAGTCGAAGTCGTGGTAAAGGAAGGTCGCGTGAGCGTTAATCCCGCCACGGCGTCAACGTTCGCCTTGGCTGCGCCGAAAGCCGCCCAGGCGGATGAGAATCGGCACCTTCTGCAGGCTGGCCAGTTCGCCAAGATTTCCCTGGCTCGAGATCGCGGAGATGAGACGTCGCCGGTCGAGGTGGATGCCATGGAGGCGCAGCGGCTGGATGGGCTTTTAGCCTGGCAGTCGGGTAGGCTTGAATTTTCCGAGACTCCGCTGGCTGAGGTAGCTGCTGAATTCAATCGCTACAATCGTCACAAGCTCGTGATCGACGATCCGACACTAGCTTCGCAGACGTTTGGCGGCTCGTTTGCTCCCGGCGGATACGACTCGCTGGTGGACGCGCTCAAGAGCTTTGGTGTGGTGGCAGTCCGCAGTGGCGATGCCACCATTTTGAGGCGTGCTGACTAGCGCATTGGCATAATTACGCTTTTTTTGAGCGACCCTTAGTTAGGGTTGACCGGGTAGTTCGTCTTATCCTCGGTGTCGGGACCATCCCACCATGGTTCCTCCCATGACAACTTCCCACTTGTTCGTCTCTTTTTTTTGCCGGGGCTCCGTTGCTTCAATCGTGCTCGTTCTGCTTTGCAGTCCGATCCCGATGGCTGCGGCGGAGCTCGCCGTCAAAAAGGCGTTCGACATTCCCGCGGGTAACGCCGCCGTCGCGCTCAAGCAGTTCGCTCAGCAGTCCGGTCTCGAACTCTTGTACTCGACTGTCGAAATCAAAGGGACGACCACGCATGCAGTGAAAGGCCGTTACCAGCCTCTCGTTGCGTTGGAGAAGATGCTAAGGGGGACTGATCTGATCGCCACCCAAGGCGAGCAGAGCGGCGCAATAGCCGTGAGGAGAGTCCCCGACCCAAACGCTCCAAGGACGGCGCAGGCGAAAGCCAGCGACCGTCCGAGGAATCCCGAAGAGCCAAACCAACCAAGTGACCCTCCTCACACTCCCATGAAATCAAGAAACAAGCTGGCGTTCCTTTTCGGATGGCTGGCTGCGACGTCAACCCAAGCCCAGACGCTGACGACGGATACACGCGACCCTGAAGACGCGGATAAGGCCTACGAGATGTCCGCCTTTAAGGTCACGTCCACTCAAGATCGCGGCTACGTGGTGACCAATTCCGGATCCGCACTTCGAGCCCAGCAGGACCTTCTGGATATTCCGCAGTCCGTGCAGATTCTCACGCGTGACTTTATTCAAGATACAGGTGCCAACGACACCGCGATGGTGCTCCAGTTCGCAGGTGCGCAAGCGCGCGAGTCGGGTGAGTTTTTCACTTTCCGCGGCCAAGGCCTGGGCTACGCATTGATCGACGGCATGGCTGACCGTACGCCGTATATGGACAATGTGTTCGTCGACTCCTATGCCGTTGTTAAAGGACCCGCGGCGGTCTTTTATCCTAACACCACCTTTGGTGGTGTGGTGCTCAAAGAAACCCGCAAGCCTATGATGGAAAAGCGCAACACGGTAGCGGTGCGAATTCAGGACACCGGTCTTTTGCGCGGTGAGGTGGATTCGACCGGCCCAGCCGGAACTATTGGTGCTACGAAGGTCAGTTATCGCGTCACGGCGGCCTATCAGGATGGCGACACCTACTGGAACAATGTGGAAGACAAGCGCGCCGTCTTTCACTCGGGCCTCAAATTTGATCACAAAAACACGACGCTCATTCTTTCATTCGACAAACAAGAGATTACGCGTCCCGCAAACCCGACTGCCATCATTACGCCTTCGGGCGACATCTTCACGGGCCGCAGCCGTGACGACAAGGGCATCGTGCCCCCGGGCTCGATGGAGACGTTCGACCACGTCGGCTTTCGAGCGATGTTTATACAGACGTTCTCGGTCAATTGGGATGCGCGTCTCATTGCTGGACTTAATAACTACACCCGTGTGGGGAGCGTCGTCCTTCCGGTTTACGGCGCGAACTTTCAAACGCGTCAGATCGGTCTGTTCAATCGCCTGAACAATGCGGAGTACGAAGACTATTCGCTGGTGGCAGAAATCAATGACAAGTACCGACTCTTCAATCGCAAGAACCAGAGTACGTTCGGTCTCATTCTAAACAATTCCCGCACCCTAAACCGTTTCTGGGTGAATAATAATTTCGGCGGTACCAATCAGCCGCAGCTCTGGGTCTCGATGGACACCTACGATGCCGATAGCATCGTGCCGCTTCCGAAGGCATCGTATACACGTCCCGCCAATCCCGGCTCGCGCGCGGTCAGCTACTATGGCAACGCATTTTTGCAGCAGATTATCGAGGTGATTCCCGATCGCCTGTCACTGATTGCTGGCGCCTCGCTTTACTTGAACGACACCCGCAGCGAGCCGAACTTCGCCGTTGTTCCCCTGACGGCCAATGTCACGAACTCGTTCTTAGACCTGCATCGTTTCCGCTTGGTCGCCACACTTACGAAAAATATTCGTCTCTACGCACTAGATTCCACCACCTCACTTCCACCCAGTTCCCAGCGAACGGCTGACGGAAGTCTGCTTGAACCGGCGAGCGGCAAAGGAAAGGAAATTGGGCTGAAAATGAGCTTCCTTGATGGACGTATCTTTGGAAATCTCGGGGTGTTCGACTATACGACCAAAGGTGGATCCGGCGGGTTCGGCGGTTTGCTGCCTAACGGTGAGGGTTACGTCCTGGTGGGAGGTGAGCGGCGCTCTAAAGGCTGGGACCTGGATCTAGCACTCAAGGTCACCAATAATTGGCAGAGNNATCCAGGCGGGCGGTTCTACGGACGACAAGGGCAACTCTGTGCCCGATTCAGCGAAGTATACGGCGAGTTTTTTCACTCGCTACAATCTGCCGAAGATGCGGATCTCGTTCGGTGGTGGCGCCAATCTCACCACCGGTCGTGGCGTGAACTCGACAGGGATCACCTTCCCAACTGGACAGCCGGCTCCCTCGCGAATTGCAGTCAAAGATGGGGTAATGACGACCGCCTTCGTGAACTATACTCATAATAAGCACCTGAGTTTCAGTTTGTCAGTGGTCAACGTACTCGACGAGGAGTACGCGTACGGATGGCAGGCGGCGAATTTGGCTGATCCTGCCCCACCACGGTCATTTTCTCTGACCGGAACCTACCGCTTTTAACTTCTGACGGCGTGATGCTCTCGCGGATACCGTAGCATCACGCCACGTCTTCCCTCACTCGGCCGACAAATCGTTGTCTGCTTTGGCCATCGAGGACTTGGTTCTTCGGCTTTCGTGGATGCCTATAACTTATCGAGCTGAGACGGTCGTATCGGATTTATGCCGTCGCAATTCTCTTTCTGATCGAGCCTAGACTGCGGCTTTCTCCGCGGGAAGTAGGCCGGCGATAGCGGCTTTACGGTAGGTCGTATCAGGATCTCATCCTCAATGACCCCGAAAAATTGTTTCATGAAAAACTATTCGACTCTTTTCTGGTCTCAAAAATTCACCCTGGCGGGTTTACTGGCGCTCATGTGGGGGTTCGCGATCATTTCGGTGAGAGCTGCCGAGCGTGTCTTCTTTGCTTTCGATGACCAAAGTATCCCGTGGCATCATAACCTTAAGCTTACGCTTGTTCCCGCAGATAAGTACCCAGGCAATCCCGTTTTGCGCCGCGGTCCCGTCGGTGCGCCTGACCATGGTCATGCGATCCTCTATGGCACCGTGATTAAAGTTGGGGGGAAGTTTCGCATGTGGTACTTGGCGATGGGTGAGACGGAAATTAAGGCAGGGCAGGCACCGGGCTGGTGGCGGCCCATGTGTTATGCGGAGAGCGTGGACGGTATCCATTGGACCAAGCCGGAGCTTGGACTTGTCGAGTTCAACGGGAGCAAAAAGAATAATATCTGTTTGATCTCAGGTGAGCCTAATTCCCTGACGCGAGTGAATGATTTCCTCTCTGTCTTACACGACCCGGATGACCCTGATCCGTCCCGCCGTTTCAAGGCGACGTTCATCGCTCATGTTCCCTACGAGGATATCCGGGGAGGCATGAGCAATATCGGACCTCGAGAAAAGCGGATTTGCTCTACGGTCACCGCGACGAGTGCAGATGGACTGACCTGGCAGGTGGTTGGCGATCGACCAGCGAATGCTGGTGANNCTGTACCGGTTCGGTGGTTTTTACTACTCCACAGGGCAATTGTTATCACCGTGGTCATGGCTACCTGGGGGCAGCCAAGCGGGACGGGTGATGCTCGCGTATCGTTCGTCTGATTTCAAAACATGGTCTAAGGCGACGGCCTTCTCGTTCGCGCGAGCCGGCCAGCTAGTGTCGACACCCGTAAAGGGACAGCAGACACATATGGGAGCCGGACTTTGGAATCGTGGAAACGTGTTGGTCGGGCTTTATGGAATGTGGCAGGATGCACCGGAAGTTCCTGCGAAAGGCGAGCCTCACCTTCTTGGTGTGCGGGTCGATCTTGGATTGGTGCTCAGTAACGATGGTATCAAGTTCCGCGAACCGGTCACTGACTTTAAAGTGATTTCCTCCGGAACGAAAGGCGAGTGGGATGACGTCGCGCTCCTCCAAGGCCACGCCTTCGTGAACGAGGGCGATCGAACGATGATTTGGTATTCCCACTGGGATACTGGGGCGAAACTGAAGAATATGGAAATTGGATTGGCCACGTTGCGACGGGATGGATTCGGATACCTTTCGACTAAGGAGAGCGACAACGACGCCCACTTCATCACGGCTCCCTTTACCGTGAGCGGGCGNNTACCCAGCCCTTGCGAGTCGAACTGGTCGACGACCGAGATCGGCCGCTGCCTGGTTACTCGGGTTCTTCGGCTGCGTTGTTGACCGAGTCTGGACTCGCTTCTCAAGTCCGCTGGCCAGGCAAAACCACCGCCGGTTTGCCGAAGGACAAGCCTGTCGCTCTCAAAGTCACCTTTCCTGCGAGCAGTCTAGCTCGAATCTACGCTGTGTACGTAGACGAATGATCGATACTCACGTCATGACCTTTATCCCTAGAGCTGTTTCGTCTCGTAGTCTTGTAGCTGCTTTTATTTTGGCGGCGTTTTGTGGCGGGCTAGGAAGTGTCGAGGCTGCGAGTTTTGAGAAATTGAATGGTCATCCATTGTCGTCGGATCCTGAGCATTGGGTGAAGCGAGGCGTTGTTCTGGAGAATGGAATTGATGGTATTCAAAACTTCAATTCATCTGTCGAGGCTCTCAATGGTGGCCGTTGGAGAGTTTGGTATGGATCCTGGCGCCCCGTACCAAACATCGGTTTTGCGGAGGGAATACCAGGAGGTGAGATGACGCGGTATGACGCCGTTTTGTCCGAAGGAGAGCCTTTGGACGCCCGATTGTCGATTGGCAATCTACCCGCCGGGTGGCGACCCGTGCAGCCGGTCTCGATAAAACTGAAGGACGGTCGGAGTCGTCTCTATTTTTGGGTGCACTCTTCGGCCGAGCGAATCGTGCGCTTTCTCGTCGCCGATAGCGTGGACGGACGACGTTATCGGGTCCTCGATCCGTATCGTCCCGTTCTCTATCATTTAAATGATAGGGCGGTTGAATTCGAAGGAACGACCGCGATGGGACTCAAACTCATAGGAAAGAGTGAGGACTTGCGAAAACGGTTTCCTCGCCCGAAGCAAGAGCCCGCTGCGAACCCTGATCTGATCTGCAATGACGGTGTGTCGGTGTACCAGTTGGAGGACGGATCGTTTGAGATGTATGCGATGACCCTAGTATCGCTCGACCCAGGCGATCCTCGGTTGGAGAGCCAACAGCATGACAACCTCAAAGGCTACCGCCGCGCGATTGATCGACTCATCAGCGACGATGGAATAAACTGGCACAGCCGTCGGCGCGTCATCGAGCCGGATTCAAATGACCCTGAGGATCTGCAATTCTACTACCTGACCGTGACACACACGCCCAAGGGAAGGGTGGGATTGCTGGGGCGGTACGNNAAGATGGCCTCACGTGGTCTAGGCCTGAGAGAAGGGCTTGGCTCCCAAGGGGCGTACCCTACGAGCATGATTCTTATGCGATTTATCCGGCGAACTCGATTGTCCGTCATGATAATACGTGGTGGCTCTTCTACACCGGCACCAACTACGCACACAATCTCAAGTGCAGCTATGGCAAACCACGTTCAGTCGTGATGGTGGCCCAGGCTAACTCGCTCTGGAGTCTCAAGTAAAATAGGAGCCGAAGACCGCTATGAAAATCACTCCACCTCTATGCCGCATCACCCTCTGCTGGGCGGGTAGATCTGTCCTTGTCGGCCTGCTCCTTTTTGTTTCGCTAGCGTCGGCTAGCCCGGGCGCACCGGCCCAGGATGACATCGAAGCCGCTCTCGCCCGTGTACCTGCAGTATGGGCGCGAAGTCAGCACTACCTAACCTTGAAGGAATACGAAGCCACTCTTCAGTATTGGGTAAAACATTACCCGGAATGGGTAACGTTGCAGAAGCGTGCGGAATCGCACGATGGATTGCCTGTTTATCTGATTAAGATTACGGAATCGGGGGTTTCGGATGACGACAAGCAGGTCTGCCTGGTCACATCCTTGCACGGTGGACCCGAGCGTTCAGGAAGCACGAGTACACTCCATGTCATTGAGTGGTTATTAGGTGACTCGGCGGAAGCGGACGAGACGCGGCGCAAGCAGGTCGTACTCTTCATGCCCATTCCTAATCCCCATTCCTATTTTGTCACGGATCGGTTCGGAAATGCTCGGAAGATCGACCTCTACAATCCGGGACTTCTCCAGTGGAATTTCGAGACGCTTACGCTTACGTCGCCAAAGGACAATCCGGAGTTAGCAGCCTTCCTTGAGGTCGTTGATGAGNNAGATCGAAAAATGTATCTTGGGCAACGGATGTTCGAAGTTTCAGGACTCGCATATTCAAATACAGCGTTGCGTCCCTGGGATCCCCGAGTGACCGAAGCCATGATCAAGGCCGGGCAAGAAGCGGGCTATGGCTCCGATCGTGCTGAAGCTGATTCCCAGCGTTTACCGTGGGGTCCAACGTACGCCGCCTTGTCCGATCGCTTTTGGAATGGGCGTCCGATGTTCTATTCGGCGCATTACGGCTATGCAAAGTATCATACCATGGTCATGACCCAGGAAGTGGGCTGGGAAGAAAGCGGACTCGCGAGGACCCGGGCATTGTTCGCACTGGGAAACCGTACGTGGGTGGACGAATGCACTCCGGGCTATCCTGTGGACCGGGTAAAGTCTTTGGTGGGCACGTTTGTGACAGCCTATGGCCAGACGGCGGTAGCGCGTCGTCGCAGCCGAGTCAACTTGTGGCAGGCCCAAGGAGGATTTGGGCAGGGAGTGCTCTATCCGCAGACGGCAGGACGCGATCTCTACATCTGCGCGGTGACACCGACGGGAATTGAAGCTTTGAATACGGATACGGGACAATTTGTTTCCAATCTAAGGAGGTTTCCGAGTGTCAGGGCGGACGTAGTGGAGAAATTCATCAAAGCCGGACCTGAGATCAAACTTGCCCATGTCGCACCGCGAGTTGGTAGTTCACCGGCAATGATACCGGTGGCGCATGGAATTGGTTTTCGTCTACGCATCGCTTACCGCAATCCTGAGTTGTTAGACGTGAGGGTCAACGGCCATCTCTTAACGGCGAGTGCGATGGACGGCTATCAGTATTGGTTTGCTGATGGGTTTACACAACTGCAGATCAATATTCCTCCTGAGAAGGCGCAGGGGCAGGATCTCTTTATCGTCACCTGCGCTTACAAACCCGATGTGGAGAGGAGTTATGGCTGGCGCCCGCCCGCGGCGGTTCTTCAACAGCTAAGCGGTGAAACGAAGCCATAACGCGAGCACGGATCCGGTGAGAGCAAGTCTTGCGATTCGAATGTCTCTGGGACGCACATTCTTTCTGATTGTGCTTTTGGATGCAGCGACGTCCTTCGTGTGGGCGGATGTGCGTCTCGCGCCGCTGTTCCAGGATCATATGGTTCTCCAGCGTGATGTGCGTATTCCTGTTTGGGGACATGCGGTGCCGGGTGAACAGATTACGGTCTCGTTTGCTGGGAATGATGTATCGACGTTAGCCAATTCAGAGGGACGTTGGCGCCTCGATCTGCCTGCGCTCACCGCGTCGGCGGTCCCGCGGGAGTTGACGGTGCGCGGACATTCTTCGGTACATTTGATTTCGGATGTCGGNNAACGCAGAGGAAGAGTTGGCGGCAGCGCACTACCCACAACTACGGCATTTTCAGGTTGCGTTGACGACCGCAGACCGACCCTCCGAAACGGTACAAGGGACTTGGACGGTTTGTTCACCAGAGACGGTGGGAACGTTTACGGCGGTGGGTTATTTTTTCGGCAGATCCCTGCATCTTGATCAGGGTGTGCCGGTAGGGCTCATTCACAGCGCTTGGGGCGGGACGTTCATTGAGTCATGGATGAGTGAAGCCGTGTTGCACTCGAATCCGGCGTTTAGCTCGGTACTCAAGCGTCAAGCGCGCTTCCGCGAAATCTATCCGGATGCGCAGGCGGCCTATGAAACTGATCTGAAGGAGTGGAGCGCCCGCCAAGCCGCGGCGAGAGCGGCAGGGAGTGATGTTTTAGTTCCTCGACCGCGCGAGCCTATCGGACCGGGTCATCGGAATTATCCCACGGCTTTGTATAATGGCATGATCGCGCCTCTTGTGCCGTATTCAATCCGTGGTTTCCTTTGGTACCAAGGTGAAGCGAATGGCGATCGTCCAGAAGAGTACCGCGCCTTGTTTGCTGCGCTTATTGAACAGTGGAGACGGGAGTGGGGGCAGGGTGAGCTTCCGTTCTACTTCGCCCANNCTCAAGTTTTAAGGCTTGGAATTCCGCAGATGGCGACGGTTGGGGGTATCTCCGTGAAGCGCAGGCTCAAGTACTGAATTTGCCAAATACAGGAATGGCAGTGACCCATGATATTGGTGATCCCGACGATGTGCACCCGCGGAACAAACAGGAAGTGGCACGGCGGTTGGTTTTGCTCGCGCTTAAGCGCACCTATGGGCGTTCTGTCGGCGTAGATTCGGGTCCAGTCTTAGCTTCGAATGTGCGACAAGGCGACGCTATGGTGCTGACCTTCGATTTCGCGGACGGACTAGCGACACAGGGTGATGAAAACGTACAAGGATTCGAAGTTGCCGGACCCGACCGGAGCTTCGTGCCTGCAAGAGCGGAGATTCGTGACCACCGAACGATTGTGGTGCGAGGAACAGGAGTGAGCGAACCAGCAGCAGTGCAGTATGCGTGGCGCAATGTTGCGCGAGGAAATCTCATCAATGAGGCAGGTCTCCCGGCTGGGACGTTTCGAACAGATGATTGGCAGCGAGGTACCCGCGTAATAGTTGCACCATGAACGCTGTTGGCGGAAAGATTAACGATTGCATGCCTAGATACTGCTGCAACCGATATAGTCCCTCATTATGATGTCTGCAGTTGAGTCCTGCGGGGGGCCACCATCCGCCGAGGGCGTGCGTGATCTAGCGGTGCGCAGAGGCGAACGGCTTTGTCATCGTAGCCAAAGACGAATACTTTGCCCTCCGCTTGCAGGCGACTAAGAGCGGTCCTCGCTTCGTGTGGCTGCGCGTGGGCAACACGTCCAACGTTGCGTTGCGCGCCTGGTTCATCCCGCGGATGCTTCAGATTGTGGCTCTGCTTGCCCAGAGCACGCGATTCTTCGAAATCCGTTGAACCGCCTCTTCTTTAGGCGCCGATNNTGGAGCGCATTTTACGTTGGCCCCGGAGTTGCTTGCCGGACGCAGTCTGGGGTGTTTCGTTTTCCCTCCACGCCATCAGCGCACGTCGGGCGTTTTGACGCGTCGGGCGACCTCGGCGCGTGTTTGGGCGAAGGCGGGGCCGATGGGCTGTCCGTCGATCACCTTGAGCTCTCCACCGACATAGACACGGACGAGATCGCTAGTGCCGGCCACAAAGACGAGGCTGGCGTAAGGATCGAAGACAGGTCCAAGGTCGGAGGGGTCGAGCACGAGGAAGTCGGCGAGTTTCCCGGGAGCGAGCGAGCCGAGTCGGTCGGCGACGCCGAGTACGTCTGCACTTCCCACAGTGTGCATGCGGAGAACATCGTAAGGACTGAGGACGGAGGCATCTTCGTAGTGTGCGCGAACCTGATACAGGCCCATGCGCATGTTCTCGAAGGGGTCGGCCCGGTCGGCACTGGCTTGACCATCGACGCCCATGCCGATGCGTAAGCCGGCTTTTCTGTATGTTGGGATATCGACAATGCCTGAGGCCAACCGTCCATTCGAGAGTGGATTCCAGCTCATGCTGGTGCCCGAGAGAACGGTTTCCTTGAGGATCCACGGATCGGTATGAACAAAATGGCCGAAGATCAGATTCGGCCCCAAAAGCCCTGCGTCTTTCAGCCAGCGAAACTTTGCGCGTTCCTCGTATTTATCGGGAGGCGATTCGAGGAAATGTGATTGGTTGCCGATTTTAAACTGACGCATCAGTTCTCCCTCGGCTTTGGCTTGATCGGGTGAGCCCACAAAGGCTCCCGCGCCATTGATCATCACGCTGAGAAAGCCTGGAGTGTGTGGTTGTGCTCTGACCCAAGCGAGAAAGTCGCCGGTGAACGCGCTCGCCTGCTCGACGGTCCATTCTGCGCTGATTCGTCCGATATTGATTCCGTGAACGAAGCGAATCCCTGAATCGCGTTCGGCCCGGAATTGTTGTTCGGAGAGAAATTTTCCCTGAGTCTGCGTCCACGAGAAATTGAAATTATAGACACCCGTGATGCCGTGCCGGAGATGGTCGAGCGCACCGTGCANNTCCGCCAGAATCGCATTCTGCTCGTAGACTGCCCGCACCCAACCCATAAGCGTCTGGTCGTAGGCGAGGCCGCGATACGCGCTCTGCCAGAGATGACTATGCGCCGAAATGAAACCAGGGAGAATCCACTTGCCCTGAGCATCCCAGGTTTCGGTCGCTCCCAGCACCGCGTCCGCCGGCGGGCTGCCTTCACCGACATGACTGAGGGAGCCGTCGGCTGCCACGATCAGGTATCCCGTGAGCGGTTTCTCCTGGCCGTTCACCATCGTGAACAGGCGCGCATGGGTCACTACTAGCTTCGGTGCTGCACTCCAAGCGGGGAGAACCAGTGCGCATGAGCCGNNATGGGCGTCTTGCAGCGAGCGCCAGGCCATCTGGCTAAGGTCTACCAGAATTTGCACAAAAGTGCGATGCTTTCAGGGTCGAGGCCTCGGCAGCACTTAAGGCAGTACGCGGTTCATCGAGATTGTCTCCCCGGGGGAGGGGAGGAGAGGAGGGGGGAAAGCTGAAAAGCGGAAAGCGAGGAAAAGCTGAAATTGAGAAAAGCGGAATGCTGAGACAAGAAGCTGAAAAACTGAAAACTGAAAAATCACGGATAATACGGAGTCCGCAAAACACTCCGAATTTTCGCCATTTCCCTATTTCTAACTTTCCGCTTTTTCTGGAGTGACTCGCTCTGTAGGGTCTGGATCGAGTTTGGAGTTCTTCAGGTAGTCTGAGGGGTTCGATCCACGCCTAAAGGCAGGCGATGCGATTCATCCGCGAAACTTGGGCGCGAGAGACGGGGTCGAAGGAAAAGCTGAAAATCGGAAATTGGGAAAAGCTGAAAATCGAAGACTGAACACTGAAAGCGGTGTATTTAAAATATAGTTACGCCGAGGGTATTCTAGCTTTTTGGATGAGGCGGCGCGGGTTGGGGGAGTTTACGCGTGACTGGTTGGGTCGCACTGTGAGGACACATTTCTGACCGAGTGAGGAAGAACGCACGTGCGGATCCGGGCCGATGCGGATGGTTTNNAGCGAGATTGAACATTAGCCAACAAGGGCTGGGCGTTACAATTTAGCTCGGAATTTTTACTGACCTCTCTATCAGGGAAACTCTGCGTCAAGCTGAGTTCGCGCAGTCGATGGGATCGCCGGAAGCATTGGTCGCTGATTGTCCGAGTGGTCCTGCTACGGAGATCTGATTGTTTGGGTTGATCGACTGTGCCTGGCCAGGGTCTGGCGACGGACAGTGAGCTCAAGCTGCGACGCACTGATAGGCATGCTTAAAATCGCCAATGTTCGGACTGTCTGAAACGTTACTAGGTTGTATCAATCGTCCTAGGACTTTCGCTTGACGGACAGCCCGGTTATCGCGCTCGGCTTATCCCTTACCCTCACTCGTCTCGCAGGTTATCCGGCCTACCTTCCCGATGATCGGCGTGTTCGATTCCAGAACGTTATCGACCCCTCCTCTCATCATGATTCTTCCGAAAACCACCGCTGGTCGAATTGCTCGTCGTCTTACTCCGATTCTGACTTTGACCGCGGCTTTGCCCCTGGTCTCTCAGGTCGCTCCCAACACGCCTGACANNAAAAGGACCAGGGTTACTATGCGGCCAACACGCTCGCCGGCAGCCGCTTAAATACGAACTTGGCGGATTTGGGGTCTTCCATTTCGATCATCACTAAGCAGCAGTTCGACGATACGGCATCTACCGACATTAACGACATTTTCCGTTACGAAGTGAACACGGAGGGCTCGCTCACCTACACGCCGGGGACCCAGAGCTTTCGCAATGACGGTGTGCTCGACGTGAACGCTGGCGGGACCCAGGGCAACTCGGTCGCGAGCTTGACCAATGCTGGTGCGAATCGCGTGCGGGGCCTCGGTTCACCCAGCTCTGCTGTTAATTACTATCCGTCGATCGGCGCGGTGCCTTTCGATTCGTACAATACCCAGTCCGTCGAAGTCAGCCGCGGACCGAACTCCATGTTGTTTGGCTTGGGAAGTCCTGCAGGGATTGTGAATCAGAGCACTGCGCAAGCTGTCCTTAACCGGAGGTCGTCTGGTATTTCATTCCGCGCCCATCAGTACGGCTCTTTCCGGAGCACGTTCAATTTCAACCAGGGCCTGATCGACGATCGCCTCGCGATCTACGGCGCGATGCTCTATGATGATCGACGCTTTGATCGCAAACCCGCCTATGACCGTACCAATCGCTACTACGGTGCGCTGACGTTCAAGCCCTTTTCCAAAACGGTCATCAAGGTAAACGTCGAGAAGTACGAGAACGACAACCGTCGTCCGAATACGCTCACGCCGCGCGACTTCGTCACGCAGTGGAACCTGGCCGGCCGTCCCTACTACGATCCGGTCACGCGACAGATCATGAGTCTTGCGACCGGGAAACAATTGGGCGTGCTGGTCAACAATGCCTCCAACACGACGTTTGCGAACCAGACGCGTGATTTCATTCGCTCCTTGCCCGGTTACAATCCCGCGCTTCGTGGGACATCGGCTACGAATTTCAACGGAACAGACACCAACTTCACGTTCTACAACGGCCAAGCGATTTTTGGAGATGTCACCCTCGGTAATAGTACAGGCTTTGTCGCTGGCCGTACGCCGTCGGCGAACGTTCTGTTTGTACCCGGTATTGGACAAGTCAATCAGGCTCGGAGCATCATGCAGATCGCCAACGGGCAGTTGGTGAACTGGTTCCAGCCGACCTACCAGTACAAGTACCTGCCTGCTTTCGGAACCGCCACCAATCCCGCGGCCAATCCCACCACGTATCCCGCGGATACTGCGGTATATAACAATCCGGCATGGTCGGAGGTTTTCACCCGAGGGTATACCTCCTCCGCCGGTTGGACTGGGATTGGGAATGGTATTTTTGCAGCTAGCTACCGATACCCAGGCGTGACAGACCGTTCCATTTACGATTGGCGCGAGGTGAATCTCAACTCGATGAATTTCGGGAGCGTCAAGAATCAGAATTATAACGTCGAGTTGGAACAGGAGCTTACCAGCAATCTCTTCCTCAACGCGGGTTGGTTCCGGCAGAAATTCACCCAACGAAGCAATTACACGGTGGCTCAGCTTAATGTAGCCACGCTGTTCGTGGATACGAATAAAAATCTTCCTGATGGGCAGCCCAATCCGTATTTCGGAAAGCCCTACCTCGAAGACCAGGACCCAGACAGCTACGTCAATTCCCAACTNNCCTTGGACTCCGGACTTCACGCAGAATGACGGTTGGAGCAAGTGGCTGGGCCGCCATCAGGTTTTAGGACTTTGGTCGCGCGATGAATACATGGGGACCACGATTCGCCAGCGCTTGCACTATCTGTCGAGCACAAGTGATGCCGGTCGGCTCCGCTACCTGCGAAATCCCAACAACAATGCAGACGGTACTCCCACGGGTTGGAATCGCCAGACGACGTCGTTGCGGCGTACGTACTACTTGGCAGGTCCAGGAGATCCCAACGGCATCGTGACACGTTCGGCGGGCACGTGGGACTACATGAACTACACGAACGACATCAAAGTCTATGACTATGACNNGGGGGCACGGGCCGGAATCAGCGCATCGTGGATTCCATCAGCGCGGGCTTGACCAGCTATCTCTGGAATAACCGCCTGATAACAACATTTGGTGTGCGCCAGGATACCTATAAAGCGCGGATCACCAATACGGGCTTGCCCGCGGTACGTGATGCGAACGGCAATATCGTCGCTCCGGCGATCACTAACGCGGACAAATGGGTGAATGGCGATTTCCAGCGCGATTTGCTCTTCAATCGTTTGGGACCCTATGGTGAGTTAAAAGGAACGACCCGGACGATGGGTGGCGTGTTGCGCCCTCTGCAGAACTGGCGGGCAATCGAGCGCCGGGCAGAGGGGNNTCCAAAGCATCGGTTTCAGCTACAACGAGTCCGACAACTTCAATCCGCCGTCGACTGCGCTGGGTGATTTCTACGGTAAGCAACTGCCCAAGCCGGTGGGCGAAGGACGGGATTACGGGATTCAGTTCACCTTGCTGAAGGACAAGCTCTTTGCGCGTATCACTCGCTTCGAAGCGTCCAACATGAACGAAAACATCGCGGCGCCCGTGGTGTTCGGCCGTCTCTCAACTAATATTGACCAAACGCTCTTTCGTAACTGGGCTCGCACCATTGTGATGATCAACCAAGGTCGCGATCCGACAGCGGAAGGATTCGGAACGAATCTCAGCGCCGCGGAAGAAACCGTGATTCAGGCCGAGGCAGCCAAGATTTGGAAGCTACCCTATGATTACTACTCCACGCTCCCGTTTGCATTGGGTGCTACGCGCAACGCGGAAGCCAAGGGGATCGAAGCGGAAATTAGTTACAATCCCACTCGCAATTGGACCATGAAGTTCACCTTCGGGGAGCAGGACACGAAGTACGCCAGCGTGCTGAAAGAGTTCACTCCCTGGAGTGAAGAGCGTCTCGCCGTGTGGAAGGCGGCGAAGGCGAGCGATTATCTGCTACCGCAATATCAGAACCTCGCCACCTACACCACGTCCAGCCAGCGTGTCGTGGATTTGAGGCAGTTCTGGAGTTCTTACGGCTACAACAGCGCTGTATTCCCTGAGCAGAACAACGCCTTCGCGAACCCAGAGGCTAACTACGATGGAGTCGTGGCCCCTCAGTTGGCTCTTGACCGCGATCTTCAAGGCCAGTCAGTACAAGGCCAACGGAAGTACCGGTGGTCTTTCCTGACCAGCTACAACTTTACCCGTGGGGTACTCAGGGGCTTTGGGGTGGGTGGCAGCCAGCGCTGGGAAGACAAGGCGGTAATCGGATACTACGGCAAAGCCAGCGGCGTGAACCTGTACAATGGGGTCCCGGTGATGGACTTCGCCGATACGACGCGTCCGGTGTACGACAGCGCCAATTACTATGNNTATACGGATCTCTGGATTAGCTACAAACGTCCCTTGCTGAACGACCGCGTGCGCATGAAGATTCAGCTTAACGTCAGCAATGTTTTCGAGAGCGGTTCGCTACGGCCGGTGGCCGTCAATTATGACGGCTTGCCTTACGCCTTCCGCATAATCGATCCTCGTCAGTTTACTCTGACCACCTCGTTCGAATTCTAGGGTGGTGATATGCTTGGCTTCGTTCGCGGTAAGACGGACGAAGCGGAGCATCGATCTCACTCTTAGAGAGTGTTGGGGAAGATAAGAGGGTTTCGACGTCTACGGTCCCGATGGCGGTAACAATCGCTTAGCGTAGGAACTCGAGGTACGACTGCGGCATGGGTGAGCCACGTATCAGGCCCATGCTTTCGCATCAAGGGGCGGTTAGGTGTGTGGATGAACCTGGGAACCCGGCGGGCAAAGGCGAGTCCACCGCGTTTTTCTGTTTTCCTAGCCATGGTCCCTACCGAGTCGCAACGCCCTCGCGTTGGCTTTCATGCTTCTCACGAGCAGTTCAGCCCACGCATTCTTCTGGAGCTCTCCCAACGTGCTGAGCAAGCCGGGTTCGACTTCTTATTCTGTTCTGACCATTACAATCCATGGGCTACTCAGCAGGGGCAGTCAGGATTTTCTTTTGCGTGGCTCGGGGCAGCGCTTCAGGCCACCAAGCTACCTGTAAAGATGATCTGCTGCCCTTTTGGCCGGTACNNTATCGCTACCCTGGCCGAAATGTTTCCTCACCGTGTCGACCTGGCAATTGGAAGTGGCCAAGCGCTCAATGAACATATCACGGGTCAACCTTGGCCATCGAAGCAACGTCGTAACGAGCTTCTTGAGGAGTCGGCTCATATCATAAAGGCGTTATGGAACGGTGAAAAAGTCTCTCGGCGAGGATTGGTCCCGGTCGAGCAGGCCTATCTTTGGTCTCGTCCGGAGATACCACCTCGTCTCTTTGGTGCAGCTGTTACCGATGGAACGGCACAGCAGGTCTCCGCTTGGGCGGACGGCTTACTGACAACATCGCGACCGTATGACGAATCCGTGAGGATCATTAAGCTTTTCAGGTCAAGTGACCGAGACCGGCGTCCTGCAGTATGCAAAATAGGACTGGGGTACGCGCGGGCCTCGCAGGAAGAAACGCTCCGGCAATGTCACGAACAGTGGCGGAACGCATGCTTCGCAAATCATGTCCTCACTGAAGTGCGCACGACTGAGGATTTTGATGAAATAGGGAGGAAGGTCCGCCCGGAAGACCTCACACCAGCGCTCCGCATCTCCAGCAATCTCGACGATCACCTAAGTTGGATCCGAGACGATTTTCGGNNACGACGAGGTCGTCGTGCACAACGTAGGGCCGCAGCAGAGCGAATTCATCGACGATTTTGGCAAATATATCCTTCCGCAAATCCGGTAGCGCGTCACCGACTCCGTCCCGTCTCGAGAATGAGTTCGTTGACCCGTTGGATGCGGCCTCTCCACGGTTCGTTCTGGAGGTATCCACTTAATGGATGGTCTAGCCGCTCAGACCACGTACCCGTTCCATAACTTCCGGGTAGGTTGAACCGCTGTGGAATGCCGAGTAGGTCGCTCGACATCAGTACGGTCAAATAGCATGGAGTTTTAAAAAGGAACCGTACCAGAGTTGCCAACAACTCGTCTGACAACTCTGCCGGAGGCTCCTTATTCCATCCCAAGAAGTGAAGGAGGGATGCAAGCTCTTCGGTGAGTTTGCCTGACGTATCCCTCGCGGCGTTCTCCTTCAAATGATGGTAGTAAGCAGCCAAGGGGGCGTGATCGTGATTGGCGTAGGTAGCCAGGCTCAGCGGACGATAGGAGTTGGGTGATTGGAGGCTGCGGTCGTGATTCCTTTCCAACTGAGGAAATGTCAGGTTGGCGATCTGTAAGTCATCGATCACGGATCGCATATAGTCTGGGATGTGCCCCATGATTTCTCCCACTAGAGACATGGCTTCGGCCGCATCCTTGATCACTCCGATTAGTTCTCGACCTTGGTTCTCATTTAACTTCGCCGCATCCACGTCGTCGTCTGGGCCCGGAAAGAATCTCGGTAACCTTCCCCCAGTGCGCTCCATGGCTTCTTCTACTGTTAACGTTGCGAACTCAGAATGAACGACACCTCCCGCCCAAGGAAAGACGTAGGCTCGAAAATAGCCGCGTAAGTGGTCGAGACGGCAGATATGAAAAAACTGAAGCTCTCCCTGAATCCGTGATCTCAACCACTTAAATCCATTCTTTCGGTGGTTTTCCCAGTGGTAGGCAGGAAGTCCCCAGTTCTGCCCCCAACGTTCTGAATCTTTATTGGTATCGAAATAGGAAATAGGACGTGTCCCGACGTGCCATTCAAAGTCAAATAGCTCTGGCTCGGCCCACGTATCGGCACTGCTGAGACTAAGTCCAAAGGACATTTCGCCCATGAGCTGAATGCGTGATTCGGAGGCATACTCACGTAGACCCCGCCACTGTCTCCAGGCAACCCACTGGATAAATGCGAACGTCTCTCTCCAGTCGTTGAGCTTTTTCTTTTCTGGCTGGTTGCTAAGCCAGTTTTCGGCCGAAGCGATTGTTCGGTGCTCTGGTCGCCACTCTAGCCAATTTGGATTCTCGTCATAATGATGGGTAAGAACGCGAAACAACGTGTAGGCTTTCAGCCAATGCTTTTGCTCTTCCTGAAAGCGAGCGAACTCTGAGCAAAGCGGAAAGTCTTCGGGAGATTCGCAAAACGCCTGGTAGGCGCTCCTGAGGATCTCGATTTTCAATTTGTGCACCACACCGTGCTTGACGCTTCCTTTTCGAAGCTGTGCACGCCACTCGGTTGATGCGTGGTCTTCGATCATTTCCTGAGAGAGTCCCGGAACCTCAGCGGGTGAAAGATAGATGTAGGCCGGGGACAGCGCCCGTGAGCTGATGGCGTTATACGGGCTATGATCCCCCACCGTTTCGTGAATCGGTAAAATCTGTAGGACCGAAAATTTCGTCGTGGCGCAAAAATCGATGGCATCGCGAACCGCCTGCGTGTCGCCGATTCCGAAGTCGTCGCCGTGACGTAACGCGAAAACGGGTACCAAAAGTCCAGCGTGCTTTCCGTGGGAATTGATCTGAGACATTCAGCTGAGCTTACGAAATCTCACAAGGACTAGAAATCAGGGCGCGTGCACGCACGTCTATAGGGGCAACTCCGGATGATCTTACGCATCGCTCCGTTTCACATGGAGATAGCGGTCAAAAGCCTTTTTGCGGTTCCATCAGGGAATAGGAGGAGCATAAGGGGAGAGGTCATAAGCCCCCCGGCTGAGTCTTCCGGAGTATCCTTGCCGGAAGGGGGGATTTTTCTGTAGGTAAATTAGGAATACTCCACCGTTGCGGGCCTTCGCAAGACAGATAGTCTTTCGGCATAACCTACTAACCAAGTAAGTCATGGTTGAACCCATCGCAATTCTCCCAACGTTTCGTCGCTGCAAGGTGAAGTGTCCTCGGCGTGCGGAAGCGTATATCATCAATCGTTGGCAGATTGAAGCGGTTGAAGTGGATTCCGAAAGCGGTGAGACTTTTTTCACCTTAAGGTGGGTTGAAGCATTCGCTCCTATCTACCCACCTGGTGTCAGCGACGACTTCCCGCTTCAAGCAATCGACTTTGCATTCGAGCGGCACGCATCGTAGTCTCTCCGCCTGAACATCAAAGCTCAAGCAACGCGGACCAAACAACTCGTGTTGTTCTTGCGATCTAGCGGCCCTAGTGTGTCGCTATTGTCTTTGCCTGAAAGGGTAGAGTTTATACTTGGCAGTGCTCAAGCTGCGCATCTCGCAGTAGAAATCTGCGAGATGAGACGTTTTCCGTTTATCGATCTTGTTTAGCGTTGTCCGGTCGACCGTAACGTCGGTTCCCGTTCCCAAAGACGTCCTTTTCTGGCCTCATTTACGAACGCTCGAACTGCCTGCTTGTTGGTGAGTGGAATCACTCCAGCGTCGCTCTTTACAGATGCCGCGGTAAGCAGCGTTGCAGCCCCGTCGGTGTGCCCGACTACTTTGAGATGACCAAACGCGTCGCGAGCCCAATCAATCGCAGCTGCTTCCGTCGACAAGGCCTGCCCGCCTTCGGGCGAGGCGAGAATAACGACGGCGTCGAAAAACACCGATGGTGCTCCTGAAAGTGCTAGATCGCCTTCAAACAACACGCCTTCTTCGCTAACTGCTCCCCCGATCTTTGGGGTTATTCGAACGAGCACTGCTTGTTCGGCATCTATCGCCCCTTGAAGTTCATGGAGTAGGGTGGAGTCGAAGCCGTCAGATAAGAGCACCCCCACTTTTCTTCCCTTCAGAGTCGGTTTGGCTTGTGTCTCAAGAGCCACTGCGGGGGATGGCGGCAAGTCTCGAGGTTCGACAGCCGGGGTAATGAGTTGCGCTTGACCGCTCATACCCATCGCATCTTCAACGACCGAACCTAGTTCTTTATCGATTAGATGAAGGTGCCCAAGCATCCGGCAACGGACATGCTTCGCTTCCACTTTGGAAAGCTCGAATGTGAATGCATTAATCAGGTGTCGCCTTTCGGGGGCGGGTAAGGACCGGAAAAATTGCCGCGCTTGAGAGTAGTGGTCAGCGAACGTTTCCTGTCGTTTGCGCGTTTTTTGCCCGCTGACGGCCTCTGTTGCCTGCGGTTGCGGGTAGGTTACGAAGCCTCTTCTGGGGTTCTCGCGGACGGATCCAACATCGAGGGAGCTGGGTTCGTAGGCTACCCGGCCCTTCGGTACCATCATTTGCCGGAGGCCGTCCCGCTGAAAGTTCCTCATCGGACAGCGAGGTGCGTTGATGGGAATCTGATGAAAGTTGGGTCCCCCAAGGCGGCTAAGCTGAGTGTCGAGGTACGAAAACAGGCGGCCTTGCAGGAGGGGATCGTTGGTAAAGTCGATACCGGGGACGATATTAGCTGGGCAGAATGCAACCTGTTCGGTTTCAGCGAAGAAATTGTCTGGGTTACGGTCCAGTGTCATCTTGCCCACATACCGCACAGGAATTACTTCTTCCGGGATTATTTTTGTGGGATCCAGACTATCGAAATCGAGTTGGTCGGCAGTTTCTTGATCGAATAGCTGGAAGCCTAATTCCCATTCGGGCGCGTCGCCGCGGGCAATCGCTTCATAGAGATCCCTCCGATGAAAATCCGGATCGGCCCCGCTGATCTTGACTGCCTCGTCCCACACCACCGATGCGCAACCTAGAAGTGGCCTCCAGTGAAATTTCGCGAAGGTCGATTTTCCTTCGGCGTTGATCAGACGGAAGGTGTGCACACCAAAGCCTTGAATCATTCGCAATGAGCGAGGAATGGTCCTGTCCGACATCGCCCACATCAACATGTGCATGCTTTCTGGCATGAGGGACACAAAATCCCAGAACGTGTCATGGGCTGTGGCCGCTTGGGGGAATCCTCGATCCGGCTCCATTTTCACTGCATGCACCAGATCAGGAAACTTCATCGCATCTTGAATGAAGAAAACCGGAATATTGTTCCCGACGAAGTCATAATTCCCATCTTCAGTGTAGAATTTAACCGCAAATCCTCGAACGTCTCTAGGCAGATCAACGGATCCTGCTCCTCCTGCGACCGTGGAGAAGCGCGCGAACACCGGCGTTTTCTTCCCGGGTTCTAGGAAGCGAGCGCACGTGATATCTGCGAGGGAGCCATACGATTCGAAGAATCCATGAGCTCCAGAACCTCGTGCATGGACAATGCGCTCCGGANNAGTTCCCGAAGAACAAAATCTTCGAGGAGTGTCGGACCGCCAACGCCGGCTTTGAGTGAATTCTGGTTGTCTGCGATGACGACCCCTTGATTGGTCGTAAGTGAGGGATGGTCTTCAGGAGCCTCTTGATGAGTTTCTCCACCGAGGAAACGACGTAAAGCTTTCAGTGGGCAAGTGCCTTTACTTGCCAGTTGAGGTGGTTGAGCGGAGGGAAGTTGGCTTTTCTTGAAGGGGTTTTTCATTGAACTCGAGAGTTGTTAAAATCTGGATACGCGGGAGCACTACTTTTGTTTTTTCTTTCCGAGTTTGCGCACGCTAGTCTTCGCGGGCGCTTCCGATGCAGTGTCGAGATCTTTCGCGGCTTCAAATTCAAGATCTGCCAGCGTGCTCAGCCTGAGCTCTGATTTCGTCTCTTCGTCGAGCGTTTGTTGAAGGAGGTCACCGACGATTTGCTCATCTACTGCATTCGCAATCCCTCGCGCGGCCTTATAGGCTGCGATTTCGTAATGTTCCACGCGTCGAGCAGCTCCCACTAAAGCAACATCGCGAATCGCCCCGGAGGATTTCAGATCGATCGCCTCGTTACCTTCGGCAATGAGCCCCTGCATCGCAGCGCAGGTCTTTCCTTTCGGAGTAAGTCTGAGCACTGAAAGCGCTCGTTCGATGCGAGCGACATGATGCTTGGTCTCTTCGAGGTGATCTAAAAATGCCTGCTTCAGGTTTTCCCCGGTTGATGCCGAAGCCATCTCGGGAAGGGCGTCGAGGAGCTGAGTTTCGGCGCTGTGGAGATCGTGAAGCTGATCGATGAGTAGATCGCGTAAATTCATGGGAAATGGATAGGGACGGGTTTGGCGTTCCTCTCGTACTCAAATTATCCCGTTAGTGCCGCGTAAAATCACATTCTCGTACATTTTAACGACGAGAGATCGAGAAACTGAATTCGAGCATCGGATACGCGGGTAAACCCTGACCGACTACAGGAGAAACTCCTTAGGCAGATACCGATCAACCCTCGGCAACCATTCACTCACCCGACTGTTCCTAGCTTTGTGTTTCACACGTCATCACCAAACGTGCAGCAGCCAAACTCGCTTTCGACGTCAAAGTCTAAGCACTGATCGGACACTCAAGACGAATTCTGCAGGAAAAGAATAGGACCTGCGGGCCTACCTCGCTACGGTGATTGCTCAGTACGAATCATTTTGCCGGGGATCTCAAAAGCAGCCAGGGTTTAAACGAAAGATTAGATCTGCAGTATTTGGTAATTCGTATGCTCAGTGAGAGCTTCAACGGCGCGAACGACACGTATTCACGCGCGATCGTCGGTTAGCGTTGTAAGTGCTATTTTTCGCGGGAAGGAATCCACCCGTACCACTGCCCCTACATCCCCGGAAACCCGCCTTTACCCTTCATGGCTTCCATTTGGCGCATCATCTTTTTTCGCCGCCACCTTTGAGCATCTTCATCATTTTGCAGTTTGGATTTCCCGTTCGAGCACAGTCCCTTTCCCACTTGTTCATTGAGGTAAATTCTGTCACGCGACTGTTCTGGTTCGAGCCGACTTTGGCTCGAGAAAAGGGTGGGGTGGTATAAGAAGTGGTATAACGATTTCCGGTTTATGCGTCCCCTAGGTGCTTGACTGTGAGGCCAGGTAGTATTTTACTACCCGCATGAGCCAACCCATGCCTATCAAGCTTTCCGGAGAGTTGGTTGAGGAGGCTCGCCACTCTGCCAAACTGTTCCGTCGGTCAATAACCGGGCAGATCGAACATTGGGCGGCGCTTGGTCGAGTGATCGAATCCCAGATGCCCGGCGACGCGGTTGTCCGACTCTTGGAACGAATGGGCGGAACGATGAGAATCGGCCGGGTGGCCGAGACCGAACAGCGCAAGGAAGTCGCCTCGGTGCTCGTGGAATTTCTCACGCAATCGACTGAAGTTCCGGACAATTCTTGGCTCGACGAATTAAGCGCTCGAGGCGTTCCGCTTTATGGTACCACAGCGGCTGAGCCCGCGAAAATCGTTAAGCGTGAACCAGTGACCGCGCTACAAAAAGCCGCTGACTGACTTCCAGCATGTCAGTCAGATTGGATGAACTGTCTGTACTAACCCAAGGCCGCGGCCCTTTCATGTTTGTCTTGGTGGGACCAAACGGGGCGGGCAANNAACCCTGCCTTTTGTTAACGCCGATTTGCTCGCGCAAACCCTGATCGCTAGCGGCGCACCCGAGGGCGAGGACACGGAGCGGCTGGCTGCCGGCTTGGGCTGAGATGATCGCCAAACGCGAAAACTTTATCACCGAAACTGTTTTCTCAGATCCGGTGGGCGCAAAAGTCCAAGCTCTGCGAGACGCTCAGGCGGCTGGATACACCCTTGTTTTAATTTTTATCTGTGTGGATTCCGCAGAGTTGTCCGCTTTGCGAGTCCGAAGTCGGGTCGCAGATGGCGGGCACAATGTCCCGCCGGACAAAATTGCGGCCCGTTACGAACGAATGCGCCAAAACGTAAAGGCTGCGTTGGCTTTCGTCGACCTGGCCATAGTTGTGGACAATTCTTCACTTGATCATCCGCTGCGGCCAGTGGCTTCAGTGGCTAAAGGCCATATGGTGTCGGGTGAACGCCCGTTGCCATGGTGGGCCGAGGAAGTGTTGCCCGCACAGTGACCCGGTCTTCGCCGCTTATGCGTAGGTGCGGTTTCACTACGATTTCAGGCTGTGCCTGCATTCTTGCAGCGGCGTCTGCCTCCTTTGGTGGGCTCGACTTCGTGGCACCGGCTTTCAAATCAGGGGCCGCGAATTCTCTACGGCACTTCTCCAACGGTTCGCGATGCCGCTAAACGCTGTAATGTTGTTTCGTGTAACCCACTAAGCTTAGAGCGGAAACTCGTTCTCGTCGCTGCTCCCATCACCGTGTGCTTGGCGAATCGTGAAGATCAGCGGTTCACAGTGAACGTAATCTTCTCGTCGCTAGGATCCGTGCGCCAGCGGCCGTCTGCGGCTCCCCACATCCCCGTCAAGCCGACTAGCTTGCACTTATTGCTCCAGACCTTTCCGTCACTCCTTATCGGGTAGGTCAAAAAAATGGACCCCGCCCTCCTTCTTCCATTGGCTCACCTGCACGGGGTGCACCTCGAACTTTGCTGCAATCGCATTGATCGACTCCACCCCACGTAGCGCCTCAAGCCCCACTTCGGCCTTAAATTCTGCGCTAAACCTTCGTCTGCTTTTCTTGGACATTTTGGATTTGTCTTTCTTCTTTGTTCTTAACGATCCCCCTGTCCAGTTTTTGGGGGCCACTTCACTCGACGCTGGTTGCTCTCCGCACGACCTTTCGAAGCCTACGCGATCGCTTGACCATTGATTGGTCAGTGCTATGACCATAGTATGAAAACACTCAACGTCTCCAAGGCCAAGGCGGGCTTTTCGGGCATTGCTCGGCGAGTGATTCGGAGCCGAGAATCCGTTGTCGTGAAGACGCCAGCAGGTTACGTTCAAATCGTCCCCTTCGATGTGCCGGATTTCGTGCCGCCAGCGGAAAAAGGATCCATTAAACTCACCGGCCGTGAGATTGCCCTGGCCAACAAATTGGGAGAGTCGCTGTGAAGTTGCATCGCTGGGATGTGGTGTTTGTTCCGTCGGATGAAAAGGACCGCGTTGGCCATCCTGCGGTGGTCGTCTCGCCGCCTGATATCTTGGACGACGCCAGACAGGGTCGCATCAATGTCCTGATCGGAACGAAGAAAGTCCCGGCGGAAACGGTGAAATCGCATCAGGTTAGTCTAAATGGACCGGACGGATTGGAGTTTCAGACCCTTATCAATTGCGCGCTGGTATATCAGGTCCGAAAGTCCTCCATTCTTCGGTCAGCAGGTTCGGTCAGTCATGCCAGACGTGGGGCTATTGCGACGNNAGGGACTGGGTTAGCCGCAGATCGCGCGAGAATGAGGGAAAAGTACGCAGCGCGTCTCTACTGATTTTTGGAAGCGTGAGGCGACTACCGAGAATTGGGTAGCACCGCGCGATTGAAAGCGTGAGCGAGTTGGTGCTTTTTGTGAGGAATGAAACCGCCATAGCTCAACCCCAGCGCATCGGACCTACATCCCCGGAAATCCACCCTTGCCCTTCATGGCTTCCATTTGGCGCATCATCTTTTTGGCGCCACCACCTTTGAACATTTTCATCATTTTGCAGTTAAGATTTCCGGTTCGATCACATTTCCTTTCCCATTCGTTCATCGAGGTAAATTCTGTCGCGCGACTGTTCTGGTTCGAGCTGAGGTTGGCTCGAGAAAAGGGTTGGGTGGTATAAGAAGTGGTATAAGACCGAATCGGCCGCGGTGGTCCCCTCGTACCACTCTAACGCGAATTTCTTTTCTCTGCGGGCGCTGAAACCCGACGAATATGCCGCGCTCAATGTCCTCTTTCGCGGCAAGGTCGTGGTCCTTCACCTGATTGGCGCGGCGTGCGTCTAGCCAGGGCCGACACAGCCGTCGATTTCATCGCAACATTTAACAACAGCAAATTGTGCTTGGAGAGAGCCAAGCTTAGCCGTCCATCAAATCTGCGAGGACTCGTGATTCGAAGACCTCTCGTGTAGTGATTTGGCGCGGATCGATGACGAAATAAGCAACGCGTTTCAGGCTGACCCGAGGCTCGAAATGATTGATGTAACGCACCCCGTCATACCCGTATTTTCGTAGGAGCTGGCAGAGAAGATTCTGCTCATCGTTCGATACCCCCATGCCTTTTTTTAGGCGGGCCCACTCCCAAGGTGGCTGACCTAACAAAGGCACGAGATCCGAGATCTCGATCTGCTGCCCGCGTGAAGCAAACGTAGAGTACAGTGCGAAAGCGATGNNGACGCGGACGTCCATCCCCAGTCCGACTCGATGTTGATAAGCCTGCGAAAGCTAAGGTCCACCTTGTGGATGAACCCACTCGACTTTGAAAAATCGAGCGCCTGCGCAATGTCCCCGAAGTGAAATCCGAGGCTCTTCAATCCTTGCGAACTGAACGAAGGGAAATTCGTGGCTGATCCGTGAAACTGTCCTCGGGCCGTAAAATCGGGAGCGAGATATCTGGGCTCAAATTTTCCGTCGAGCACGTAAAGAGCTAGGCGGTAGTGCCCTCGTTCACTTTGGAAGTGCGTCCCTTCCGGCCGAAACCCCGATCTGATCAATGTCCGCCGCATTGGCTCGTTGTTTAACCGGACGGTAGCGTAAACGCCGAGACCGCACGCTGGCCGGAGAGCACTCGAAACAAGATCCGTTGATAGCCCCTTTCCCCGAAATTCGTTTTTCAGTACAATCCATCCCAGCTCGTAGGGAAAATTTTCCATCGGATCCGAAGCCTCGGCCTTTTCGAAGACGGCCCGTCGGTAGTTAGCGGCAGGTTGTTTCAACGCTGCCACGCCGATTAGTTCCGATCCAGTGCGCATGAACGTCAGCCGTATTGCAGACTCAATTCGCTCGGCAAGGCCGGCTGCGGCGACTTCACCGCCAGATAGAACAAGTTGCGCGAACTGTTCTTTCTCCACCGCCGAAAACTGTGCCGGCGGAAGCGTGTGATCGTCGGTAGAGAGATTTTCCTGTTGCTTCATGAAGTGTTACACCAAGCCGACGCGATCGAGGTAAGGTAAGCGAAGCGGAGGGCAGTGCGCCAGCGTTGATTTGCTGGTCACACGCCGGAAATCCCAGACCTCGCGTGTCCAATCTAAGGGGGCAGGTCACGAAGACGAATGCATGGAAGCGAGCAAGGCGTTGAACGTACCCATCGCGGTGATTTCCGGACCGGTGTACGCGCCCGATCCGACGCAGCCCCGAACCGTGATGCAGTCGTTTCCGTGCGATGCTGAGGGATAGAACGGCAGCCCCCCGGGTTATTCACTCCGCGTCGGTGAACATCTTCCGGACAATGCTGCATTGAATTTCAGCGGGCATATTGCTCTCTGCAATGCATGCAGGAAAACGACACTCCACCGATTGACTCCATTTTCGATTCCCGCGAGTGGGCGACGATCGCACTCGTTCNNGGTCGTTGCAGCATTCGCTCTTCTTCATCCTAAAGTTCGTCCGTCCGCGCTCCGGCTCCTTCGGCAGCTGCTTTGGAGCAGGCTGACGTTTCTCTGGATCGGAGGCCTGGCTTGGCTTGGCGGAGGAGTCTTCCTCCTTAAATCCATCCGCATGTGGGATTGGTCCGATCTAAAAAGCACAATCATGTGGGCCGCTTACGGAGGAATCGTGATCGTATTTCAGGGCATTCAAGATCCAAACCCTAACCGAGGCTTCAATGACACAATCAAAGAACCTTTGAAACTTATGGTGTTCGTCGAACTCTTGAACAGCGCTTACGTTTTTTCGTTCTTTACTGAACTTACTTTGCTCGTGGTGTTCATCTTTTTGGGGGGAATGATCGCAATGGCCGAGAACAAGCCTGAGACGGCGCGCGTGGGCCGTGTTCTTTCGTTTGTGCAAGGCGTCCTCGTCTTTGCGCTTTTGGCCGCAGCCGTGATCCGTTTCTTTCGTGAGCCGGAACGGTTGCTGGTGTGGTCTACGCTTTATGACCTCGCTCTCCCCGTTTTCCTAACCCTGTTTTTGGTACCCTTCGGTTATGCCGTTGCGCTGTATGCGGCGTATGAAACGCTCTTCTTGGCAAAGCTGGGGGAGCACGTTTCGATGCCTTCTCGGGTACGAAACTACGCTCGGCTGAGGATTTTCCTCACGTGCCGCTTCAACGCTAATTCGGTCCGGCGTGCGCAGGCGTTTCTCCCGTCGAGGTTCCGTTGGGCCCCAGACAAAGCAACCGTTGACGCCGAGATGTTCCGGTTGAGGAAAGAACTCGCAGGGCCCGAAGCGCTACCGCAGGAAAATGACGCCTAGGGTTAACCTCTACCAGATTCTGGCGAACCTGTGCACATTCCAGTTAACCCCGCTCTAGCAACGTCCGATGACCTGCCTTTGCTGTACGAAAAGCCGGTTTCGTTACTAAGGCTCGGGGCAAAGCCGAGCACGCTATCGGGGAAAATAGACTTCACCTAACACCTCGCCGCGTTCCGTTTCTCTGCCATCGATAACGATAGTGTAAGCGCCGGGCATTAGATTGATTAGCGCCTGCGCTTCTCCCTGCGTGCTCGCGATGGGAAATGCTCCCGCCTGGGACCCAACAAAGCTGGCGTTTTTGCTCGCGTTTTGATGAGTGAAGAAACCTAGCCGCTCTTGGCCGCGAAAGAGGGAGAAGCGCGTGGCCGAAACCGTTTCAGTAACGCCAAACGTCGATAAGCTGGATGAAACCGCGCGGATGAGGACGTCTACGGCGACTCCGTTGTCTGGAACAACCAATCCCATGATCAAGGGACGCTGCGGCGCGACGCTCCCTCTTGCTGACAATTGTGGACTCGCGCTGACGCTGGCAAAGTCGGAGGTCAATTTTAGGGCGAGGGAACGATTGATCATGCCTACTCGCGAAAATACTCCGCCCACAATTACTTCGCCACTGCTCAACACGCACGCGGAGGACTGCTGCCCGTTGAGTCCAAGCGTTCGTGACCAATGCGGGTCGAGCGAACCATCCGCCATAAGTCGTTTGGGCCCAAATGCGCTTCCATCATCGGTAACGGCTGACCCTTCATCAGCAACTCGACCGCCAATTCCGATCAATCTCCCCACACGGTCCCATTGTAAAGCGCTCAAAGGAGTGGGCCCAAATATCACCTTGGACTCAAAAGCATGCTTAAGACTTCCGTCGAAATTCCAGACCGATACGACATTCTCTACCACTCCATTTCGCAGATATGAAACCGACAGAGCGATGCCGTAATTTGGATCAATCGCTCCACCACGCCCGATCCAGCGCCACTCGCCCTTGGATGGCTTCTCCAAATCCCGTTCCCAGCCGGAGTCAAAGCGGATAAACGCATCGTTTTCTTGGGCAATCAAAAGACCGCCCTTAATACGCGCTATAAAGATCGGCGTATTTACCCCGAGCCGGTTACTGCGAATTGGGCTTACCGTACCATTTTCATCCACATGGGCAAGGCCGGGTGCGGAGATCGAATTCAAACTTGTGAATGTTCCTCCAATATAGACACCACCTGCATAGTCACTTGCGATTGCAGTAATCGCGGCGCCCTCCGTTTGGGACGCTCCCGTTATCAATACCGGCTTAAACTTAGCATCTACGGATCCGCTGAGAGCCAACTTCACAACGCCATACCTTATTGCCCCCACCACTGCATGAGGTCCGACAAAAACACCTTCGTCAGGTGCACTCACAAGCATGTTCGGATAAAATTGTGTCGNNCCCCATGCCGTCAAACTTCATAACGTCAGGCCCCACGGTGGCGATAAAACCTCCATCGCTGGTCGCGACCATGGCAGACGGGGGCAAAGATTCATTCCAATTGAAGCCTAGCACTACCTGCCCGGCGCCAAAAGCCACTGGGAGCAAGCCGAGGAAGATCACGAAAAACCTCATCAGGTACTACTATTTCATTTTGCAATCGCGCCAACAAAAAAGGCCACCTCCTGGAGTCGGTGGCCCCGTTTCGAATTTCTGCCTAAAGAGTTATGGAACCACGTAAACTTCTACAAGTGTGATGCCGGTCGCACCGGAAACACCTTCCACAATCGCAGTGTAGGTTCCCGGTGGGAGCTCGATCAACATCGCTGCATCCGTACTACCGCTTCCGAAGGAAAACGCCCCGCTGCTTGAGGTGGCGGAGTTAAGTGCCGATAGATTCCACGCGCTTCCCCAGTCATCGTTTTGGTAAATTGGCGATCCACCAGCGTATACCGTCACCATGGGATTTGTGACGTAACCGCTGATACCGAAACCGCTCAAGGCAGGGCCCGCAGCACGTATGAGCAGTTTCTTCCCGGTATTCCCAGTGATGATGAACCCGGCGATGACATTGTCGGTGCCGGTGATTTTTGCCCGTGTGGAAATGTTTACCAACTTTGGATCAGCTCCCGTGTTTGTATCGTAGACTTCGACGAGGGCGACACCGGTGCCATTCGATACGCCGGTGACTTCGGCGGTATAGCCGTTGGCGCTAAGATTCGTCAGTATTGCTGAGTCCTTGCTACCCGAGCTCAAGGGAAACGCGCCGACAGCGGTCGCAGTGGAAGCGATGGCGACGGCNNAAAATTTGACAGCTCTGGGCCGACCCCGCGAAGTAACATGTTTTTGCTTCCACTTCCTGTGGTTACGAAGCCGACTACCATATGTTCTGCCGTACTAGTTGTGCCGACCCAGGCGCGCGTAGAGATATTCACTGCTCGGAAGTTGCCGGCGCCATAGGGGACACCTACTGCATCCCACGCTAGAGCCACTTTGCCTGCAGTCTCGGTGTCGTAATTATCGATAGCAGCGCTGTAGGTCGCAGCTTTAAACCCGGCAAAGGTCGTACCAGTAGACGCATAGAACACGGCCGCCTTGAAAAAGATGTCTCANNGTGCGTTCCACCCTTGCACGCCAGTTGGAACACGAGTCCGGCGATTCCAGAGTTACTGTGAGTCCCGTTACCGGAATTGTAGTTGGGAAACCAGTCGATGCCTGCGCTATTATTGGTGGGATCGGCCATTGAACGATACGGGGTTCCTCGAATGTCGTTTAGGTTCCATAGGGAACCCGTCTCACCGATGACGGAATGTTCGGTCATAGCTCCGAACATGTCGGAGATGCCCTCATTCAATGCACCAGTCTCGTTTGCTGCGTAGCCGAATTGCCCGACGGCACGAGTATCTAGCACCCAGTGCGTGT
>DKKJ01000016.1:48344-48496 GCA_002455175.1 Opitutaceae bacterium UBA6669
TAACCGTGGGTGTTCTTAAAATAGTCATATGCCCTTCCGGTATTGTCGTATGCGTCGTTGACGGCCTGCGCTGCGACAGAGCTATCACCTTCGGCGCGGGAAACAACGTTTTGTGTGAAAAACATGTTAGTTGAACTATTGTAGCCGACTGC
>DKKJ01000229.1:0-1692 GCA_002455175.1 Opitutaceae bacterium UBA6669
GAATCTTGGGGTCGTTTCTGGGGGTGGGATCCCAAAGAAAACGGCGCCCTGATCATCGTGCTTTGGAACGCCCTTATCCTCCACGCCCGCTGGGGTGGTCTGGTCAAAACGCGCGGACTCATGGCCCTGGCCATTTTCGGGAACGTCGTCACGAGTTGGAGTTGGTTCGGAACCAACATGCTCGGAGTCGGCCTTCACAGTTACGGTTTCATGGACGCCGCGTTTTACTGGCTGGTCGCGTTCGGCCTCACTCAACTCGCCCTCATCGGGGTCGCGCTGATCCCTACCCGAGCATGGCGAAGCTACCGAGCACGATCCGCGTAAGCCTAGGGCATTTGAAATCTCAACTTTGAAATTTCAAATGCCGCCAAGCGCGACCGCTCAAGGCAGCCAAGGGAACAAGTCAGCGTCGGGCTCCCGCTTTTCTCGCTGAGCCCGGTGAAACTCCTTCGCTTCATCACTCATGTAGTGTTCCATGGTCGCATTCCCTGCCAACTCTTGAATCCCGGCCTGCCCATCGAGCTCGGCATTGAACGCGCTCTTCAGAGCGCGGATGGCCAGAGGACTGTGACCCAGGATTTCTTTCGCCCATTTCACGCCTTCGGCTTCTAGCTCAGCTACCGGCACAACGGCGTTGATCAACCCCATGTCCAACGCCTGCTGCGCGTTGTATTGACGACATAGGTACCAAATTTCCCGGGCCTTTTTTTGGCCTACCAGACGGGCGAGATAGCTGGAGCCAAAACCTCCGTCAAAACTTCCCATCCGTGGTCCGACTTGCCCGAAAATAGCATTATCTGCACCGAGGGTGAGATCACAGACCACATGCAAGACATGCCCACCGCCAATCGCATACCCCGCGACCAGGGCGATGACGACTTTGGGGATGGAACGAATCAGCTTTTGCAAATCCAGAACGTTGAGACGCGGTACGCCGTCTCCCCCCACATACCCAGCATGTCCGCGTACGGTCTGATCGCCGCCGGCGCAGAAGGCATACTTTCCATCGGTATGAGGCCCAGCTCCCGTCAGGAGGATCACGCCAATTTTCGGGTCCTCGCGCGCGTCAATGAAAGCGTCAAACAACTGCGACACCGTTTCTGGGGTAAACGCATTCCTACGATGGGGNNCCGTCAGCCTTGTGATAGAGGATATCTGAGTAAGACTTGGCTTGTTTCCAATCCGGAGAGGTCATGCAGAAGACACGCTGGGTTTTTCTCGCTGAACGTCAACGCACGGAGGTTGCAACCCAATTCGTCGGTGGCAAGGAAAGGGCTTGGAGATTGCCGAGGGTTGGAGGATCTTAGGGAAAGATGACGTCTCCGGCTCCTGACACCGCCCAAAGCCGTAAGGTTCACCTGGCACTCCTGACCGGGGCGCTCGGCGTGGTCTTCGGTGATATTGGAACCCCCCCGTTATACGCGTTTCGCGAGTCGATCGAACATCTGGCCCCCGCCGACCGGATCAGCGGCTNNCGTCGTCAGTGTGAAGTACCTTTCCGTCGTCATGCGCGCGCACAATCGAGGTGAAGGGGGGATTTTCGCCCTTTTGGCTCTAAGCGGATTGGATAAAGGCCGTACACCCAAACGTCGGATTGGTTTCGGCGTGCTCGTCATTCTTCTTGGGGCTTCGATGCTCTGCGGCGAAGGCGTCATCACTCCAGCCATCTCTGTGCTGAGCGCCGCTGAAGGC
>DKKJ01000229.1:1697-23771 GCA_002455175.1 Opitutaceae bacterium UBA6669
CTGGTCGTGCCCGCAGCAGAGCGGGTAGTGATTCCGCTCTGTGTGGTGATCCTGCTGGTGCTGTACTGGCTTCAGCACAAGGGCACCCATCGTATTGGGCAATGGTTCGGGCCAGTCATGGCGGTGTGGTTTTTTGTTGNNCCTCCTTGAAAACCATCCAAATGAAGCCGCGGGCATTCTGGGATCCGTGGTCTTGGCCATCACGGGGGTCGAAGCGCTGTATGCCGATATGGGACACTTTGGCCGGCCGGCTATCATGCGCGCCTGGTATTTCCTCGTTCTTCCAGGTCTTACGCTGAACTACTTCGGTCAAGGGGCCTACGTCCTCTCTCACCCCTATGACAACGGAAACCCGTTTCTTTCGTTGGCCCCCGACGGACCAGCGCGCACGGCACTGTTACTTCTTTCCCTCCTCGCGGCCATCATCGCCAGTCAGGCGTTGATTTCCGGNNCTCGCTGCTGCGGCAGGCTATTCAGCTCGGTTACTTTCCACGTCTTCGGATTCAACACACGAGTGCTGAACATCGTGGGCAAATCTACGTCCCGCTCGTCAATACGTTCATGGCACTGGGTTCCATCGCCACGGTGCTGCTCTTCAAGACGTCCTCAGCCCTGGACGGTGCTTACGGCATCGCCGTCACCGCCACCATGACGGCCACTACCTTCGCTCTGTTCTTCGCTGCCCGCCGCAGTTGGGGTTGGTCACTTCCCTCGGCTCTAGGAATGTGCCTTTTCTTTGCAGCGGTCGATATCGGCTTCTTTGTGGCAAACGTTCCCAAGATCGCTCATGGCGGCTGGCTTCCCCTCGCCCTCGCCTCGCTGATGTTCGCCATCATGTACACGTGGAAAAGCGGACGTAGCGAAATTCAGGAGCGGATCTATGGCAGCGCAATTACGGAGCTTGAGCTCTCCAGTATCGCGAAGAGCAAGAACATCATCCGCGTCCCCGGCAGTGCGGTTTTTATGGTGGCCACACCCAAGGGAACCCCNNCTGCTGCATCACCTCAAGGCCAACAAATGCCTTCAGCAGACCGTGGTCTTACTGACGATCACCACCGAGGAGGTCCCGGTCGTAGAGGACGAAGAACGGATGACGCTCGACTCCATGGGCGAAGGCGTATGGCGGGCGGTGGGACGTTACGGCTACATGGAATCGCCCAACGTCAGTCGCCTTGTGGAGCGCATCAAAGCTCAAGACGTCCCCGTCAACCCGATGAGCACGACCTACTATTTCAATCGCGAAATGATCATCAGCGGCGGAAGCGCCCGCATGTTTCAGTGGCAGAAAAATCTTTACGCCTTCCTGAGTCGCAATGCCACCTCAGTAAAAGATTACTATCACATCTCCCCGACTCAGATCATCGAGATTGGACTACCCGTGCAGTTGTAAGCACTGGCTACTACTACTGGCGGCTCATACCGGAGAAGTCGCCATTAACACCGTCGCTCTAAAGGTTCAACTGGCGTCCCACCTCTGCCGCGAGACGGGCGAACTCTCGTTTGCGGTAGGCGGCATCCGCTTTCCGATTCGTTTTAATCTCAAGAAGACGAACACCGGACAACGGTAGCGTTCGCACGAGGTCCGCGAGGTGCGTTTCGCTCCGGACGTCAACATGCTCGATACCATAGGTCGCTGCCCAACGAGCAAAATCAATGTCCTGAGGTGTTGCGAAGTAGTCTTCGAACGGGGGATCGAAAGACGCAATGGGCAGGTGCTCAAAAATCCCCCCGCCACGGTTATTGATCAGCACGATTGTAAGCGACCCTTTGAACTTCGGCAGAATCAGCGCTCCATTGGTGTCGTGGAGCAACGCGAGATCACCTGTCAGCAAAACGCCGGGACGATTCCGGTGCGTCCAGCCCAACGCGGTCGAGAGCGTGCCGTCGATCCCATTCGCCCCTCGATTAAAAGCGAAGTGCTGTTCGCCTCGGTTAGCGGGCCAAAAATATTCGACATCACGCACGGGCATACTGCCCGCCACAAAAAAAGGTGTCCCGTGCGGAAGCGCTTGGGCCAAGGTCCACGCCATCGCTCCTTCGAAACCCGGCTGACGTTGCACCATTGAATCCAACGCCTGTCTTCCCGCTTTCTCCGCCTCGATCCATTGCCGTTGATAACTCTCTTCTGGCAAAGCAGAGCCCTGGATGGCCAGCGCCTCCACCGCCGCATAAATTTGCCGCGTCTTTCCGTGCAGGGCATCTCGGTTCTGATCACTCAGAGAAACCATGAGGATCTCAGCCTGGCTCCGTTCGATAAACGCACGTAGGACTTTGCTCGTAGGCCAACCGCCTAAACAAATCACCTGACGGGGTAAAAGCGCCTGTGCGGTCCTCTCGTCTCGCAGGATCAGGTCGTAGGTCGTAACGACGTGACCTTCCTCGGGTCGATGGGTTCGAAGCGTCGAGAGTACATCCGCCAAAATTGGCCATCCCGAAGCCGCCGCGAGTCGACCGACGGCAGCAGCGTAGGCACGGGGATCACGCGGTGAAGCTGGCCCAGCCACCATCAAACCCCTCGCGGTGTTGGCGCGTTGCCAATAGGTCGCCTGCGTCTTTGCGACAGGCTCTGGCGTAAGATGGGCAAAAAACGCGTCATCGATCAGTTCAGCCGCCGACGGCACCGCTGGTTCCGCAATCGGAGCAAGGGGATCCCGAAAGGGAACGTTGAGGTGAACGGGACCGGCCACTGGCCCAAGAGCGCGATTCCACGCATGGGCGAGGGTTTGGCGGACGTAACGCAAGCGTTCTAGCGACGCTTCCGGCACCCCCAACTCCAGATAAGCCGCGATGTGGTCTCCAAAGAGTTTCTGCTGATCGATGGTCTGCCCGGAGCTACAGGCACGCATTTCCGGCGGACGATCAGCCGTGAGCACCAGCAGCGGAATTTCCGACTCATGCGCCTCAATCAGAGCTGGCAGGTAGTGGGCGCCAGCACTCCCGCTGGTGCAGACGAGCACCACCGGTCGCCCTTGCTGCCGCGCCAAACCCAAGGCAGNNCCCCGCCGATCGCTCGTCCAGGACGGGCAGTGTCTCAATCTGGGAATGGCGGCTCAGAGCCAAGGTCAACGGGGTCGACCGCGAACCGGGAGAAACGATCGCGTGGGTCAAACCCAATCGCGCCAGCGTTTCCACCATCACGCTGCACCAGAGGGTATTGGTGTTCCGAGGATCAATCGAAGCCAGAGCCATAACCCCCAGCATTCCAGAAATTTCTTTCGAGGAAAGGAGTTAAGCGCCGGAGCTTCCGACCCTCTTGTCGAAAGCTTGCGCTGACCAACCAATGTCCGGCTCAGGCCCGCGGAGCCGGTGCAACTGGCTCAGCCACCGTCACCGCATCCCCCGCCCGCATCATGGCATNNGGGCTCTTCCCCGCCGTAGTCAACACCGTGTTGTTGGGAATCAGAAACGTGTTAGGCGTCGGCGGCAGATTAAAGGTCGCATTCCCGCTCAGGCCCGCAGGAACGACTAAGTCAGGATTCTCCAAAAGCAGTTCCACCCGCATGGTTCCCGCGCTCGGGTCGAAGACTCGGCTACTCCTAGAAACCTTCGCATTGTAGATCTTCCCAGGAAACTCGCCGAAAGTGACTTGAGCCGTCGCCGNNAGATCGGGCGTGGCGAATACGGTAAAGCGCAGTTCGGCCAATCGCACCAAATGATAAAGCCAACCTTCGGCAGTCGCCGAATCGCCGCGCACGCGATCTCCGCGATCGAAATTCCGCGCCGCAATCACCGCATCAAAGGGAGCGCGGACGGTAGCAAATTGCTGCAGCTCCTCCAACCGAGCCAAGTCCGCCTGCGCTACCCGCACCGCAGCCGCAGTGGCCGCGGCCTCGGCACTGCGAGAGTCAGAGTCTTCCTGAGAAATCGCCTGCGCTGTCAGCAAACTGTCAGTACGATCGGCCAAGGTACGCGCATTCGCGGCCCGGACTTGCGCCTGTTCTACGCCGGCCTTCGCGGCTTCCACGGCGCGATCCAAATCCGGGACCGAAACCACCGCCAACACGTCCCCGCGCTTCACCTGATCACCGATGTCAAATTTCCGCTCCTGGATAATACCCGTTGCGAGCGTGAAGACGCGTGCCGATTCCACCGGCTCGGTTCGACCGGGAATCGTGTAGTTCGCTGCCGACGACGCTTTTTTCGGTGTCACCGCTCGGACGGTGAGTGGAGCCGACTGTGCCCAAAGCACGGGTGACAACACCCCTCCCGCGGCCAACAGCAATCCTAGGACAAAACGAAGTTTCATAGTAAAAGTGACAATTATACCGAAGCGACTTCTTGAACGCGCGCAGGTGCCACCGGCGCCGCAGACTGAGGGCGTTTGGTCCGTCCTCGGACCAAAGCGAACACCGTCGGAACGAGAAATAAAGAGGCCATCGTCCCAAAAACGAGGCCGCCAATCACCGCGCGACCCAGCGGCGCATTTTGCTCACCGCCTTCCGCGTGTCCAATCGCCATCGGTATGACCCCGAGGATCATCGCCAGCGCGGTCATCAAGACCGGACGCAAGCGTGTGGTCGCTGCCTCCAAGGCCGCCTCCGCGGCGCTCACACCCGCATCAAATCGATCGCGCGCAAAGCTACTGACCAAAACACTATTCGCCGTGGAGACTCCCACCACCATGATCACTCCCATCAAAGCGGGAACGCTCAGCGGTGTCCCAAAGAGCCAAAGCGAAAACAACGCCCCAGAAATCGCCACGGGCAAACCACTGTCNNATTCTGATTGCCACAAAGGGTAGCGCCCAGGATTGGAAATTCACCACCATGACCAGAAACACCAAGAGCGCGGCCAGGCCCAAGCCTCCCAAGAGTTCCGAATAAACTGAACGCATCAGGGCCGCCTGCCCTGCTAGTTCGATCCGGTTGGCCGGCTTCTGCTTCTTTCTCAGCTCGGTGAGAATCTTCTCTAAATCCGTGGTGATGCTGCCGAGATCACGACCGGACGAATTCGCGACCAGCGTGAAAGCCGGTTGCAGAGCCGACCGGGAGACGCTCGCCGGAGACTGCTTTTCAGTCACACTAGCGAAGGCTCGGAGCGGCACCGCCGGACCGCCCGTGGACGGGCGCACCGGAAGATTTAAGAGCTGCTCAACCGACGTGAGGGTGCTCGGCGGGGCGATCACCTGGACGTCGTACGAAAATCCAATTCCAGGGTCGACCCACACATTCGCCGCCAGGGTACCGCCACTCCCGAGCGCGGCCAGCAGCGCGGTCGCTGCGTCTTGTTGATTCACTCCCAAGAGAGCTGCGCGCACGCGGTCCACTTGAATCGAATACGCAGGCTGATTCAGGACTTCCTTCAGCGTGACATCCACGGCACCCGGAACCCGGCTAAAGCGATCGCGCAGTTCGTGAGCCAAGGCCAAATTTCCACTGACATCCCGTCCCGTGAAGCGCACCTCAAACGTCGTGGGCGCACCTGAAGAGAGCGTCTGACTGGTTGCATCCGCTGGCCTAAAGAAGGCTTGAACGCCTGGAAACTTTTGCGGGAGCATCTCGCGAATCTTTTCCTCGTAGGAAACGCTCGGAGCGTGGTCGCCCTTGAGCTGAATCATCACCTCCGCATCCGAGGAAGAAACCGCCGTGGTTTCTACCCAGGCTTGGTTGACCGCAGCCGGAGTACCGATGTTCTCAACGATGAACTGAAGCTCGTTCGCTGGGATCAACGCCCGGATCTCACGCTGCACATCCGCTAGCACACTCGCGGTGTCGTCCAATCGAATCCCAGTAGGCGTGCGAACAAAAAGGCGGATCAGCCCAGCGTCCGTTTTCGGGAAAAACTCCCGTCCTAACTTCCAAATCGCAAATCCGCCCAGCGCCATCGCGATGAGAACGGGCACCAGGATGATGCCCTTGCGTGGCATGATCCACGTGAGGATGCCGCGCTGAAACGCGACCAAACCATCCAACCCATGTTCGACTTTGTGATGGATCTTGCCCAGGCCGCGCGGCGGCTGCCCCGCGCGCCGCTGCTCCAGGCGCAACTCCGCCGGCAGAATGATGGAAGCTAGGGTGGGTACTAATGTACGGGCGAGAAGGTAACTCGCGATCATTGCGAACACCACGGCCATCGCCAACGGACGAAATACGTCGGAAGCGGTACCGGTGAGCAAAAAGATCGGCAGGAAAACAATACAGATCGACAAGGTGGATACAAATTCAGGGAAGGCGACCTCACGGGCACCATCGATGATCGCGGTGCGAACATCCTTACCCAAAGCGATCTGACGTTTGATGTTCTCGATTTCCACAAGCGAGTTATCCACGAGAATACCAATGGCCAACGCCAAGCCGCCCAGCGTCATCAAATTAAAGGTCGCTCCCGCCAAGCTTAAACCGATTACGGAACACAACAACGCTAATGGGATGGAAGTGAGGACGATCAAGGTCGACCGCCAGGATCCCAAAAACAGCAGCACCACCGCCGCCACCAAGCCGCCCACCAGCAAGATTTCATGCTGTACGCCACTCACTGCCGCACGCACGAAAACCGATTGGTCAAAAATAGGTTCGATGTTCACTCCGGGGGGTGCAGCCGCGCGAATCTCAGGGAGGCGCTCGGTGATTCCATCAAGGATATCGATCGTCGATGCATTCCCCAGCTTCAGAATTGAGACCATCACCGCGTTCTGGCCGTCGAGACGGGCAATATTGGTCGAGACGGCTTCTCCATCGCGGACATTGGCGACATCCCGCAGCAAGATGGTGTTTCCGTTGAGGGAACGAATAGGAAGGTCCAGGAATGCCTGGATGCTTTCCGGGCTCGCATTGATTTCTACCGGCAACTCACGCTCGCCTTCACGAATCATCCCAGCGGGGAGCGTCAGATTTTGCCGTGACACGGCCGCACTCACTTCCGCCGACGACAATCCGAACGCATTGAGCGCGTTGGGATCGAGATCGATCATCACCTGCCGGGCCGCGCCCCCGTAGGGCAGTGAAATACGCATGCCGGGAATGCTTTGCAGCTGCGCTCGAAGGGTCAGACGCGCATAGTCGAACAACTGCCCACTCGTCATCGAGTCCGACGACATCACCAACTGCACGATGGGCACGCTGGACGGACTGGTCCGCACCAAAATAGGCGGCGTAGTTCCAGCAGGCATACGTCGTAGAATCGTCTGCGCAAACGCCGTGGTTTGCGTCATCGCGACCGCCATATTTACATAGGGCTGAAAGCGTAGTTTAATCAGAGCAGTCCCATTCGAGGTTTCCGAAGTGATCCCCGCGAGATCGTCCACGTTGTTCATCGTCGCGATCTCCGCGAACGAGGTGATTTTTGCGGCCATCTCCGTCGCGTTGAGACCTCCATAGGTCCACACCATCATGAGCTCGNNGGCTGTCGACCCGCGGAAGAATGTCCGTGGACATCCTCTTTCCGCTGAGCACGCCGAAGAGCAGCACCAGAATGGCCAGCACCGCGACCGTGTATTTGTAACGAAGAGCGAAGAGGACGATCCACATGGAGGAAAACGGTCAATCTAGAAACGAATCGGGAAAAGAGGAGAGATCATTGCCGTCAGGCATTTGGCGCACACGGATGCGACAAAACTATTGGTTAGCAAGGCTCGCACCGCAGAGAGTAAGTGAATGAAAAAAATCATTCCTGCATGATGTTGAGGCTTCTCGTCTCACCTTAGTGGTCCCTGCAGCCCGCTGGCAAAGCCATGCACGGCAAGAACGGGGCGAGAAAAGGAGAGGAAGCGGTGAAAACGTCACGAGTGGTTCGAATCAAAATCCGTTCAATTGCACACGTCCGCTCAAAGGGTGACAACCCCTCAATCAGACGGATCAGCATCCTGGGTGCGTGCCATGGCAGTGTAGCAGGCGGCTGGGGAGCAAGTATGTCAGCACGCCCCTTTAGTGTAACGAATCGTAGCGTCGCAGGTATCCTGACACACTTTGATACACTTTTTCCTCAAAGGGCTTTCCAGACCAAATCGTATCACGCCTCTAAGTAACTAGGCAGGTCCCAGCGCACTTAAGCTGCGATGAGCACGGCAGCCCGCAATAGCCAGCGTTTCCAACCAAGCGAGTCGGGTTGGCATCGACGTTTCCAGCCTCACAGGTTTCAACCTCAGCTGCAATCCGTCTTCGTGCCGCACCAGCCAGCCCCATCCGGAAGGAACTTCTTCAACGGAGAGCAGTTCAGGTTCGGTCACCAAATAAAGGTAGTCTGCCGCCTGATACCGGCGAAGTCGGGCAAACTTGACCGCATGGATGATCTTCGATTGCAGCAGCAGCCACTCGCGTTCGAGAGCTTCCAACGTGTCATGTCGCAGTCCGCGAAAATCATAATCATCAAACTCGGCGAACAAGGATTCGCCACGACGGAGGTCAGGTCGATGTTCGGCCACAAGCCCGCGGAGGTGGAGCACGCGCTGCGTGACTTCCGTCAAACGTGCTTTAGCTCCCGTTTCATCCGTTTCATCACGCAAAAAATCAGCGCGGGCCTGCTTGCACTCAAAAAGCGCCACTACTCCGTTTTCCCCCGTGGGATGACGAGACGCGGCAACGACATCGGCACGAAAGCCACTCCGAGGAACGCGTACCTCGAACCCCGCCATCGGAAGTCCGTTCGCACGCGCCCAATCAAAAGCCCGGCGTTTCAAACTCTGGTGCGCCTCCGTTTCTCCTCGTCCTCTGCTCACGCGTGGATTGCTGCTGACCATGGTTTGAACCTGTTCCGACTTCACAATAACCTACGCAATTCCGCGTCGGATCACGCCGATCAACACTCCCTGGGCCTCCAGCTGCTCGGCCGGGACGATATCCGGGTACTTGGGATTCTCCGCTCGGAGTACGAGTTTGTTCTGCACTCTGGCCAAGCGCTTAAGCGTCGCGCCTCCATCGACCCACGCCGCCAGGATGTCACCGACCTGGGGATCGCGTCGTTCGAATATGCCGATATCTCCCGGACAAATATGCGCGCCGATCATGGAATCACCCGTCACTTCCAAACCCCACAGGTGGTGCCTGCGGGGACGGCGTAATCCGAACCATTCCAAATCCACGCCAATGGTGCGTACCGGTTCCTGCTCCTGCATGGCCGGAATGCCTGCGGGGATCGAACCATACACCGGAAGCTCAAAGAGGCGCGTCTGAACCTCCTTGGCTTTTACTCCCCAGGACCCATCCGCCAATTGCTCCACTGCCTTTTTGGCGGCGAGGGCCTTGAGGTGCCGAATCACCGACGTCTGCGAGCCAAACCCGAAGTGCTTCTGCACCACACGCGTAGAGGGCGGCACGGTGTGCGCATCCTGGTAATCGCTGATAAAGTGAAGGATTTCCTCCTGGCGGTCAGTGAGCATGAGGCGGTTCAAACGAACCGCCATCAAACCAGAGACATCCCTTGCCTCCTGGCAAGCCTCGGAATGTCCCTGCTTTGAGCCGAAGTGTCGGTTCCTAGTGAAAAGCCAAACTTCTCGCCTCGGAACTCCCTCCAGCCGAACGCTCAGCGACGGGTTTCCGAGGAATGCGCTCGTTCGTAATGTTCGCGCAGAAGATCACGTCCAAAATCCCCGTCCGCATCACGCCACACAGTATGGATATGGTTCGCGTCGTTCTGAATATTGTCATACTCGATGAGAAACGTGGGCCCTTGGATACGATAGTAATGCGGCTCTCCCCGCTGCTCACTCCCAATCCACGCGAAGTGCACGGCTGACCATCCCGCTGCTNNATTGCCTGTGATAATGTCACGGGGCACGCGGGCATTGAGGATCGCGATTTTTTTCTGATCCGGCGTGAGCAAGGCTAGCAACTCCCGGGCGAAATCCTCTTCCTCGGCCAGCGCCCGCAGACCTTTTTTCGGTCCGCTGCGGACCTCGGCTGGATTCGCTCCCAGAAAGGAGGGCGTGGTAGAAAGGTGCGTGTCGCCGACCAACGTAAAGTTGATCGAAATGTGGTGCCCCTCAAATCGCCACGACCAAACTCCGTNNTAAAGGTATAAAGCCCGGCGTCGCGCATGTCGCGCCCTTCGATTTCTCGAAGGACCGCTTCGAGACTCATGATGTTCTCGACCCGGGCGTGCCCGCGCGCGCTCAAACCGGTTTTTACGAGGGTCATCGCCCTCTCCTGTTGCGCTGGACTCATCTCCTTCAAAGTCAGGCCCGCGCGTGCCTTGGGCACAAAATGCCAATTCTCGCGTTCCGCGTCGCTCATTTCAAAAACGGTCTTAGCTCGCTGCTCAGACGTGAGCGCTGCCAAGAATGCTCGGGCAGCCTCCGCCAACTCCGTCGACGCAGGGTGCGCTACTAACGCTCCGGAAGTCGCGAACCAAACCAGGGCCATCGTCAATCCGACGCTCCGACGTAGATGGGGGTACATGACCGCATCCTTCCCCTTCCCCGCTTGAAAGGCAAGGCGCCTGCAGCCTCGCCTCACGCACCGCACAATTTCTCTCCTTAACTCCGATGTAAGCTCTTGTCGGACCCCTTCTGGGTCCCTGAACTAACGTCATGGCAGGTATCACACTCATTCAGGACCTTGCAGTCGTGCTCCTCGCAGCCGGCATTGCCGGCGTCATCTGCAAGCGCATTGGATTATCGGTGATCGTTGGGTACTTGATCGCCGGCATGGCGATTGGTCCCCATACCCCGCCTTTCTCGCTGATTGCGGAGGTACCCCGCATCGAAACCCTTTCCCAAATCGGGCTGGTCTTTCTGATGTTCGCCATCGGGCTGGGACTGAGTCTGAGCAAGCTGAGGCAAATGGGGTTGCCTACTTTGATCGCGACCGCCGTGGGGGCACTGATCATCCTCAATCTCACGAAGCTCCTAGGACTAACGTTGGGGTGGTCCTCGACACAGAGCCTTTTCATCGCCGCCATGTTCATGGTCTCCAGTTCGGCGGTGATTGCCAAGATCGTCGCCGATTTGAACCTGCGCCACGAGCGCGCCGCCCAGTTGGCCTTGGGAATCACCGTGCTCGAGGACGTCGTTGCGGTCGTCATGCTGGCTGTTCTGGCCTCCCATAGTCCCGACGCCGAAGGGGCGACCGAAGTCGGCGGCATGCTGGCAATTCTCAGCTCCTTTGTAGTGGTCCTGGTAATGATCGCCTTGTACCTCGTGCCGCTACTCCTACGACGGCTAGAAGCCAAGGCAGACCCAGAACTCCAAACAATCACCGTTGCCGGGTTGCTCTTTCTGATGGCACTCCTCGCCGTGAAAGCGGGCTACT
This sequence comes from Opitutaceae bacterium UBA6669, assembly GCA_002455175.1. Lineage (GTDB taxonomy): Bacteria > Verrucomicrobiota > Verrucomicrobiia > Opitutales > Opitutaceae > UBA6669. The sequence continues at coordinate 12,881 of DKKJ01000229.1, forward strand.
CCTTGGCTCTCGGCGCATTTCTCTTAGGTGCCATCGTTGCAGAGATTCCGCAGAAAAAGGGCGTGGAACAGGCGTTCACGGGAATGCGAGACATGTTCAGCAGCGTGTTCTTTGTCGCGATCGGGATGGTAATCGACGTCCGTCTGGTACTCGAAGCGTGGCCATGGATCCTGGCCTTGGGTGTCTTCACGTTAATCGTGCGCGCGCTCGGCACGGGCACCGCGTTGATGCTGGTCGGAATACCGCCTCGGGAGGCCAAACGCGCCGGTTTGATGCTGACCCCGCTGGGAGAGTTCACCTTCTTGATCGCCCAATTGGGAGTCAGTGTGAAGATTCTGGAACCCAAGTACTACCCCATCGCGATTGGAGTTTCCATCCTCACCGTACTCGTCACCCCGTTCACCAACCGCTACGCGGATCGTATTATGGATGTATTGGACCGCGTGGAGCCTCGCTGGCTCAAGCGGGGACAAAACGCATTTCACGCCTGGATCAAGCAACTGGGTAACGTCCAAGGTGGGCTCTGGTGGCAGATGGGCAAAGGTCGCCTCATCCAAATTGGCCTCGAGGTCCTTTTCGTCACCGGTCTGCTGGTTTTTTCTGAACGCATCTTCGTCGCCCTCGAACAAAGCGACTACTCCGTAGGTCTTTCACCATGGATGCTGAAACTCGCTTTTTGGTCAGTGGTGGGATTACTGACCCTGGTGCCTTTGGTAGCAATCTGGCGGAACGTCACCACCCTCGCGATGATCTTTGCGGAACTCGCCTCACAGCGCTCCCGGCTCTCCACTCGTTTCGTCGAAAATGCGCTTAAAATTGGGAGCGGGTTGCTCCTCGCGCATTGGCTCTCCTTGATCATCCCTACCCAATCTCTTTCGCGTTGGGCTTTGGTGGTGATCACCGCAGTGATCGCGGGCGTGCTGGCAATTTTCTCCCGGAGACTCGTGTACTGGCACAGCGAATGGCAAACCTCCCTTCAGGATGTACTAGAGCAGAAAGGAGCCCCCGCTGCCGCTCAACCTAGCTGGGTAAGCGACTCCGGTGAATGGGACATCAACGTGCAAGAATGCGAACTCCCGGAGCGCGCCGCCTGCTCCGGGCAGACCATCGCGGAAATCAATCTTCGCGCCCGCTTCGGCTGTTCGATTACCCAAATCAATCGTCATGGACATTCCATTTCCGCGCCTGAACCCAATCATGTTCTCTACGCAGGAGACCGTTTGTTGCTGATGGGGACAAATGAACAAGTCGACGCCGCTCGGGAAGCTCTCCTTGTGACGGCCAAGGATGGAGAGTCCACCTCGTTCGACGAAACCCGCCTGGAAACAGTGACCGTTCCTTCCGGGCCACGAACGGGAGCGACCATGGCGCAACTACAAATCCCCAAACATACCGGTGTCTTGGTAGCAGGTCACCACCGTCAAGGGGTGCGCACCATCAACCCCTCTCCCAACGAAATCCTAGAGGAGGGCGACGAATTGCTTGTATTGGGAGCGCCAGGACAAATTCGTTCGTTCAAACGCTGGCTGGCAGGAACGGCCTCGGGAGCCGAGGTGAGCGATGCTCGCACCTAGGAATAGCTGAGGCAGCGCTCAGGCAGACCGCTTACNNGCGCCGAGCGACAATTCTCAGACGGGCAGTTCCAGCTGCCGCCCCGACTTACGCGATAAACCCCTTTAGTCGGCGGGAGAACATTCCCGTCGGTGTCCGTGCGGTAGGAATCAGCATACCAGTCCAGGCACCACTCCCAGACGTTACCGNNATATCGTACAGCCCCCAGGCATTCGGTGCCTTCTGGCCAACCACGTGGCTCATGTCCTCCTGATCCGCTTCGTGCCACCCCATGTCATTCAAGTTCCCCGCGTAAGGCCCAGTCGTTCCTGCGCGGCACGCGAATTCCCACTGTAGTTCTGTGGGCAACGTGTACGCGTAGCCTTCAGGAAGTCGTTCCGCTGTNNCCGCCTCCCGCCACGACACCGACTCCACTGGGCCATTCAACCCGATGGTTTTGAACTGACTGGGATTGGTCCCCATCAACGCCACCCACTCCCCCTGAGTGACCTCGTATTTTCCCAACCAATACCCTTCGGGTACGTTCACCCGAACTTGGGGACCTTCATCCGAAGATCGATTCGTTTCAGTAGGCGGACTTCCCATCGTGAAGGTTCCCGGAGCAATCCAGACCAAGCTCAATCCCAACCCCGGTATCGTGTAGCCTGAGCCGTTTTGAGGTACGGGTATCTCCGTCAACACCAACTCAACTTGCTGGTCATCACCCAATCCCACCGAGGTCGTCATGGTCGCCGAGGCATAGCCTTTGTGAAAAGCGGTCAGACTGAGATGACCACCCCGCTGGAGCTCAAAGGTGGCAGGGGTCCGTCCCATGGACATTCCATTTTCATCGATGAGGGTCGCCCCACTTGGGCGACTCGTCACCCGGATGGTTCCCTGAAAACGGGCCTGCCAGCGCTGAAAATCCGGATCGGTCCCACCCGCGACACGCCGTAAGGGAAGCAGCCGATCTCGCCAGTCCGACACGAGCGCCACACCGCCAGGAGAATCGAGATAATTCAANNAACTGTGCGACCGTCCTTTCCACCGCTAAAGGTTCGTCAGCACGCAAGCGCGCAAAGGCCACCTCCGGCCAATCACCTGAACGAACCAAACTGTCGACCAGGGGGCGGCCCACCTCTCGAAAATAGCGCTCCGCAGGTTCATTTCCAAACGCGGCTAACGCATCACGCCCCCGTTTTACTTCCGCTAGAGCTCCCTCGGGATCGCCCCGGTTCAGAAGCTCGTCCGCAACCCGTCGAGGGAGGCGTGCAGGGTGTTGCTCCACAAAGGATGTGAGCCAGCTCAGATAGGCGTCGCGCGCCTGCTCTCGGCGGCGTGACCACTCCTTGGCCCAATCTCCTTCATCCCCTGAGTGCATGGCAGTGGACTCTGTCTGCCGCTGAAAGGCCCCCACCAACGCCGGTAACCGGCCAAGGCCCACGTCCAATTCGGCCAAAGCCACCCGAGCCTGGCGTTCCAGCTCCCGTAAGCGTTCGCGCTCTTTGCGTGCCTCAGCAGCGCGCGCCTCCTCATCCCGGCGCACACTTTCTTCCCGCAACCGCCGAGCCTCTGCCTCCTCGCGCGCGAGTTGAGCTAGCCGCGCTTGCTCGACGAGTTGAGCCGCTCGCTCACGCTCAGCTTGAGCCCGAAGTTCGGCCGCCGCGTGCAATGCCGCCGCCCGATCTCTCTCCAACACCTGCCAGGCGATGACCCCGCCCCCCAAGCCCAGAACCAACGCAGCTCCTATCAAAACCCTTAGCACCTTCGGCGTCAGAACCGTTCGTGTTGAATCCTTGCGCCAACGGAACCGCCGCCGTGATGGCGTTTCACTTTGTCCGTTGGGCTGCTCGGATGCCTCCGACGGCAAGATCGTCGCTTCCAAGGATTCTAGATCCTCCTGCGTGCCTTCGAGCTCCAGGGTCTCAAACGCCTGGACCAATTCAGCCAGGGCCTCCCGATAACGCGACCGCAACCCAGGGGTCAACGCGAGGTGCATCTTGCGTTTTAAGAGCGCCTTTTTTTTGTGAAAAAGACGTCGTCGCTCCTCGCGTGAAACCTCTACGTCACTCCCCAAAATCTCGTGGGCACGCTCAGGTGTCAGCGGAAGTCGGGTCATCGTAAGTCAGAGGTACAGGCGTGAAGCAGGAATCCGACCACACGCTGCTCAATCGGATCATAGCGAGGATCAGATCCTGCGCACCTGTGGTCACGCCCGACTGCAGCAAACTCTCTCTAGTTCGTCAGTTCAGAAGTGTCNNCTGGTGCAGACTTGGTTCACGGAACTGCTCCGTCGGAGCGAGAATCCTTGGGAGATTCCGGCCCCGGCGGAACACTCTCTCACCGTTCCCAGAGTCGTCCGCCGGCCACCCTACCTCGGCTCAGAGCTGGGAAGCGGCGTCGTCGTCCACCAACCATACCACGCGATCCGAGGCGGTGGAGAGGATCTTGGCTGGAACGGCACTCCATTCCTCTTCACCCACCATGACACGCTTCAAGGCCGGTGCTTTAGCCTTTCCTAGAGCCATGACTAGGATCAAGCCGCAGGTTCGCAAGCCGCGCGGGGTAATTGTCAAACGCCAGCCCTTGGTCGCCGTCTCGATCGCCGTAAAATCGACGCCCCCGTCATCTTCGAGCAGCGGACTTCCCGGGAAAAAAGAGGCCGTATGTGCATCGTCTCCCATTCCCAGCATACAGACACTGTACGATTCCTTGGCTCCGCTCAGCTTGGACAGGGTTTCCGCGTAGGCCTCACCGGCTTCGCGAGGCGGCTGATCCACGGGCCAGGGATGGCGATGCGCCGCGGGAACGTTCAACGGATTGAAGAGAAGCCGCTCCGCATTGCCAAAGTTGCTCTCGGGACTCTCCAAAGGAACCATCCGTTCATCGCTGACCGTGAAATGCGTTTTTCCGATCAGCGACGGGGAGAAGGCGCGCTGGCCGACCACCCACTGAAACCAGTCCTTCGGAGTACTGCCGCCACTCAAAGCGACAGTGAAAGCGCCACTCCGTTTCTTCTCCTGCTCAGCGGAGAGCAAGGTGACCGCGCGAGCAAAGAGTGCATCGCGGCGGTCCACTACCAGTTTTCCATAAAGTGTGGTGTGTTCGGTCATAAAGGCTGCGCTCAGCAAACGGAGTGACCGGACACACTTCAACCTCCGAACCATAGCGTGTCGTACCTGATGACAACAGAGACGCGAATATTACTTATTTTTCTGAATACAAGAGGGTAACGTAAAACCGAGAAACTACTCTTCACCCTACTCTAGCTCTTTGATCTTGATATTCCGGTACCACACAGGGGCCTGCGCCTTTCCATGTAGGCCTTGCAAACCAATCGGTCCTGCCCGACTAAAGTCTTTGAGCGCCTTGGGGAACTTATTCGGGGTACCATCTGGATTCTTTCGGGCTTCCGACCACTGGTTCAGATCAATCGCAAACACCTCTTCTACGTTGAAGATGAGCGATACGAGATTGTCGCGGCAGGTGATCGTAAACCGATTCCACTCCCCTACCGGCTTGGCCCTNNAGCGTTGTAGATGGCTCCCACCATCCCATAAAGCGCCCCATCCTGGGTTTCATGCACTTGAACCTCGAGCGCGGAAAGAGCGTCCTTCGTATTCCCTGAACGCAGGAACACACCACTGTTGGACTCCTTGGCGACCTTGAATTCGAGATCCAAGACGAAGTTGCGGTAGGACGTTTTGGTCCAAAGGGTCCGGTGATGTCGCGCGACGAGGCTCTCGCCCTCCCAGATCCAGTCTCCTGCGGTGAGGTCCGCATTCGAGAAGTCACGGGCAAACACATCCGTCCAACCCGTAGTCGTGGGATGAGCTTTCGGTGCAGCCGACGCCAGGGACAGAAAGGCTGCCCAGATAAGAGTGATGCGACAGAGGGTAGCGAGGGTATGAGTCATGTGGAAAAATTAGGTTCTCACCCGCGAACCCGCCGGGAGATCAAAACCGGTTCGGTAGGACTTGCGGATAAAGCGGTTCACCTCCGGAGCATTGGTGGCCACCATGCGGCTTGAATCCCACTCAATTCGCTTCCCGGCGTAGAGAGGCAGCAATCCGACCAACAAGGCCTCGTTAAAGGGCGCCGAGTACCAAAAGCCCGCCTTGGCATCCTCGGGACGTCCGGCCCGACACGCATCCACCCACTCCCGGCGGTGTCCCACNNATGGTTTTCTCAGGACGTTGGAATGTCTGCATCGCCGCCTCCGGAACAAGCCGAGGCGTGCCGGCCCAACCGGGGGCGAGAATGGCCCCTTTGGATCCAACAAAATAAATGCCGTTTTCGCCCAATGAGCGCCCTTCTTCAAAGCCTGGCGGAGGGGGCGGCAGCTTGACTCCATCGTACCAAATCATCTTGATCGGCCCGCGCTTTCCTTTAGCGGGGAAGTGGTAGGTGATGATACACCACTCTGGAAAAGAGTCGGGATTAGTCGGCGAGCTGGTCGCATCGACCCAATCCGGAGCCCCCAAATCGAGCGCGTAAAATGCCGGATCGGCATTGTGCACAGCCATGTCGCCGAGGGAGCCACAACCGAAATCAATCCAGCCCCACCATTGCCTGGGACAGTAGTCGGGGTGATACGCTCGCTGCCGCGCGGGCCCGAGCCAGAGGTCCCAATCCAAGGTCGATGGAGCCAAAGGACGATCGGTGGGTGCTCGGCGTCCCTGCGATCGCCAGAACTTCCCAGGGCGGTCGGACCACACATGGACTTCAGTCACATCCCCGATGGCGCCGGCATCGATCCACTCCTTCGTTAGACGCAGGCCTTCGCCTCCATGGCCTCCATTGCCCATTTGCGTCACCACACCCGTCTCCCGAGCGACGCGCTCCAAAATCCGCGCCTCTTCGATCGTGTGGGCAATGGGTTTTTCACAATAGACGTGCAAACCGAGTCGCATGGCGGCGAGCGAGATGGGCGCGTGCCAATGATCAGGCGTCGCAATCATCACCGCGTCCAGACGCTTTTCCTTCTCGAGCATCACCCGGTAATCGTTGTACACCGGGCGCCCCGGATATTTCGCGATGTTTTTCGCGGCGTAACCGTGATCCACATCGCAAAGCGCAGCGATCTCGACGTCGGGAAATGAAGCCAACTCAGCCGTCACCCCACCTCCCTGACCTCCGATGCCGATACACCCAATGTACATTTTCTCATTGGGTGAAATACGCTTGGCCGGCCGGTAAGCAGGGGAAGTCGCACAACCAGCCAGCCAGAGACCGGCGCCAGCAAGGGAGGTTTTGTGCAGAAACGAACGTCGGGTAAATCGAGCCATGATCGGTAACTTAGAGTTTTAAGCGATGAGGGGTGACTCCCTAAGGGCTCGGTCAGCTCGCGTAGCGCGAAGGCCTCGCCACGCGTTTGAGTAAGCTGAACTTTCCATTGGGGACGCAGTGAACCTTATTGCCACGTTAGACAGGTTTCTGCGCCTGGAACAGATTATTGATCAAGAGATGCAACATATCTGAGATCGCTTTGAACGGGTTGGAACGTTCCAGGTTAGGGTCGAAAGCATGCCCCCGCAGATCATCATCGCACAGAACGCACCGCGGTTGCGCTCGCCCAGACCATTGGCGCACTACTCGCACCATGGGCTACTCAAAAGCGGGCGACAATGATGTCCTCCCCGCTGCGTGGAGAGCGATCGTCGAACAGGCGTCTTCGCCCAAAAAAAACGTTACACCGGTAAGCTCCAGCGCGACACCCACCAGCCCTCGCGCCGTTCGTTGACNNAGCCAACAAGCTGACCGACGACGGGAGACGAGTTGAATCGCTGCCGAAGCTCGCATCGAAGGACGCCTGGTGGGTGGTAAAATCACCCCTCCAACGGAAGCGTTTGCCATCGTCGTAGTGAAACACCAACGACAACGAATCCTGGTCGCTCGTTTCAGCTCCCTCTGCAACATCGACGTGCGCCTTCGGGTCCCAACCGCACGCCACCAAGCGCTCCTGCAGCCAGCGAGACAAGCTGATCGCCTCAGCGCGGTAGGTTGAAGCCGGGTGAAGAGAGACTGAGCGCAGCCCGGTTACGAGGAGCTTAGGGGCTACCCCAGCCAGAAANNGCACCGCTTCGGGGCGAGGCCAGGGATAAGTGAGCGCATCCTCAGGAACCACCGCGGTGTCGAAAATCATCCGCTTTGATCGACGCAGAAGATATTGGTACTCCGAAAGCCGCGAGCTCTGCGAGAAGCGGTGCACCCAGTAGTAAAGCGGCAGGTCTGTCGACAAACAGACTGAGACTTGGCTCTCCAAAAAGGGCCGTGCACTGACTGGATAGCTGAGAATGACAAATTCAATACAACGCGTATCCCCTTTGGACTTACCGAAAAAACACTCCCCATAGACCTTGGCCCGGATCTCCTTTTGGTCGGAGGTTTCCGGCAAGGGGCAGAGCACCACCACACGACATGGGTACCGGTGCGCAAAGCGGAGTGCGGTCTGAAACTGCTGGAGTCCATCCTCGGGCTGAGTCGGCAACCCAAAGTGTAAGACCAAATTGAGGNNCACTTCGTCGACCGCAGGCGCGGATTTCCCCGCAGCCGCCGTCGCCGCCCACATTTGGTTCAAGCTTTTCGAAACCGAGCTGACCGAAGCCTCGATTCCGGGCAAGGCGCTGAATAAATCGGACATACCGGTTAGGGTTGACGCCAGACGTGATGATTCTTCGCCAGAAGTTCGTCCGCNNCGGAGGTCCCCACGATCCGGCGGGATACTCCTCCATCCCGGTACGACCGGACGCTGCCCACGACTCCAGCACAGGCGTGTAGAGCCCCCACGAGGTCTCCGCCTCATCGCCGCGAATAAAGAGTGTTCCGTCGCCGATCATAGCATCCAACACAAGGCGTTCATAAGCCTCCGGGGTATTGGAACCAAAGGTCGTACTGTAACGAAAATTCATCTTTACGGGCTGGGTGCGCGTTTCCAAGCCTGGCACTTTGCCATTGAGGATCATGCTCAGCCCGTCATCCGGTTGGATCTGAAAAGCCAAGGTGTTCGGCGCGAGATTGAAGCGATCTCCCTCGGCGAAGAGGGTTCCAGGAGGACGCTTGAATTGAATGGCGATCTCGCTGACGCGACGTGCCATCCGTTTCCCTGAACGCNNAGTTGTTGATCGAAAGGCGAATGGCCGCGTAGGTCTCGGTGTTCGACTGCGCGGCGATTCCTTCTTCTTGCAGGTAGCCTTTCGCAGGCTTGCCCGCGATCATTCCCGCGGCGTACTGCGCACGAGCAACGTCGCCTCCCGGCCCCAGGCGCAACGGCTGGATAGCGCGGAGCACCTTGACCTTTTCATCGCGGACGGACTCCGCATCCAGCGAAACCGGTGGCTCCATCGCAGTGAGCGCCAACAATTGCATCGTGTGATTCTGAATCATGTCACGAAGCGCCCCACTCTGTTCGTAATAGCCACCTCGGCTACCCACGCCGACTTCCTCGGCCACTGTGATCTGCACACTCTCGATGAAGGTGCGATTCCAAAGCGGCTCAAAAATGGCGTTGGCGAAACGCCGGACGAGCAGGTCCTGCACCGTCTCTTTACCAAGGTAGTGGTCAATGCGGAACACCTGCCGCTCTTCGAACACCGAGCGAATGGTGCCGTTAAGCGCGACCGCTGACTTCAGGTCTTTGCCGAACGGCTTTTCAATGATGACCTTCGCATGATGCNNACTCGCGCCAAGGTTGAGCAGAATCGGAGCAAACACCGACGGGGGCGTCGAAATGTAAAACAGAGGCTGCACCTCCCGACCGATACGTTTCTCGATCGCTTCGATTTCTTGGGCTAACCGGTCGAAAGCCGCTTTCTCATCGTATCCGCCAGCGACATACGTTGTATTGGCGGCGACACGGCCCCAAATTTCCTCTTTAAGTTCGCGCCGGGAGAATTCTTTGATCGCCTCTTCCGCTAGTCCGCGAAATTCCTCGTCCGGGATGGGTTTCCGTCCGTAGCCGATGAGAAAAAAGTCGGCCGGAAGCAGATTGTCCACCGCCAGATTGTAAACGGCGGGGATCAACTTTCGTGCCGTCAAATCNNAAAGATGACCACCACTGTTGGCGGTGCACCCCGATGCTTGCTGAGCCCCTGAAGGAAAGGATGTCTCGTAGAAGTCTCGGCCATGGAAAACGCCAAGTATGGCGGGGTCCGATTTCCCGGAGCAATCCCATTTCCAAGACCACCCTTTCCACTGTGCTAGCTACGATAGAAAACCCACCCTTATGCATCCCCGCGGAGGAGATGGTAAATTAACGCCACACTCGCCCGGGACTCTGGGGTTTCATCACAGTAAATGCCAATTCGATCGAAAAGGTCTGCAGTGGATTGCAGAACGTTCACCAAATTCTGCGTCGCACGTTCATCAGCTCCCGTCGAAATCGCTAACTCCACTTGGATGCCTGGGTTCACGTCACGAGCCGCCCGAATGAGTCTCTGCGCATATTCTCGGTAGGCGACGGCACCCTGTCGCAGTTTCTTCGGGTCATAAATCGTCAGTACCTCAGCCTCTCGAGTAATATCAGCCACATTGCCCAGAGAACGAGCCGCTTTCGGTTCCAGTCCGACGATCAACTTGTATTTTTTGGCCTGCGCCGAGCGGGTTACCCGCCGCGCCTCGATCGAAAGTGCCCTGCTGGAGTTGAAAGCAGGGAGTCCTCCGTGAAGTCGCAGCGGTTTGGCCTCATCGAACGGGATGAATACCACGCCGGACACGTCTTCAAGATGGCGCTCATTCGCCTGATCAAAATTCATGTCTGTCGGCACATGAAGCCAGACCTCACCCCGAACAATACCAAGCCGGGACGTGCGTGACTCACCTANNCGCATCTGTTGAGGAGAGTACGACCGCATCTCCCGAGCGCGCATGGGAATTCACAAATGCCGGATATCCAGAGTCGTACAGGTTGACCTCAGGATATAGGGTGATCGGGACGTTTTGTAGAGATTTCCCTGCTGCTAGTCTCGGGACTACGATCACCAGGATACCAAGCAGAAAAAACGTCAGGGGAGTATGCTGGTTTTTCATCGGAGTGCTCTCCAATCTGAGGGCGGCGACAGCGTTAACAGAGGAAACAGCGACGGTATTTACACAAAATGGCAATACCGGAATCACGTTTGCATCCCGGTGGGCTAAAAAAGAAAATGCGTACTANNTGAGAGATCTATTACCCGATCAATACTGGGTGACACACTTGATCGATTAGCCGTCTACCTTCGGTAAAAGTGACGGAAGAGCGCCACATTCTGGAAATGGGCAATCGTAACGTCATCTGAACCGCGCCCCTCCCCACGCACCTCCACGACATCGAATCGGAAGGTTTGCGGTCGATCCGCGAGTG
>DKKJ01000227.1 GCA_002455175.1 Opitutaceae bacterium UBA6669
TTTGGTGCAGTCGACTCCATCGACCGTCCACATCAATCGTTTGGTCGAAGGGTCGACGCGAAATGCTCGGTTTCGATTAAGACGGAAAGGGTCGGTTGGGGTGGGATCGAGGAGCAGACGGGAATCGGTGGGTTGGCGGTCGCTCGTCCGAAAGGCGGGCTGGTGGTGCAGCGCGTACTGGAGTTGCCAAGCGTCTCTGTGTGCCTGCTCCGAGGCGTGGCCGGCGCGGGTGTCCGGAGCGGAAAAACAGTACACGTGACTATCGAAGATCATGAGCCATTTAGATGAAAAGTATTTCCATCGCGTGCTGCGTCGCCGCTTGACAGCATAGTGCCTTAATACAGGTGTATACGGAGGTAAACAAAATTAACTCCCCTTGGCGAACGACGTTAAGACCAACCTTGGGTTGGGATCCCGGAAGTAGCGTTGAGCGGAGTAAAACAGAGTACCCCAGGCGCATTTTCTTGTTTATGAACACGACTGATCTTCAGGCGATCGACAGCCACGCGCACTTCGGATCATACGTGCACCCGGATCCTTTGATTTCGGCCTTCTCCAGTGGCAGTGCGGAAGAGGTGGTTGCGCGGGCGGCAGCGTGTGGTATTCGCTGGACTATTGCCTCTCCGCTCGCGGGATTGCTCCCGCGCGGACGCACGGTCGACGTGTCCGTGGCGAATGACGAGGCGTTCAAGCACGTTCCGCGAGTTCCAGGCCTACTACAGTACGTTATTGTCAATCCGCTTCAGCCCAAGACGTATGCCCAAGCGCGAGCGATGCTGAAAGCACCCTGGTGTGTGGGCATCAAAATTCATCCTGAAGAACATGCCTATCGCATCGCTGATCACGGAGAAGAGTTGTTCGCCTTTTTTGAAGAGGTGGGAGCTCCGGTGATGACCCATAGCGGCTGTGAGAACAGCCTGCCCGAGGATTTTGTGCCCTTTGCGGATCGCTATCCAGGAGTCCGGGTCCTGCTGGCCCATCTGGGCAATGGAAACGGAGCGCGAGGGCGAGTCGACTTGCAGGTACGAGCGGTTTTGGCGGCCAAGCANNCAAGCACCGCAACCTTTGGGTGGATACATCGAGTGCCCGCAGCATCCTCCCTGGGTTGATTGAGTGGGGAGTGGAGGAACTGGGCGCAGAGCGCCTATTGTTTGGCTCGGATTCACCGCTCTACTCTGTCGCCATGCAACGCACCCGGATAGAGACCGCGGAGATTCCTGCTGCGGCCAAGCAGTTAATCCTACGCGATAATGCCGTGACGTTCTTCAATCTGCAGACGCTGCCCGCCAACGGATTCTCCCCCTCTGTCTAATCTTTTTCCCATATCCTCCAAAATGAGTGCTGCCAAAAAAGCCGTTAAAAAGCCTGCCAAGATCCAGCCATTGTCTCGCAAGACGCTGCAAGGCGTTTGGTGCGCCTTGATTGTTCCATGGACTGACCGCGACGAAGTCGATGTGCGCCGTCTGGCCAAGGAGGTGCGCGGGTACGCCGGCACCGGCGTTCACGGTGTCTACACCGGCGGCACCACGGGTGAGTTTTATGCCCAAGATGACGCCAGCTTTGAAAAAATCACCCATACGGTCGTGGAGGAAGCGCATGCGCTCGGACTCCCCGTACAGATTGGCGCCAGTGCTCTGAGCACTCGGACGACGATTCGCCGGATCCGTGTGGCCCTTCGTGCCAAGGCAGACGCACTGCAACTGGCCTTGCCCTTTTGGCTCGAACTCAAAGACGACGAGGTGAAGCGCTATGTTCGCGAGGTGGCTGAGGAAGCGGGCAAGACCCCGATTATCCTGTATTTGACGGGTCGGTCGAAGCGGAAGATCTCGCCTGAGCTCCTGGGCGAAATCGCCGCGTCGACGCCTACGTTTATTGGAGCCAAGGATACGGGGGCAGATGTCCCGACTGTGAAGGCGATTCTCAAAGAAGCTCCCGATCTGGCAATTTTTGGCGGCGAGGACTTTTACGAACGGATTCCCGCGGGAGGACGTGGCGGCTACTGCTCAATCACCGGCTTCAATGCGCGAAAAGTAGCCTAGCTTTATACGCTATGTGCGGAGGGACGCCTTGATGAAGCGAAACCGCTAGCCGATATTTTGCGACGTTACTTGTATGAAGCATTGGTGGATCCCTTGGTGAAGGAGGCGGGCCTCTGGGATTCGGCCGTGGATCGCATACAACGAGTGGCAGGTGGCGGTGTCGTCGGTCTGCGTTGCCAATCCCCTTACCGTAGCGGCACGGAAAAGCNNCGGAGCATCTGGCTTAGTGAGGTCTTCGTCATGAGCCGCTCCCTCTTCTTTCAACTCGTAAGGTGTGCGGCGGCGATGACGGCCGGCGCGCTGGCTTCGTTTGCGGCAGATGGTAGCTTCTATTTTCCCAGCACGGGTGTGACTGCGGAAGGTCATGCCTTGCTTCTGGCGATTGATGATCAGCTTCTCCCGTTGCGCGAGAATGTGGTGGAGCACCTGAGCAAACCGACAGTGCGGAAGGAACCGGTGCTGTCACCGAGCCATGACGACCCGCTCGCGCCCGATCAAGTAGCCGCCCATTTTTATGGGGCGGTGATCAAGGATGGAGATCGCTACCGCATGTGGTACTACCCGGTGGGACTGAAAACGCCAGGAAACGCACGACGAGCCGATCTCAAGAATGTTTCCCAAGGCCCAGTTTGTTATGCTGAGAGTGACGATGGGATACGGTGGACGAAGCCAGTCCTCGATCAGGTTGAGTTTNNGATCCATGTGATCAAGGATGAATCGGATCCTGATCCTGCGCGTCGTTACAAAATGGTCTACAATGCGCATAACGGAAAGACTTGGGTCTTCCGGACGGCCACGAGTAGCGATGGGACGCAGTGGCGTGCAGCGCCGGAATTTGCGATCAACGAGTTTCTTGAGACCGCGGGCCTTTTTAAGTTCAACGATTACTTCTTCGTGCACGGACAACGTTTGGCCTTCAGCGAAGGTGGCCATCGCGGAGGACGCCAGGGGCGCGGAGTGCTCTCTCCCGATTTTGACCGTTGGCTTCCGGGAGACACGCAAGGGTTCANNGAAACCCTACGATCAGGTCCACTTGGGAGTTGGGGCGGCTAGTTTCGGAAGTGTCTGTGTGGGACTTTATGGATTGTGGCACAACGAGCCTGGTGATGAAAGTTCCCAAAAACAGTGGGGCTGGTTTGGATACGGAAAAATTTCCTGCGACCTCGGTTTAGTTATTAGTAACGATGGCATGCGTTTCCGTGAACCCGTGAAAGGGCATGTTTTCATTTCGCGCGAGGATGCACCGGCCACTCCCGTTCCCGGTAAAAACTACCCGACAATCCTCGCTCAGTCCGGCAACGGGATCCTCAATGTTGGCGCGGAGACCCGCATCTACTTTGGACGTTGGCTCAACGCAGCGTATGGACAGGGTTATCTGGGCGAGATTGCGTTGGCGACCCTGCCTCGCGATCGATGGGGAGCCGTGGGTCTTTTTCCGGCGGCGGCTCATGGCGGGCAGATTCCCGCGCAGGGGTTTGTCTGGTCGGCCCCTGTGCGTTTGCCGGAAGGCGGCTTTGAACTCTTGCTCAATGCTGAGCAGGCGGGACTGATCGATGTCGAAATTTCCGATGCGCGCTTTGCACTCCTGCCCGGTTACTCAGGCGACGCGGCTGGAAAAACGACCCTGAGCGGCGGATTGGATTGCCCAGTGGGTTGGAGGACAGATCTCTCGCCGCTCTCGGGTCGCACGGTGCGCTTTAAGTTTAATTTGCGACGGGGTCCCGATGCTACGGATCCCCGTTTCTTCGCGGCTGTGCTTCAAGCGAAGTGAGGTGAGCGGTGATCATAACGCGGACGTGATGTCAGTAAGCGGGATCCTTGAAACGTGCCGTTGATGGTCGAGAACGCTCCTTCCGCCTTCCCGGATCCAGCAACGGATCGCCAAAACGGGAATATTTTTATTCTGGTTCAGCTGCTCATCTACTTTTCGGCCCCCGTTTTGTATGTGGGAGTCGTGCAAGCGGCGTTTTGTGAAAAGCTAGGTGCAAGTGCTACGGTGGCCAACTTGCCGCAATCCACCTATATGCTCGGAGCGATTGCTCCAATGGTCNNTTTTTCGTTCCTTCCCGACGTGAGAAGTCTGTTCTGTGCTTTGGATACGCTGCCGTCTCTGCAAGTATGGCACTGGTCTGCGCGGTGGTGTTTTTGCCGGCTCCGACGTGGTTGCGAATCACTGCAGTGATTGGTCAGGGACTCATTTTAGGAGTCTTGAACAGCGTGAATGTCCTTTACGTCATGCGATGCCTTGCCCGTGGAACGACTGAGGTGGGTCGAGCACGGGCTTTGAAGTATGCATTTGGACTTGGCCCGGTCGCCGCGGTACTGGGTTCTCTTTCAGCTCAAGCCCTGCTCGCGGAGAAGGTTCCTGGGATCGTTTACCCGTTCAATTTCGGTCTTCTCTATCTGGTCGCCTTGCCCTGCATGGCGGTGTGCGCGTGGGTAGCTCGCGGGATGGACTTAGGCGTCGTGGCAACCGAGCCCGCGGAGTCACTACCGAATTTCCTCCGTAATAGTGTAGCTACGTTTATCGGAGATCGGCGGTTAGCTACGGCCTGGATTGCCTATTTGTTTTGGTACTGCACCTTGGGCGGAATTACCAACCTTTCGCTCTACACCCGAGAGGCTGTAGGAAGATCGCCGCTTGAGTTGGCGGGGATCATCATGGCGCTACGGTTTGGTCTCAAAGCCCTGGCTGGGTTCGGATTGGGGAGTGTGGCAGCTCGATTTGGCGCTTTTTCAGCGATGCTCCTCACCGTGCTTTTTGTCGGCCTAGGACTGGGCTGGCCATTCGTGTCGTCGGGATATGGATACCTCTTGGCTTTTGGGCTGATGGGCGCAGGGGAACTCGGTGGAGTCTACTTCAGTAACTACGTCATTTCAGTTTCTAAGCCGGCGAATACGACACGAAATTTGGCTTTCCTTTCCTTGGTTGGCCCGGTCAGCAGCTTCTCCCCAGCGCTTCATGGAAATTTGACGGATCGCTTCGGATTTCAGGCGAGCTTCATCCTGGGAATCACCTGCGCTACATGCGGGTTCCTCCTTCTTTTGAGCCTGCGGAGGAGGCGGGTTCAGACCGTGTAGTCAAGGAGGCACGCGGTTTAGGGATGTGATCTGAAGTAGGACCGTCACCTTTCTGGTTACGGTAGCGTGATTGGGGGAGGAAGAGAAGTCGTCGGGAGTGTATTCGTTGAGGGCTTACTGCTAAATGGTGGTTGCGTGAGTAGCCATGANNCCTGCGCCGGCGTGGACTAGAAGCGTCACCGGGGCGGGGGCTTCGGGCGCAGCCGCGGCCACCAGCGCGCGACTGAACATGATGGCTGCTTCTGTGCTGACTCGCTCATCGCGATTACCGATACTTAACCAGACCGGCCGGTTGGCGAGACGCTTAGCTAGGTGGACGAGCGCCAGGTCCTGAGTCTCTTTCAAACGGGCGACGCCGCTGAACTCCCGGAGTGCGAGTAGGTCTGTGACGGGAGCGATGCCGCCCACGCAGCGAATTCTTGGTTCGGCAGCGGCGAAGTGGAGGGCCAGGAATCCGCCGCGAGAGGTTCCGACGGCAGCGAGGCGGGTAGGATCGCTTTGACCGGAGAGGATTAGGTGGTCGAGCACTGCTCGGCTGCGAGCTAAGAACCCGTCGAGCAGGTCTTCCCCACGATCTACTCGCGTCCGCCAGGNNCCAGGCAGCGAGCTCAGTTGGCTCGTTTGGTCGGCGGTCCTCCCCGTGGGCAGGTGCATCGAGCACGACACCTAGAAAGCCCTGGCGCGCCAAGATGCGGGCGACCTCAATGTAAAGAGGTTGCTGGCGGACCGTGTCGAGATCGCCTTGGAACACAAAAAGGGTGGGTGCAGGTTTACCCTGGGAGGACCCCACCAACCCATAGCGCACACCTGAGGCCAAGCGTTCCACTCGGAGCACCTCGCTCGGAGTGGTCAGCGCCGCTTGAGAGAGGGTGGGACGGACCGGCTCCGCTCCCAGTAGGGTTGAAATTACAAACAAGCCTAGAGCGACGAGATGTCTCATATGGTTAGCAAGAAGACTGGGTGCAGGGAATCGGCGCACGTTGTGCTAAGATGTGATCCGACGTTGACATGTATACAATCGGATACAACTTTTTAACCGCTTGAATGATTCCCCTGCATTCCCGCGAGCTGTTTTGGGCTTTGGAGGCGCAACCTTCGGTCGTGAGATTGATGAGTCTGCTTCCTTTGAATTGGGGGATTATGCCTGGGAGCGTGGGATTCGGCATCTCGATACGGCGGCAGCTTACAGTAACGGGGCATCTGAACGTATTGTCGGTCGTTGGTTAGCAACGCGTCGGCCGGAGGGGCTGATTCTGGCGACCAAAACCTTACCGCCCTACGCATCAACAGCGTTGACCACCTCCTTGCACGAAAGTTTGGAGAGGCTGGGTCGCGCCCGTGTGGACATTTTTTACCTCCACCGTTGGGACAGTTCGCTTGGGGACGACGGGTTGGTGGCGTTAGATCGTGCTGTCCGGGACGGGCAAGTGGGGGCTTTGGGTATCAGCAATGTGAGTCCAACGATCCTTACCGCCCTTCTCAAACGTCAGTCGGAGCTAGGCTTGGCGCCATTTCGCGTGCTGCAGTGCAATCACAACTACGCGGTTTCGGAGTTGGATGCGGCGATGCTGGCTTTGCAAACGGAGCAGGCGTTTGAGGTCGTTACCTTCAGTCCGCTCGGAGCCGGGTTTTTGACTGGGAAGCATGCGTCAGGGGTGGTGGAGGGCTCACGTTTTGCCATCGTGCCGGGGCACCAAGCGATTTACTTTAAGCCCGAGGCCAAGGCACGGTTGGAGAAACTTCACGCAGTCGCTGCGAGCCGAGGAATAACACCGGAGCGCTTGGCGTTGGCCTGGGCTTTGCGGACGCCNNGGTGGGCGGACGTACGAAGGCTCACCTCGATCAGGCACTCGCGGCCCGCGATGATGGAGAGCGCGCTACGACGGAAGCGCTGGCGGTGCTGGCGCATCATGACTAGGCCCACTGTCCGCTGACTTTCTGATCCGAGCTGTCCTTCCGAAATCATGTTACGCGCGTTCCCATCGTAGTGACATCGCGACGTCTTGAATTCGGCCGAAAAATCATAAGCGCATTTTCCCGGTGATCTCCTGACCGCCATTTTCTTACGAACTACTTCTTTCGCTCGCTTCTTCATGTCTATCGTTTCGCCTCCTCTTGCACCGCGCGCTTGGCTTGTCGTTGGCCTCCTCTGGGTCGTCGGATGCCTCAATTATCTCGA
>DKKJ01000196.1 GCA_002455175.1 Opitutaceae bacterium UBA6669
GTTCTCCTCATCAATCCTCATGTGTATTCAGGAGAAGAGGACGGAGCATGGCGGCACTTATGTACCGTCGGCCTCGTTTTCAAGCTGTGCCATGGTCTGATCAAGCAACTGACAAACGAAAATCATCCGCTGGCGCTGCGGATTAAACTCCGTGATTATTTGGATTTGGTGGCCATGGGAACGGTCGCCGATTTGGTTCCTCTTCATGGTGAGAATCGCATTTNNGTGCCGAACGCCCAGGTTTGCGCGCGCTGATGTTGATTGCCGGGGTGAAGCCGGAGTTGGGATTGATGCCGGTGGATATTTCTTTCCGCTTAGGACCGCGGATCAACGCCTCAGGCCGTTTGGCCGATGCTGCGCTGTCCGTGGAGCTGTTATTGAGCGAGGACGAGCGTTTTTGTTCGGAAACAGCCAGGCAGTTGGACGCCTTTAACCGCGAGCGCCAGGATATCGAACGCCAGATCACAGAGGAAGCGGAGCACATCATTGAGACGCAGTACATGGACCGTCCGGGCATCGTGCTTTATGGTGACAACTGGCACCCTGNNTGCTAGGAAACGAGGGTGAGTTTGCCAAGGGCTCAGGCCGCAGTGTCGAGGGGGTGAACCTCGTCGAGGTATTGGCGACCTGCTCGACGTATTTAGCCAGTTGGGGTGGGCATCCCATGGCGGTGGGCGTTTCCGTGCCGAAGGCCCAGTTAGAAGAGTTTCGAGAGCGCTTTGCCGAGGCCGTCACCCAGCATGTGGGGGGAGCGTTACTTGAGTCCTGCTTAAATCTGTCCGCTTGGCTGACGGTGGATCAGATTCGCGAGCAGCTCATGGATGAGTTGGAGGAGCTTCATCCGTTCGGGCAGGGGAATCCGGAACCCGTCTTCGGACTGCGAAGCGTTGTCCTGCGGCAGAGACCAGAGATTTTTAAAGGGCAGCATTTTCGCTTTTCGATCGATGACTCACGGGGTCGTCGTCTTTTTGGGGTGGCTTGGAAGATGGCCAAGCGTGTGCCTCCCACCGGCGTGCCGATCGACTTGGCGGTGGAGTTGGCCTGGAATCACTTTAATGATCGAAAATTGCTTCAGCTGGAGCTGATCGACTGGCGCCTGACTCCGACGAATTAGCGTGGTCAAGTGCGCCGGACGACTGCAGAGTCCCTGTGCCTCCTTATGAAAGTCAACCCCGGGCAGACTTACGGTGTCGTCACCGGCGATATAGTTGGTTCGACTCAGCTTTCTGCGTCTGAACGCGAGGCCTTGGTCGGCGAACTTGCGCGGGCTTCAGCGGCGCTCCGGAAGGCCTTTCCTGACGACGTCCCGCTTCCGCTCGGGATCTTTCGGGGGGATGGCTGGCAATTTTTGGTCTCTCGGCCCGAGCGCAGCCTGCGAATGGCCCTGTTTATCCGTGCTTGGTTGATGGCGCATGCTCCGGAGGGACGCAAGATGGACACGCGCCTAGCGGTGGCTTGGGGATCGCTCACCTTTGTCCCAGATGGGAATGTTTTGGCTGGTGATGGCGAAGCTTACCGCGCCTCCGGGCATGCCTTGGATGCCCTAAAGGAGCCTCAACGGCTGGCCTTGGTGTTGTTGCCTCAGCAGGCGGTGTTGGCCGGGGCGCTCGCAGCCTTCGCTCCTATTTTGGACGCGGTCGTGCAGTCGTGGACAGGGCGGCAAGCTCGGGCGNNCAGGGCTTTACCCAAGAGGCGATCGCTGAAGCTTGGCCTGAAGACGTGACCCGACAAGCCATCGCGGGCCACCTTGAACGAGCTCAGTGGGGCGCTCTAGAAGGATTTCTGAGCTGGCTGGAGGGCAACTTCAAGGAGTTGCTTTCGATCAATGCAACTTAAATAGGTTGCTATTGGTGGTTGCAATGCCCCGCGTATGAATCCCTCATTTGAATTCGGTCTTAGTCTCCTCGCCGCTCATTTGCTCGGAGATTACGTCCTGCAAACGAAGAGGATGGCGTTAGGGAAAAAGCAGTGGCGGATGCTGGGGCTACACGTGGCTATCCAAGCGCTGCTCGCCTACGTGTTGGCGGGACGTTTCGATGCGTGGTGGATTCCGGTGATCGTGGGTTCTACCCACGCCTTAATCGATCGTCTGAAGGCTGCGGTGCCTCNNATCAACTGGCGCACCTGGCCGTTATTGGTGTGATGATGCAGGGCCTATCTGCGGCCGAAGAGGTGTCGTGGTGGAGCGACCATTTCGGGCCCGCTACGTCTCAGGCTTGGATTTTAATAAGTGGGGCAATCCTGACGGTCCGGGTGGCGGGTATTTTCATTGGATTCTGGGTGCAGCCTTATCTGAAGGAAATCGAGCAGGCGGGGGGCGACCGATCGGTCACACCCATGGCGCGCGGATTGACCAATGGCGGACGTGTTATCGGTCAATGGGAGCGCGCTTTGATTTTTCTCTTAGTGGGCGTAGGGCAGCCTGCAGGCATTGGATTTCTCATCGCCGCAAAATCGATCTTTCGCTTTGGCGAACTTAAGGATCGCGAGAATCGAATGGAGGCAGAGTACATCACTATTGGTACGCTGATGAGTTTCGGCTGGGCAACGGTCAGCGCCTATCTGACTTGGTGGCTTTTTCGACGGTAACGCGGTAGTCATGGGATCAATACACGTCGCGAAGGTAGCGTCTGGTCCTTATTAGTTCCTGCACGTAATCGGCCGCGGCGTCCCGCGAACGGCCGCCGGCTTTTTCCACCACGGTATGAAGAGCGGCGTCGACATCCTTTGCCATGCGACAGGCATCACCGCAAACGTAGACATGCGCGCCCGCTTCGAGCCAGGCCCAGAGTTCCTGCGCAGTCTCCATCATTCGATGTTGCACGTAGATTTTCTCGGGTTGATCGCGGGAGAAAGCTAAATCCAGCCGCGTCAAATGGCCCTCCTTTTGAAAGTCCTGGAGCTCATCCTGATAAAGAAAGTCTGTTGACGCACGTTGGTCTCCGAAAAACAGCCAGTTTTTCCCACGTGCTCCCGTGAGCCTGCGTTCTTGCAGGAAGGCTCGAAAGGGCGCGATACCGGTTCCAGGACCGATCATGATGATCGGGGTGTCACCGGTAGTAGGTGGGCGAAAAGAAGCATTGGTGTGAACGAAAACGCGAGCGACACTCTTCCCAGGAAGCACGCGGTCGGTCAAAAAGGTCGAGCAGACTCCTTTGCGGAGGCGCGCTTCCGCTTCATAACGGACGGCTCCCACCGTGAGGTGAACTTGGCCGACACTGGTCTTTGGCGACGAGGAAATGGAGTACAGACGCGGTTGGAGTTTTTTAAGCACGCTGACCAGGGTCTCGGCTGCCAGATGCCGTGTCGCTACGGAGGCGCTCGTCACCACATCGATCACGTGATGGCGCTGGGTAGCGTTTGGGAAAAGCGCGAGTAGTTCCTGGCCGGGCTTGCCCAAATCAAGCCGCTCCGAAAGTGCGCGGCGTAAGGATAGGCTCTCCCCTTCAGGAGACAGCACCGCTTCTTCGCCGTCGAGACCAGTGGCCGCGAGGAGCGCAGACACGGAGTCAGGACAGTTTTGTGGATAGACTCCGAGGGCATCGCCGGCTTCGTAGGTTAACCCTGAGCCTCCAAGATCAAACTCGATATGATTCACCTGCTTGGCGGAGCCCATCGTATTCAAAGTACGGCAAGTAAGGATACGTGCGGGAAAGGGTCGCTGGCGTGAATATGCCGTTTCAGCGGAGGATGAGACTGCCGACGTTGGATCCGGGCGATCCGAGTGGCGCGTTTCAACCGGCGACGGCATCGAAACGCCAGCGCGGTTCGCAGGAGAAGCGAAGGCCGAGAGAGCTGTATCCAGCCAGCTGGAATAGGCGGGTTCGTAGTCGAGATCGCAGTCGACTCGGGGGGCAATTCGTGTGCCTCCGCGCTGTTCTAGTCGTTGATCGAACTCTTTGCCGCACTGACAAAAAAGCGGATAGTTGGTATCGCCCAATGCGCAAACAGAGTAGCGCACTTGGTGCAACGTACCGTCCGAAGTGGTCGCTAGTGAGGCGTGGAGTGCCTTGGCGGAATCAGGTGGCTCGCCGTCGCCGTAGGTACTGACGATGACCAGGAGGTTTCTCTCGGTAGCCAACTTGGACAAATCCGTTTGGGCCATGTCCACAATGCTAGCGGCGAATCCGCGTTTCCCCGCATCTTTAGCGGCTTTTTTCGCCAAGCCTTCCGCAGTTCCCGTCTGTGATCCGAAAAGAATGGTGAGCGGCACCAATGGCCTCGCTTGCGGTGCCCGTTCAGGCGCAGTGGCCCGAGCGGCGGGCGGGTTTCCTCGGGAGAAAAGCCCTGCGAGGTATCCGTTCAACCAAGCACGTTGCTCGAGGGTGAAGGGGGCGCTTTCCGGGATGACGGGAACGGTGTGCATTAGCTAGAAAACGTTTCCTGAAGTTCTTTGACGGAATGGCGCCGAACCCAGGTGACAAAGGTTTCACCGGGTTGCTTGGCCGTTTCGTAGGTGGTGAGGATGCTTTCGATCGTGCGGTTGACCTCACGGGCATCGACTCCGCGAAAGAGTTCACGCGCGATGCCCTGTTCGTGATCCATGCCTCCGCCCAGGACAAGGTGGTACCCTTCCGATCCATCGGCGAGTTTTACGCCCACGAGGCCGATATCTCCGCAATAGTGTTGAGCGCAGCTGTTGGGGCATCCCGTGAAATGGATATTCACCGGCGAACTCAGCTTGGCCCGCGTCGCCAGGTGTTTCATGAGCGACACGGCGTGCTGCTTGGTATCAGCGGCGGCGTACTTGCATCCACGACTTCCCGTGCAAGCAATGATCCCGCCGGCGGCTGCGGGCGCGTCGTGATAAAACCCCAGTCGGTTGATGGAGCGTAGCGCGGTTTGAACAAAAGCGTCCGGGACGTGGGGGATGATCATGCTGAGCCATACGGTCAGGCGAAGCTCTCCTTTGCCGTAGTGGGTAGCGATATCCGCAAGAGCGTGCATCTGTTTGGCAGTCAGCTTTCCAGCGGGCGTTCCAAATCCGATGGATTGCCGTCCTTTTTGGGATTGAGGGGTGGCTCCTAGCCAACCCTGTTTGACGACTGGCCGCCGCGGCTCACAGGCGCTGAGCGGGAGAGAAACGAGGGGGAACGCGAGATTCTTCTGGGTCTTCTCGATAAACGCCGCGACGCCTTCTTTTTCCAATAGGTATTTAAGGCGGGCTTTTTTTCGATTGGTACGATCGCCATTTTCCTTGAAAACCCGGATCATGGCCGCAGCGACGGCGACGGTTTCCGAGGGGCGTAGAAGCAGGCCTGTATCACGCGCAAAGTCGCCGTGACCAGAGATTCCGCCGAGGTGAAGACGGAAATAGATTCCAGGTTCTACCGTCGACGTGGAAAGTTGTGCGTGAGCCAGTGATGCTTCCGAAACACGTACCGCAAAGAAACCAATGTCGTTGGTGTCGGCGGCGGCGCTGATGTCCCCGCCGTTGTCGAAAGCCACATTGAACTTACGTGGAAGGCCAAACAGATCACGATGATTTAGGATGTAGTGATGAAGGCCTTTCGCAAAAGGCCGAACGTCAATCAGCTCGACCGGTGAAAAACCGCTGTCGGGTGACGCCGTGATGTTGCGAACATTGTCAGCTCCTGCGCCGCGGGAGGTGAGTCCCAAATCCTGAACACGAGTGAGAACACGGACGATATCTCGAGGCTTGAACTCGCGAATCTGGAGGTTACCGCGGGTCGTGATGTGAGCATAACCCCCTCCAAGATCGTCGGCGAGGTCGGCGATTCCACGAAGTTGCGTGGCAGTCAACTCGCACGCAGGGATACGCAGTCGCAGCATGAAGCTGTTCTGCGTGGGAGCGACATAGAATAGTCCATGATATTTAAAACGAAACGTGTCCGCTTCGTCGGGGAATGCCTCTTTCTCAGCATGAGTCACCAGCTTCTCCCAGATATCGAGAGGATTCTCATCGTACTTCCAACGCTCTGGTTTACACAACTCGGAGAGAGGCGTGCCGAATACCGCGTCTTCAGCGGGCGGCGAAGCGAGGTTTTGAGTTCCTAGCGTGGGCGTAGCGGTCAATTGCCCCTGGTCATTTTCTGCGACGAACGGGACGCGAGCAGCGGCTGCCGCGAGGAATGCCTCTAGATATTCTTTTTGTTCAGAGGTGAAAGGCTGTGAGATCGGGAGAGTCATGGGAGCAAACCGCTAGAAGAGATGAAGGCCAGGCGAGCGCAGCGACTCCTTGCTTGGACCACGACGGTCCTGCAACGTCGTGCGATCATTGCGAGATCAGAGAGTCAAAGTCCTGCAGCTGTAGGAGCGATTGTTACATTGTTAGTCGGGGAGGTGGTGAGGACACCCGTGGAGACATGAGTGGAAGCAACAGACGGTGCTGAGCGGTAGGTCCAGTAGAGGAAGAGACCCGTGAAGAAAAATCCGCCGACAAAGTTACCGAGCGTTACCGGGATTTGGTTCCATATCCACCAGTCAGAAAACGAAACCCGGGCGCCTAGCATCATTCCGGTGGGAATCAGAAACATATTCACCACGGAATGCTCAAAGCCCTGTTCAAAAAATGTCAGGATAGGAAGCCACATGGCCGCGATTTTTCCGATGGTTGAAGTCGAGGTAAAAGCCATCACGACACCGAGGCACACCATCCAGTTGCACAAAATAGCCTTCACGAAAACCGTGATCAGTCCGGCCGTTTCATGGTGGGCGTAACCAAGCGTCTTAGCTTCCGCTGCAGCGATGATTTTCAGAGCGATTCCGGTCGGAGCTTCTCGGCCAGCCGTCGTCAGTGAGACATAGAGAAGGCTCCCGTAGAGGACACTTCCCAGAAGATTGCCGAGGAAGGACCAACCGAGATTGCGAGCGATAAGCGCGGTGGTGGTTCGACGGTCAACGCCGGCCAGCATCACCGAGGCAAAGTTTCCGGTTACCAACTCGAGGCCGAGCAAAACAATCATCACGAAGCCGACGGGAAAGATGAGTGCTCCGACGAGAGGAACATTGGTTTGGGTGGCGGCAGTGAGTGCGAGGCTGGTGGCGAAGCCGAGAAGCGCTCCTGAAAGCACGCTTCGAAAGAGAAGGTGATTGGGGGTGAGACGNNGCCGGCAGCAAGAAGGGATTTTACGAGATCCGATGGTTTAATGGCATCCATGGCAAGAGACTGTGTTTTGCAGAGGGTTGCAGGCCGTTGTAGATGAAGAGACCTTTGCTTCAGCTCCCGCCGTACCAGCGACTCCCGATGCGCAGATGTTGCGTCGGAACGTTTTCATTAAAACGATGAGCCCGACGAATGATTCCTGTTTTCAGAGGGCGGCATTCCCTCTGAGACGTACATCACGGCGAAGGTATCGCCGAACGCACGACACGCGATCTCTCGCGCACGTTTAGATCACCCTCTCAGATCAGGCCTGAGTTTCGCGCGCCCTCGCTTGATGAAACAAGTCGGAACGGAAGGTACGTCGTGCGAGGTCAGGAGGAATCTNNCATCCGTTCCATTAGCCAGGTAGCCAACGCGGGCGTGGGATCATTCACGCCGTTCCCGTGGAAGCGGATGTGACGTGCAGATCCTGTTTTTCCCTCTCCATGTCCGCGATCGAGTGGTCCAATCAAACTTTGGGCGATGATCGTCTCACTGACGTTGAGGTAGCCGGGCTGAGAGAGCAGACGACAAAGCTCCGGTTGAAATGCGGGCTGCTCGCAAAGTTCTGCTGCTTCGAGCAGTCCTTTGATCAGACCCATGTGCTCGGCATGGTGATTTTCCGCGAAAGAGGAACGGACCATGAAGACCTTTTCTGGATGGCCAACGCTCACATCTGCACTTGTCGCAACAATCCAGCCGGCTTTTTTTTGCACCGCGAGTGCGTTCCAGGGTTCACCTGCGCAGTATCCATCGATCGTGCCCGCGGCGAGGTTGCGGTAAAGTTGTGGAGGAGGAACGACAACGATACGAACGTCCCGGTCGGGATCGACGCCGCAGGACCGCAACCATTCACTGAGCAGGATTCTGTGCGTGGAGTAGGGATACACGACTCCGAANNACCCCGACTTGTTCACGGAACGTCTGGGCATCGCGTACGCCGCGTTTCCAAAGATCCTCGGAAAGGGTGATAGCGTTCCCATTTTGGTTGAGAATGCAGGCGGTCGGACAGGGGGTGGGTTGGCAGTTGAGACCGAGTACGGTACTCAGAACCATGGAGCCAAGAGCGTGAGCGCCTTCGAGTTCTCCATAAATGATTTTGTCGCGGATGGTGGCCCAGCCCACTTCCCGGCTGAGTTCAACCTCCAGACCGTATTTGNNGGCGACAATGAGCGGAGCGGCGTCAGTCAAAGGAATGAATCCCAAACGCAATCGGCGCGAGAGCGGGGCGTACTTTCTCGAAGTGATCGGCTCAGCGGCATTCATCTCGGCAATCATTAGCGGAAAGAATGCCAATGAATGCAATTGGCGTAATTAGTGCTTTTCGGGATTCAGAGAAAAATGATGAACCCCCTGAATGTATGACGCTCCTCCTTCTGGATAGCCGTCAGTTGCTCGCGTTTTCTACCCTCACGCGGCTGCAAAGTTTCACTCGTTCGGCGAAAGCGCTTTCTTTGACCCAATCGGCCATCAGTCACGCCATCAAGGCGCTGGAAGATGACGTGGGCACCCGATTATTCGATCGCATTGGAAAGCGGGCGCTATTGACCCACGCCGGCGAAGCGTTGTTGGGGCATTCCGAGCGCATCCTGCGAGAAATGCACGACGCGCGCGCCAAGCTTGAGGAGCTTCAGGATTGGGGGCAGAGCCGCTTGCGCTTGGGAGCGAGCCCTACGGCCTGCCAGTACTTGCTTCCGACGGTGCTACGGGAGTTCAAGCAGAGCTTTCCCTCTTGTCAGATTAAGATTGAAGCGGGTGAGGCTCCCCAGCTTTGCGAACTCCTCTTGAGCAACCATCTCGACCTCGCTCTCACGCTTGATCCGCGGAATCACGATGTCGCGTTTCGAACGCTCTTCACGGACGAACTGATGCTTCTGGCTCCTCCGCTCCATCCGTGGGTGCAGAGACAAGCGATTACGCCAGAATCCTTTTCCCGCGAAACCTTCATCGTCTATAGTCGAACGGGTACCACCTACCGAATGGTGGAGGAGTATTTGCACGCCGAGGGCGGTGACCTCACGCACGTCATGGAGCTCGGTAATCTGGAAGCGATTAAGGAGCTCTGTAAAGTGGGCGTTGGCGTGGGCGTAATGGCTGCTTGGGTAGCAGAAAAAGAGCTCAAAGAAGGCTCTCTTATCGCTCTTCCCCTTGGGCAACGCACCCTCAAGCGCGCCTGGGGGATCGCCTCGCTACGAGAGCGCCGGTTTACCCTCGTCGAAGAGACGTTTGCAGGCCTGGCGGAAAGCGTAGCGGAAATCCGGGGATTGGAAGTTGGGCGAGGTGACGCCACTATGTCGCCAGACGAACATTCCCAGAAAACAGCTTCATCAACCGTTGAGGCAGGCGGGTAGGATGATCGTTATAAACGCTAAAGGCCTAATCCGGGGAGAATTAGGCCTTTAGTAAATCAGTGGCGCAGCCGTAGGGAGTCGAACCCCAAACCTTCTGATCCGTAGTCAGATGCTCTATCCAATTGAGCTACGGCTGCGTGCTGGAGGGGTAGGAAAACCAAGGACAGGAATTGAGTGCAAGCGCTTTTTTACACGACTGCGCGTTTACCTCCTAAGTTGTCCTTCGCCAAAGGAAGATCAGTTAACCTTCGCCACCGAAAGGATCGCGTGGTCCTTCTCGCTACTCTTTGTTTTTACCGGACAAAGGATGCCTAAGAGCTCAAAAACTCTTGCTGTAACTGGCGCCAGCTTCGTCGACGAAGGTTAGCCGATCCGTGTGAATCTCAGTCAGGCGCAGCCCGTGGGTGCGTTCCACGATATCGTTCAAGCGGAAAACACGATCATTCATAAGCACCTTGGGGTCGCTGGCTGAGGCGCGAATGCCGGAGACTTTAAAGGTGTCGACTACGGCCATAACCTGCGGACTTTGAGGTACAAACCGGGGAGCGAGGTGGGCGGAAGTAATTTGAATGATTTCGTCCGGCTCGGGAGTCGGTGCGGCGGTTGGAGCGGGCGTGACCGCGGCGACTGCAGGTGAGGCGACTCCGGCAGCAGGGGAAGGAGTATCCTTACTTGGTGTCGGCGATGAGGGAGCCGAGACCGTCGGAAGACTGACCTGCGCGGCAGGCGCGGGAGCGGGTGCAGATGTGGGGACAGGCGTGGCAGCGGGGGGACTCGCCGCAGGAGTCGAGGTAGCAGCGACCGTGGTCGCAGGCGTTGAAGCGGGTTCCTCCTTGGCGGCTTGAGCGTGGGCGGGGGCCGGGGTCGAAGGCTTTGAGGCCACGGAAGGAGCCGGTTCGCTGGGACTCTTGAAGATAAACCAAGCGCCACCAACCAAGATACCGATGAGAACCAAGCACAGTCCGCCGATCAGGACGAGGGTCTGGGCGGGCATGGGCGGTTTTCGCTTGGCCACTCGCGGAGGCGGCGGAGCACCGACTGCGGTGGGCGCCAACGGCTCGTTGGTGCGTTGCTTCTGGGCTTTTTTAAGGGCTTCGTTGATGAGGCTCATACGCGGCGGCGTGGGTGGTCTTGTCGGGCGTTGGAGGGAGGACGCGTAGGCGCGGAGGGCGGTACTAGTTTGTGAGAGTGGCTACATCCTTAACGGCACGCCGGACATCCCACCAAGTGACTTCATCTGATTCTCGCAGAAAAGCGGCGAGAAGGGCTTTATCACAGAGGTTGTTTACAATTCGGGGAATTCCGCGGGAGGCGCGTTGCAGGGCCCGCAAGGCCCAGCCGGTGAAGTGGGGGCGACCTTGTCCACCCGCCAGGGTGAGGCGGTGATGAACGTAGTGGGTCAAATCGCCGATGCTCAGCGGGTTCAACTCGTAGTGAATGAGCACGCGCTGGCGAAGTTGACGGAGTTCCTCCCGAGCGAGGACTGTCTTGAGTTCTGGTTGACCCATCAATATGATTTGCAGTAACTTCTGCTTGTCCGTCTCTAGATTAGTCAGGAGGCGAATCTGCTCGAGCACCTCGAACGAAAGGTTTTGGGCTTCATCGATAATCAGGACGATATCGCGGCCGGCTTCGATTCGGCTGAGGAGCACTCGATTAATTTGCCCCACCAAGTCGTGTTGGTTGCGGGCAAGCTGAGTTTCGCCGAGCTCGGTCAGGATCGCCTTGAGCATCTGCGTCTCATTGACGCGCGGGTTGAGTATGAGGGCTGAATCCCAGTGAGCGGGATCCAACTCATTCAAAAACCGGCGGCAAAGGGTGGTCTTACCGCAGCCGACTTCTCCGACGAGCACAATAAAGCCTTTTTTTTGCTCTATTCCGTATTTCAGGTGTTGCAGTGCGTCGAGGTGAGTAGGACTGAGGTAGAGGAATTTAGGGTCCGGGGTGATGTTGAACGGCATCTCCGTGAACCCGTAAAAACTCTGATACATTGTTGTGTGTGTGGTTAGCCCTGCTCATCGGCAATTCACCCTAGGCCTTGGACGAAAAAAAACGTTGAGGAGAGAATTTACAGTTTTCTGCTAATCCTGTTGAACCCTCGTAGTGTGAATATCCGTAAGCTGATCATCGTCGTCTATCTCGCCCTCTTCGTGGTGGTGGGGATTACCTCGGCGGGCTTTTTCTGGAAGACGCGGCGCGAGCTGGCTAAACTGCGATTGCAAGAGGCTCGCAGTCGGGAACGACTGGGGGAGTTGCAGCTGAGACTCTCAGAGCAGGACAAGGTTTTGCAACGGCTCCGTGAGGATCCTGCTTACGTCGAACGAGTCATCCGAAGGCGCTTGAACTACGCAAAACCCGAAGAGTTTATTTTCCGCTTCGAGGAATAGTATTTTTCAGACACTACTTTAACTCCGCGTTGCTGTCCGCACGCGCCACGCATGCATCCTCTTATCGAGAACTACAAAAAGGCCGGCCAAGGCCAGGTTTTTGCATTTTATGACCAGCTGGATCCTCAGGCGCAGGAACGGCTTCTGGCGGAGGCTGGGGAAATTGATCTGGAAGAGATCGCTACCCTGAACCGCACCTTAGTCGCTAAAAAATCGGGAGTGTCCCTTGATCTGGCTGGGCTGGCTCCGGCGCCCTATGAGCGTCATCCGTCCCAGGGAGTANNAGGGTCGCGGCCTTCACGGTCGCAGGCGGTCAGGGAACGCGGTTGGGGTATGATGGGCCTAAGGGCACCTTCCCGGTCACTCCGGTGAAGAACAAAGTCCTTTTTCAGGTGTTTGCCGAAAAGATCTTGGCGGCCGGACGTCGCTACGGAAAGCCGTTGCACTGGTTCATCATGACCAGTCACCAAAATCATGAAGCGACCGAAAAGGCCTTTCAGGCGGCCAAGTACTTCGGACTCGCGCCGACGCACGTCCACTTTTTCCGCCAAGGCCGCATGCCGGCGGTCTCGTTTGAAGGGAAGATTCTNNAAGGGAAGTATTGCGCTCTCGCCCGATGGCCACGGTGGCTCCTTGCGTGCGCTGGAGCGGAGTGGGGCACTGGATTTGATGGAGCGCGAAGGGATCGACACGCTGAGTTACTTCCAAGTCGACAATCCGTTGGTCCGTTTCATCGACCCCGCTTTCATCGGGTGGCATCTGCAGACGGGCTCCGAGATGAGCAGCAAGATGATTCCCAAAGCCTATCCGGAAGAGAAGGTGGGCCTGTTTTGTACGCTGCAAGGTAAGACCGTGGTGGTGGAATACTCCGATCTCTCGGCTGACGTCCAACGCGAAGTCGATCCCGCGACCGGAAAATTGCGCTACCTGGCGGGATCCATTGCCATTCACATCCCNNGAAGGGAGGCGAAGGCGTGGCCTTGCCGTTCCATCGCGCCGACAAGAAAATTCCGACCGTCGATGCTAATGGCCAGCCGGTGAAGCCGGAGAAACCGAACGGGATCAAGTTTGAGATGTTCGTTTTCGATGCATTGCCCTTTGCCGCCAATCCCCTGGTGATCGAAGCCTTGCGGGCGGATGACTTCTCACCGGTCAAGAATGCCGAGGGTGTCGACTCTCCGAAGACCTCGCGTGAGGATCAGATCCGGCAATATGTGCGTTGGCTGCGAGAGCAGGGGGTCGCGGTACAGACGGATCCCTCGGGGTTGCCCTCGTTTGCAATCGAGGTGTCACCTTTGTTTGGATACGATGAGGATTCTTTCGCTGATGCGTGGAAACGCCTGAGTCAAAAACCGGCCATCGTCCCCGGCTTGTATTTGGAGTAAAGCGCCACGTGACGTTTCGCCTCCTTTCCCCGACTGCATGACACTGTGCCTCTCCGCTTTCCAGGACCTTCGGGTGGGATGGAAGCGGCGGAGAGGCTTTGCGGTGGTCGTGTCGACTGGAAATAACCCATTCTCTTTGTCCCTCCTCTGAACTATGAGCACTGCTGAAACCCTCTCTTCCGCCGTCAAGGCGGGCCATTTGTTGCCGGCCGCAGCGGAGAACCTCCGTGCCTGGCTGGCGGTGCCGCTTCCGGATTGGGCTCGTCGGAGCATTGAGGAGTTGGCGGCACAGCAGGCCTGGAGCGAGTTGAACGACCGTTTTTACCGCTACCTCGAATTCGGTACCGGAGGAATGCGCGGTCGGACCATCGGAGTGATCTCGACGACCGATGAACGCGGACCTGCGTCGCCGACGGGGTCTCCTGCTTACGCCGCAGTGGGGAGCAATGTCCTCAACGATTTCACGCTGTTGCGGGCCACCATTGGCTTGTTTCGGTTCGTGGAAAAGTTTCTCGCCCAAAACCACCGCTACGAAGTGCCGAAGCTGGTGATCGCCCATGATGTCCGTCACTTTTCCCGGCACTTTTGTGAATTGGCCGCGAGCGCGTGGACNNGAATGCCTTCATCTTTGACGGACCCCGTTCAACGCCGCAGCTCAGTTTCAGTGTCCGCTACCTTCGCGCCCATGCGGGCGTGGTGATTACTGCGAGCCACAATCCACCCCATGACAACGGCTTCAAAGCCTACTTTGAAGATGGCGCCCAAGTCGTGCCTCCGCATGACAAAGCCATTGTCGCCGAAGTGAATGCAGTGCCGCTGACCGGTGTCGGCGACTTCCTCAAGGTCAAACGAGAAGGTGTGGTCGTGCTGGGACCCAGCGCAGATGACGCCTACTTGGCCGTGGCCGCACGCGGCGCGATCGATCCAGCAATTTTCAAGCGCACCCCCCTTTCGGTGGTATTCACCAATATCCATGGTGTCGGTGGCGTTTCGTCCCTGCCGCTCCTCCGTAACGCGGGGATCGATGTGCACGAAGTGCCCCAACAGGCCGCTTTCGATGCGCGTTTCCCCACCGTTAAGTCGCCCAATCCTGAGAATGCGGAAGCATTGGCGCTGGCGGTTGCCTTAGCGGATGCCAAGAAAATCGACGTCGTCCTGGCGACCGACCCTGACTGTGACCGCATGGGTGTTGCTGTCCGCAACCGCGCCGGAACGATGGAACTGCTCACGGGCAATCAAATCGGAGCCCTCTTCGCCGACTATCGGATCAGCAAGTACAAGGAACTCGGCTGGCTGCCCTCCGCCGGTAGCTCCAGGGCGGCCTTAATCAAGACATTCGTTACCACGCCGCTACAAGACGCCATTGGCCGCAATCACGGGGTTAAAGTCATCAATACGTTGACGGGCTTCAAATGGATCGCCGCGAAATTGCGAGGCTACGAAGAAGGGCTAAAGCGCTCGCTGTTGGAAAAGTCGGGGATCGCGCTCGACTACGATGCGACGCCGTTTGAGACCCGCGCTCGGCTCTTGCTCCAGCACAGCACCTTTTACCTTTTTGGAACGGAGGAAAGTTATGGTTATCTGCCTAACGACTTTCTCCGCGATAAGGATGGCAACTCGGCCTGTCTGATGTTCTGCGAACTCGCAGCGTGGGTGAAGTCGCGCGGATTGACCATCCCCGAGTACCTAGATGAGCTGTATTTGAAGAACGGATTCTACCTCGAAGGGGTGATTAACCTTTATTACGAGGGCGCTACCGGAGCAGCCAAGATCAAGCGCATCCTGGACACCTACCGCAGCACCCCGCCGAAGGCCTTTGGTGACGTGGCAGTCGCCAAGTTCCAAGACTTTGGCCGGGAGACGATCATCGACGCCGATGGTGAAGAGATCCCGAAGCAGGATCTTTATTTCGTGACGCTTGCTAATGGGTACACCTTTGCAGCACGCGGTTCCGGCACCGAACCCAAGATGAAGTTCTACGTCTTCGGAAAAGCCGATGTGACGTCTGCGAGCGACCTGCCGTCGGTGAAAGCGTCCGTCAAAAAGGAGCTCGATCGCGTCAAGGCGTTGATCGAAGCCGATGCCAAGGCCCGCGCTGAGGGCTGAGTATGCCTGAGGCGATGGGATCTCGGCACCATTGCCCCAGCTCGCTTTCGGTTTTCACGTGAAACTGAAACTCGCCTTTCGGGCTTACTCTCTCCCGTTGCTCAAGCCGTTGCGCACGGCGCACGGCTTGATGCCCACGAAGCAGGGAGTGATCGTGCAATTGCAGACGGGTGAAGGGGTGCGGGGGTATGGGGAGGCCGCGCCTCTCCCTGGCTTTAATCGAGAGAGTGCTGAGGATTGTTTGGCTTTGCTTCAGACCGTGGGCGGTGAAATTGATCCGGAGACCGCCCATGAACTCCGCTCGCGGTCGGACTGTGTCTACGGTGCGATTCAGGAAGCGTGGTCGGAGGTGAGTCGGCAGTTGGAGAAACTCTCCTCTGCACGTGTCGCTGGGACTTCGAATCCGCTCTCATCGGCGCCGTGGCAAGTGGCAGCGCTGCTCCCGGCCGGCAAAGCAGCATTGGCAGAGGTGGACGGACGATTGGAATTAGGATTCCGGGTTTTTAAGTGGAAAGTTGGCGTCGCTGACGTCGCCGATGAACTCGTTTTATTGGACGACCTCTTAGCACGACTTCCCTCGGGCGCACGCCTCCGCTTGGACGCGAATGGAGCTTGGGACCGCCGGAAAACGGAGCGCTGGCTCGAGCGATGTGCGGATCGCCCCATTGAGCACCTGGAGCAACCCATCGCACCGGACATGAGAGAGGCGGATGATTTCCTGAGTGGATTGGCTCAGGACTATCCCACACCGCTGGCTCTCGACGAGTCCCTCGTGGGAGCCGACGATGTCTCGCGTTGGTTGGGACGTGGTTGGCCGGGAGTTTACGTGATCAAACCGAGCCTCCTGGGGGACGCGGCGGAGGTGATCTCTCGCCTGGCGACGGCGCGGGCTCGAGTGGTCTTTTCCTCGGCTTTGGAGACCGGTGTGGGTGCGCGGAGCGCATTGCGGCATGCGCTTGCCTGGACCGGAGAGCGCCGTGCGTTGGGCTTTGGGGTCTGGCCGCTCTTTACGGATTCTCAATTCGATGGGCCCTTTCAAGCACCCTTCTTGAAAGCAGCGGATGTGGAGAGGTTGAAACCAGAAGCGGTATGGAACGCGCTGACTTAGCCGCCCTCCTCGGACGACACCTTTCTCAATCTCCACCCCAGGACCGGGTGGTTTGCGAAGACTCTGTCGAGGGATTTCAACGGGCGTTTTCCGAAGCCGTCGCGGAAGGCGGGACTGTTTTTCTGGCGGATCCACGATGGACGGCGGCGGAACGCGCGCAATTCGATGCGCTTTGTCGAAAGCGGCAAGATCACGCCGCAGCCGAAAGTGGGCGTGGCTGGCTCTGTATCCCGACGGGAGGGTCGACCGGTCAGATCAAACTAGCGCGCCATGATACGCATACCTTACACGCGGCCATCACCGGGTTTTGCCGCCATTTCGAGTGCGGACGCGTGAATGTCTGCGGTGTCTTGCCACTTCACCATGTGAGCGGACTGATGGCCTGGTTGCGAACGATCGTGACAGGCGGNNAGTTTGCTGCCATCTTTATCGGTGGTGGTCCGGTGTGGCCAGAACTCTTGGATGCCGCGCAGGAAGCTAAGCTGCCGATCTCGCTCAGTTACGGCATGACGGAGACTGCGGCCATGGTTACGGCTCTGCGCCCTTCGGAGTTCACGCGTGGTCATCGCAGCAGTGGGCGAGCTCTTCCTCATGCGCGCGTTTCTTTGGACGCTGACGAGTCGGTCGTGATCGAATCCGAGTCGTTATTTCTCGGATACTATCCAGGCCCGGCCGAAAAAATTCGTCAGTGGAATCCTCGGGATCGGGGGGCTCTTGATGACGAAGGTTACCTCACGATTCTCGGCCGTACCGATGACCTCATCATCACCGGGGGAGAAAAAGTCGACCCTGGTGTGGTCGAACAGGTCTTGAGATCAACGGACGCATTCAGCGACGTGGCCGTTCTCGGAGTGCACGATCCCGATTGGGGGCAGGTCGTGGTGGCCTGCTACCCGGCGCAGCAGCCGGTGCCCGACTGGGCCCACGTCCAGGCGGTGGTGAAGGGGCAGCTTGCAGCGTTTAAACGGCCCAAGCGTTATCTGCCGATCGATCCTTGGCCAAGAAATGAGCAGGGAAAGCTCAATCGCAGCCGACTGTTAGAACAGGTTTCAGCTTCCGGTGGGATGTGCTGAAAGACGGTGCTGAGGCGACAGAGCGTCAGCCTGCGTCCACCCAACGAGCAAGGTCCGGCGACAAGGCATGACGTTCTCTCTTGGCGACTGAAATACAGACGTGTTCGGTACGCACCCGTGCCACGCGTTTGGTGACCGGATGGGCCTTGACGAGTTCAAAATCGAGCGCGAACCGCTCTTCGCCGAGCCGGGTAGGTGTCACTTGGACCGTGATACGATCTCCGGCAAAGAGTGGCCGCAAATAGTCTGCTTCGCTTTTCGCAACCGGGACACTCAAGNNAGAAAGAAGACTACCCCGGCCGCATCGGTATCGGAGAGTCGGATGGTGCGCTCGTAGGTGAAAGGCATTCCTCTCATTGGAGAAGGGGAAATTTCTTTAGCAAGCGCGCCGTGACAAAACTCCATAATCCGGTTGAATGGAAAAATGACCAAACGAGAGATCGCCGACGTGCTCGACGAGATTGCCATCTTGCTCGAATTGAAAGGGGAAAATCCTTTCAAGGTGAGGGCTTATCAATCGGGAGCACGGGCAATCGAAGGCATCGAGGAAGCAGAACTCGTCCGACTGGTGGCGGAGGGGCAACTTCGGACGGTCAAGGGGATTGGCGACGCGTTGGTGCAAAAAATTACTGAACTGCAGACCACAGGGCGTTTGGCNNGTTTGGAGTATTTTGAAAATCTGAAGGCGTCAGTCGAACCAGGGCTAGTGGAGCTGCTTCAGATCCCGGGTGTGGGGCCGAAGAAAGTCAAGGCGCTGCACAGCCAATTAGGGGTGACTAACATTGCCACGCTCGCACAGGCTTGCCGAGACGGAAAGGTGGCCGGCTTGGCTGGCTTTGGGGAAAAGACTCAACAAAAAATTCTCGAAGGTATTGCCAACCGCGAGGCCTACGGACGGAGACATCTCTGGTGGGATGCGTTTGCCGTAGCCGAGCCGATCTTGGCGGGCCTGCGTACGCTTCCAGCCGTTCAGGCTGCGGAGCACGCGGGAAGTCTTCGGCGCGGATTGGAGACCGTCGGGGATCTGGATTTTATTGTGGCCGCCAAGGAAGTCGCACCCGTGGTTGACTGGTTCTGTTCGATGGCGGACATCAAGGAGGTCACAGCTCGTGGAGAGACCAAGGCCTCGGTGCCGTTCTCGAGTGGACTGCAAGCGGATCTCCGAATTGTTCCCCTCGATCAGTTTGCCTTCGCGCTTCACCACTTCACCGGCTCCAAAGATCATAATGTCCAAATGCGACAGCGCGCGCTCGCGCGCGGGTTGAGTTTGAGCGAGTGGGGCTTAGTTCCGGGGGAAGGGGAGGGGACCGTGAAACAAAAGGTCGGGACGGCGGCCGCGCCGGTGGCGAAGGTTCAAGCGGGGGTTCGTGCGGAAAAAGATCTCTTCGCGGCGCTAGGATTGCGGTTTATACCGCCGGAATTGCGTGAGGGTATGGGAGAAATCGAGTGGGCGGAGTCCAACGATTTTCCACGTTTGTTGGAGCCGGACGATTTGCGAGGAGCGTTTCACAATCACACCACCGCTTCCGATGGCCGGAATACGTTGGCGGAAATGGCCGCGGCGGCTGATGCCTTGGGTTGGGAGTACCTTGGCATTGCTGACCACTCCAAATCGAGCGTTCAGGCGAAAGGGCTGACGGAGGCGCGGCTGCTTGAGCAGGTGGACGAGATCAAAAAGCTCAATGCTTCGCGACGCTTCAAAACGTACGTTTTTTCTGGCACCGAGTGCGATATTCTCCCGGACGGCCGTCTCGACTATGACAATGCCACGTTGAGTGCGGTGGACTATGTGGTGGTGTCGGTTCACAATGTCTTCACCCAGTCGGAAGAGGAGATGACCGCACGTATCATCCGAGCGATCGAGCATCCGCTTANNACGATGTTGGGGCACGTTACGGGTCGCTTATTGTTACGGCGCGATGCCTATCGGGTTAACTTCGCCAAAGTCATTGATGCAGCGATTGCGAACCGGGTGATTATTGAGCTGAACGCGAGCCCATGGAGACTGGACATGGACTGGCGTCACTGGCGTAAAGCAGCCGAACGAGGCTTGCTCTGCTCGATTAATCCGGACGCGCATGAAACCTCCACGCTCACCCACGTACGTGCAGGTGTGCTTGCCGCGCGTAAAGGTTGGCTCACGAGGGAGCAGGTGCTCAACGCGCGTCCGTTGGCTGAGGTCCAATCTTTCCTTACTCAACGCCGAACCACCTAGCAGAAGCCGGTGGACGGGGTAAAAGCCGATTAGTTCGACTGCGATACGGTTAGCGGACGTGAAAGCGTCCGCTGCTTCTTTTCCCACCAAGTCTTGAGAATTCCTTGAGCCACGGGAACAGCATAGCGCCCCCCACCTAATTCTTCGTTGGGCGTATCGCCCTCTATCATCACTGCGATGGCGATCTCGGGACGCTCGACCGGAGCATAGCAAACAAACCAAGCGAGGTTTANNCGCACAGTTTGCTCCATCCCACGCAGCAGGGCTTGGTAACTGGCGGCGGGAATCCCGATGGGGTCCGTTTTTTGGCGCGGACGGTTGGGCTCATGCACCAAGTAGGGTTGAGTGAGCGTTTCGCCCCGAGCTACAGAAGCGATGAAACAAGCCATCTGCAGCGGAGTGACTCCGAGGAAACCTTGACCGATTGCGTAGTTGGCCGTGTCGCCATCAAACCATTTTTCCTCGCGTGCTCGCCGCTTCCAATCGGGGTCCGGCACTAAGCTGCTTTTCGTTTCGAAGGGAAGTTCGATTCCTGTGGGGCGACCCAGGCCGAAGCGGCGAGCTTCATCCGCGATGAGTTGCGGTCCCATCAAAACGCCCCGGTCGTAAAAGTAGACATTGCAGGAGCGCTCGATGGCTTCGGCCAGTTGCAAGGGGCCGTGATGGGTGCCGTCGTGACACGGGAAGGGACGGCGTCCGACCAGGTAGAGGCCCTGACAATTGACTNNTCCCGCGCGAATCCCGGCGAGAGCGGTGATGACTTTAAACGTGGAGCCCGGTGGATACACACCTTGTACGGCGCGGTTGAGCCAGCCACCCGCTTCTTCGACTTCTTTGTATTTGGCGGAACTGATACGTGGCGTGGTGTCGGCGAGATTAAAGTCAGGTTTACTGCCTAGAGCGAGGACTTCACCTGTGCCGATATCGATGGCGACCGCGGCTCCCGCCAGTTCGAGCTCGGTCAGTTTTTTTTCGGCGATCAGCTGGAGATCAATGTCCAGACTGGTGGTCACATTCCCACCCTGAAGAGGTAGCAGCTTCTGCAGCGGAGGATTTACGCGGTAACCAGCGGGGTCGACGCGGTAGATGACCCCTCNNAAGCGTCGTTCGATTCCTGTGCGGCCCACACTTTCCTTCATCGGGAAGGTTTTAAGTTCGTCGCCGGGGAAATTTTCGAGCGTCACATCGCCTACTTCCACCGAGCTGACATAACCCAGGCTGTGGGCGGCGGCGGATCCATAGGGGTAATAGCGCTTCGTCGACGTGTACATCTGGAGCGGGGAGGTGACCGGCAAAAGCTCCACCAGCTTGGCGAATTCCTCGGCCGTCAGGTCGTCGACCAGCACGTAGGGGAGAAGAAGGCGTTGGACAAAATGCCGGTGGAGATCGCGAGAATCCAAGGTCTCTTGGCGGCCGAGAGAGCGATTGATTTTTTGCAGATAACGGTCGACCACCGTGAAGCGGGCGATCNNTGGTCATCGCTTTCGCGGTACGCGCGGCGGACTTTGATAAATTCTTGGCGAAACTCCTGCCGCAACTCATCGAGATTAACGGTCACCGCAAAGCGCGGAAGATTGCCGACCAGGAGCCGGCCTTCACGGTCGTAGAGATTTCCGCGCGAACCGGGCATCAATACGCGACGCTGATTCTGCACCCGCTCCAAATCGTGGTAGGTATCCGTTTTGAAGAGCTGCTGGACGCCTAGCCCTGCCCCTAACGTCAAGAGGAGCAGAGCGATTCCAAAATAGAAAACGATAAGCCGAGGGTCGTAGCCCTTATGGGATTCGACCAGGCTGCCAGGACGTTCGACGTTGCGTTCGGAAATAGGCACGGGGCGTGTTCTCCTATCTCACGCTATGCTCCTCAGCTGGCAACACCACCCTTGTGATTTCGAATGCTTTTAACTGGAGGGCAAAAAACCACGGTGCGATGAGCGCTAGAACAATCTGCGATAGAAGAAGGTCAGTGAGCAACCGAGGCCACACATTGGTCGGAGCGGGGAGGTCGTGGAAGGCGCTAAAAGAAACACCCAGAAATATTCCCAGGTTAGCTAAGAGCGCGACAACCACACTCACCCAGGCCTCATCCCGGGGCATGCGTTTGCGAAAATGGTGAATCACCGTGTGCGCCAGGGAAAAGAGAAGCGCATGACAGCCGAACCAGACCGGCGTCCCTACATCGAAGAGCAGCCCTGATGCAAAAACCGTGAGCAGTCCTTCGGTACGAGGCAGCCAAATCGCGGCGAAGACCGTGAACAATCCTCCAAGGAAAAGCGTCACTCGAAACCCCGAAAGCTCGTGATTGGCCTGGGCGACCAAAACCCACAGCAGAAAAAGCGTGGCGAAAAGGACGAGAGGACGGCGCATGAGTGATCACTCGTTTTGAGCGAGAGAGACCTAAAGGCTGAGATTCTCTGGCTTAACCGGGATCAACACCGTCACTTCAGTGACTTCTGAAAGCCGTGGGTCGAGCTTCACTTCACCGGTTTTAAATAGCCCATCGTTACTCCCGTCTAAGCGTCCTAATTCTCCCACGGCCAATCCAGCTGGGAAGATTCCACTCAATCCTGAGGTAACCAAACGGGTGGGAGTGCCCGCTTTAAGCGTGATGTCGAGTGGGACATATTCGGCAATACCCCGAGCGGGGGCGAGGGAAGGATTTTCACTTCCTTGGTAGGTGATCGGACGGCCGTCCCCGTCGATGACTACGGAAAGTCGAAATCCTGGACTGCTGATTAACTCCACATCGCTCGTGTAGAGACCGACCTTGACCACGCGACCGACCACACCTCCGGTGAAAATTACGGGCGAACCCACGAGCAACCCGTAATTGCGGCCCTTGCGGATCGTCATGCGCTGCCACCAACCCGTGAAGTCACGCCGAGCTACGCGAGCGACTTCGCTGCGATGTTCCGGGAATGGCGGAACCTTAAGGATCGACTCGAGCTTCTCCAAGTCGCGCCGGAGTGAGACGTTCTGCTGGAGAGTCACTTCATAGCTGGCATTGAGTCGCGCCAAGTCTCGACCCGCGCTAATGAGATCGTTCTTTGTACGCGTGCGCAGAGCCCAATAGTCCTGAAGATCGCGCACGTAGGAGATGCTCGAATCAACTGGAGCTTGTAGTTCGAAAAAACTGACGCGAATGAAGCGCTTGACGAAGACCGGGAGAATCAGCCAGACGGCTGCAACAATCCCTAAGACCAAGAATGGCCGGCTTTGGAAAAAACGAGAGGACAGCACGGCAATAGGCGCTCAAAAATCACTGGGAACACCCGCAGCTAGTGCCCTCGAGGACGAAAGGAGGGCCATGGCGTAGCGCGAGCGAAACAAACAAGGACGGATCAAGCCAACTTAGACATTCTGCATCACCCAGTTCAGATCGTTAAGAACCGCACCCGTTCCATTGGCCACGGCAGAAAGCGGATCGTCGGCCACGGTGACTGGGAGCCCGGTTTTATCACTCAGGAGGCGGTCGATGCCACGGATGAGCGAGCCACCTCCAGCCATGACAAAGCCGCGATCGACCAAGTCAGCAGAAAGTTCAGGCGGGCAGCGTTCCAGCGTTGTGCGTACTGCGTCCACGATCGAAGCAATGGTATCGCTCAAAGCCTCACGAATCTCTTGCGACGTAATGTGAATGGTCTTGGGCAAACCAGCCACGGAATCCCGCCCCTTGACCTCCATTGTGATTNNCGGATAGGCTGAGCCCACGCGC
Source organism: Opitutaceae bacterium UBA6669 (assembly GCA_002455175.1). Lineage (GTDB taxonomy): Bacteria > Verrucomicrobiota > Verrucomicrobiia > Opitutales > Opitutaceae > UBA6669. The sequence continues at coordinate 23,445 of DKKJ01000196.1, forward strand.
ATCTTGATTTCTTCCGACGTGCGTTCGCCAATCAGCAGGTTATACGCACGTTTCATGTAGTTGACGATCGCGCTGTCGAGTTCGTCACCAGCGACACGAATAGATTTCGAGAAGACGATGCCGGAGAGAGAGATGATGGCGATTTCCGTCGTGCCCCCACCGATGTCGACAATCATGTTTGCCGCGGGCTCATCGATGGGCAGACCCACTCCGATCGCGGCCGCCATGGGTTCGGGAATGGTGATGACGTCGCGTGCTCCCGCGCGAGTCGCGGAGTCTTTGACCGCACGTTTTTCCACTTCGGTGATACCTGAGGGAATCGCAATAACCACCCGTGGCGCCACCCGGAGCGCGGTGCTGTGAACTTTGCGGATAAAATACCGCAGCATCGCTTCCGTCACGTCGAAGTCGGCAATGACCCCATCCTTCATGGGACGGATGGCCGTGATATTGCCAGGAGTACGGCCCAGCATTCGCTTGGCCTCGTCACCGACTGCTCTGACTTTGCGGGTTACGGTATCAATGGCGACGACGGACGGTTCTCGCAGGATAATTCCCTTATCTTTGACGTAAACGAGGGTATTAGCAGTGCCGAGATCGATTCCGATGTCGTTGGAAAAATAGCCGAGCAGTTTGGACATGATGACGATACGTGGGGCGGCTTCGCCACCGGTGTGAGACAATCGTGCTCAGCTCAGAGTGTCAACGGGCGAAACGTTAGAAGCGATGAGGAAATCCCGGGGAAGGAGTGCAGTTTTATCCCTTCGTGAACTAGAGAGTTAAGAAACATCCTTCCGCCGGATGAGATGCCATCTCACAGCAGGCTTGACATGGGAGCAAATAAGAATGAGATCCATTCTCATGACAGGCAACTTAGCTCGCTCGAAGAGACAGGCGTTGAAAACGAAGGCCGACGACCAAGATAGGTCTCACTTCAGAAATGAGGTTGTTTTAGAGATTCGGGCTAGGTCGGTCCGCCACGCAGCCGCTCTTTCTGAAATAGCAATGGCTTGCGCGAAGGACGTAGGCCAAAAACTGGAAGTCGTCACGTCAGCGGTCGCTTCGATGCGGGAAAGTGTGCTGACGCTTTTCTTGCCCGCGGAGCGCGCAGCGAGCCAGCACGAGGTTTGGTGCTTGGCATGCCGCCTGGCCTGCTTTTGTCCCAGGGCGCGAGTGTGTGTGTGGGTGCAGGGAGAAACCGCATTCAGCCCGCTCTCGGCAGACCGTGTGGCCTAAGCATTGCCGTCACATGTGCTCTTCCGACCGCTTCTTTTTTTCAGACCACCTGACTCCTTTGGAAGCGAAGGCGCGCAGCGGAGTTCGCCCCACCCATTCTTTTCGGACAGACGAAGGTGGCCGCATCCCGCTAACCGCGGATTGGGAGCGACTCTTTCACGCACTTAGGTGTTTCGACCGGGTGGCGGTTCAGTCGCGTCACGCCTTTGCACGCATGGTGGTCACGCAACCACCGCCGACTTTCCCTCATCTGCGAACTGATACGCCGACGATTTCGACCGATGGCACTCTAGGTTTTAACCCGGCACCAGGAGTGCGTGCGTGGGCGCGGGTCGAGGAATGCCCCTGCTGTGGTTCTCCGGGCCGGTTGGAATTTACAAACCCCCTTGNNATCCACGGCGGAGCGACTACCCGCGGAGCACGAAACGTTGGTTCGGTTGCTGACAGGCGTGGGCGAACACGCACTCTCGCTTCTCGTGACACTGCAAACGGTCGAAGCGTGTCATGTGCGAGGTATCTGTCCTCGGATCATAACCAGTGACGACGGTGTTCTCACGTTGAGCGAAAATTTAACCTGGGTGCAGCTCGCGCTGAGTGGGATGCAGGCGCNNTGAAATGCGCCTGAGCGCACTCCAGACGAATTTATGATCATGCGAACCCGATCGTACGAGAGCCTCCGGTTCACCGTGAGCTTGCTGCTGGCTCTCCTATTTCTTGTCGCCTTTTTGATCAGTCTCCACGGAGGGCTTTGACGGATCGACTAGATATCGGGCAGGGCGAGGAGATCGCGCATCACTGGTTTCATACCTTTGTACTCGGCGAGCTCGGAGGGCATGGTCC
>DKKJ01000014.1:0-5276 GCA_002455175.1 Opitutaceae bacterium UBA6669
CGCTCCTATCTCCCTTCGAAACATCGAACATCGCGTATAATTAGGATGAAAATACCGAGTCAGATCTTACGCACGACAACCGGATTCTTAGCGTTCAGAATCGCAGAAACACAATATATTGTGGTTTTGATCGATATAAAACATACGTTCTGCGTAAGTCCCGTGAGTTTAGATTATGCTGCTCAGAATTCATGATTTGAACCCACCTCAGAACAGGAGCAGTGATGGCGCACCGTTTAGGAGATCAGAGTGCTCCGACTAGTAGCCCCGACGCAGGGCTTCGTGGTCGCAATCGCCTGCCTACTNNGTCTGGGCAGTATCGAGAGTTCGTCGCTTGGGCAACTGCGTCTTTGAGTGAAACCAGCGGCCTACGCAGGCTCGCGCTATGGCCTGATCACCAAGCCCATGGCACCCTATTGATCAGCGAGCAGCTCAGCGCCCTCGACGCGCGAGTCTCCGAAGCGTTCACATCCAGAGCGGAGCAAGGCCGTAAGCTTGCGAACGACTACCGCACTCAGGCCGAGAGGCTGCTCGACTTCCGCGAACGTGTGCTCGATACTAACAACGATTGCAAAAGCGCATTCNNCAAAACAGCAGATCGAACTTCTGCAAGCCACCATCGCATCTGCGCTCAAGGCTTGTGAAGCATTACACGAGTCAGAGGCGTCCACCGCGCCACGGCAACGACGGGGGGGCAACTAGCCATGAAGCGATTTTTGAAATCCTCCACCGCTTTGGCAGTCTCCGTTTCCCTCGTCATCATACACGTCCCTGTGCCAAATTTGGCTTTCGCCAAGGAGCCCAGCGGCGCGGCAGTGCTCGCGATCCATCGCGATGGTGCCAGCCGTCTGTTGAACAGACTGGACGAACTCGAAAAGCAACTGGCGGAGTTCAAAGAAGCAGCCAGAAAACAGGAAAAGTTGGTTGAGCGGCTAATGAATCAGATCGACGATCAACAAACAGCACTGGATGCGGCAGAAGCTTCGGTCGTGACCCTATCACAAACTCTGGCGTCGGTTGGCGCGCTCGGCAAGAACACGGCCGACCTTGTTGAGGAGGCCGAAAAGGTGCTGCCGAAAGCTTCAAGTGAGATGAAGCCACTGGTTGAGCAAGCCCTGAAGATGGTAAAAACCGGCGACTGGGCTAATGGTTTGGAACAGGAAAAGATTCTCGATGAGATGCACAAAGCGCGCGACGCAACGCTCGCTGTGCGTGAGGAATTCAAACAGCGGCGCGATAAGCTGAGCAGGTACTTGGACAGCGCCTGCGCAGGCTCGCAGATCAATGCGCATACTGCCCAGCAACTCGCATCGCTCATTGGAGGTGATGTGCCGGACACTTGGAATCCAGACTTAGCAGCGACGGCGGCACGCAACGGTATCTTACTACCAAGCTGCTTTCAGGAGGATACCGAGAATGGTCGAACCATCAAAGACGACGTGTATCAGTACATAGCCGATCAGCAAGCCAGTCAGCAGATGGCGATGGCCGTAAATTCGATGATGATGGCCGCCATGTCGACGGGCAATCCCTACGTAATCGCTGCGGTGCTCGGGTTCATGGCCTTGATGGCGATTTTCGGTGACAACGGTGGTGGTGGCGGAAATGGAAATGGAAATGGAAATAATGGTACCAGCACCGGACAAACCCAGACGGGCGATACGGAGCATGGCCTGGAAGGACAGGGCGGACAAGATCTAGACAGCAGCAAAGGCGTACCTAACGACAGGCCGCCGCAGGGAGTAGATCTGGGTCGCGCGCCCAGAAACGCATACGGCAACGTCGCACCTGGCGTTGACACCTGGGTCGAAGTGAACAACCAAGCGATTACGTTCACGGACAAGAAAAGCGGCACAAGATGGTCGGTCAATTGGCCTCCTCGCTTTCCAGATTCAAATGTCAGAATACCCGCGTTTACCAAGGACGTGAAAATTCTTTCGGCCAGCGCAACAGAACGGCAATTCAGCGTCCAGATGATGATCCCGCCCTGCGAATCCGCCGAGACGCTGGAGATCGGCGCGGAACCGAACAATCCTGGCGACCTGATCCTGTTGCGAATGCCGACGGAGTGCGTATTCGGCGAATAAGGCCGTGCGACGCGAAGCCCCGAACCCGTTTGGCACCTCGCTGATCGACCTGCTGGTCGGTGCGCTGGCGATGGTCGCGCTGCTGTGGACGATGAATGCCGGCAACTCTGGTCATAAGGGGACTGGGCCGGACGAGCAGACGTCCGCCATGGCGTTGATCGAGCAGTTCGGCGAGACCCACATCGTCAAGCTGCGAATTAGCCAACCGCGACGATGGTCGTGCGAATTCGGGCTCAACTTCTCGAACAAGAAGGCTGTTCCACTCCACCCCCATAGCCCCGCCTGCACCGGGGAGAATGGACATGTACCGCCAAGCGTTTCTGACGGGAAGCTGGAGTTTGCCGTGACCCCGTCCGATCCATCCGGCAAGCCGACGAAGGTGCTTTGGCGACTAGACGAGCCGCCCGGTGGCAAATTCCTGGTCAGCTTGGTGCTGACGGTGGAAAACCTGGCGGTGCACGACTTAGTCGCCGAGGTTGGGATCGTGCCCTGTTGTTCGGCCACAGAGCCCCATTACCTCCGCGTTCTCGCGCTATCCGGCGCTGGCAAGGAAGAACTGGTGACTTTTTGGCATGAGGTCAAAGAATTGCGGAAGTTGCTCAAGGACCTTCCGCAAACGGCGAATTGGATCAACGAATTCCGACAGCGTGTGCGTGATGACCAGGTTAGGCCGCGTAGGGTTCTGTTCGATGCGAACGGTGCGAAATGCCTCCTCGAATTCAAACTGCGACGCGTGTCGAACGCTCCCGAGCTGAAGATCGTCTTCGAAGCCGAAGGGGATGTGAGACTGGTGCTGCCACCGCCCCCGAGCGTCGGTACGGAGCACGTCATCCTGGCCGCCCAATTCGGTGCACTGCTACAGGAATATGTAGGGACGCCGCCGTGAGACGCCGCCAACTGACAGAACCGGTCGGACTGTCGATGCTGGACCTGGTCAGCGGTTTGTTCGGGCTTTTGGTCGTCCTCTATGCCATGACCAGTGCAAACGATGGCGATATCGGCGCCACCTCGTTGCCGCTGAAGTTCGTGCGCGTCCAACTGGAAGGCAGCCACACCGCACCGATTGGCCTGGAGATCATGGTGGGCGGTGAAACCCATCGAAGCTGGCCGGACTGCAACGACGCCGGCGCCGTGACTTGGGGAAGCTGCGAATCTGGCCTCACCGAGGCCTTGGTCGAGAGTAACGACCCTATAGACAGCATCCGCTTTATGTTGCTCAAACCACCTGAAGCGGGGGGAAAGGTCGATTTCTCTGACGTCAAGGTCTGGGTCACCACACCGGAGAAAGGGCGCCTATGCACGCTGGTTTTCGCGACCGCTTATCGCGGCGATTTCAAGGATTCATACATATGCAAGGACGGCTGATACTCGCCTTTGCGAGCCTCTGCCTGATGTCCTTCGGATCGACCGCAGAGAGCTTGAACAACGATCTGATAAAACGCTTGATCCAGCGGACTGGCGCTGACGCGATCTGCGCGCTCAACCAGGACAGCGCGACCCGATATCAACGCAACGTATTGGTCATCGCGTCGGGGGGAGCGCCGCTTCGCGCGCTGATGGTGCGTTTCGACCAGAACGACGTAACCACGCCTGCGGCTCCGTGCTGGGCTACACCGGGCCACTGTGCCCTGTTCGAAGGAGTAATTCCGGTTCGGCCCGCTGGGTGCACGAGCGGCCGTGGAATGAGCAACNNCGCTCATAGCATTCGCGCGGGACTCAATGCGCCTCGTCAACGGTCTGCGCCCGGAGGATGACCATGCAGCGCTGCTGGGCGGCATTCCCGTCTACATGACGGACACGGCGAGCGGAGAGCGCCGCGCCCGTATCGAACTCAGCAGCGGTGCGATTACCATCGACATGCTGCGCGTCGATGTGACGACCATCGACCTTGCCATGGTGAACCGCGCGATTAACAAGCTCGGCACCCGTCACTTCGTGCTCGTCGGCCCGCGCGGCATGCTGAGCAACGATGGCCGCGCCTACCTCGAGGGCTCCTGCATAGGCGTCGTGAGCCCAGAGCAAATGCGTGTACGGNNGTACGGCTTGAGGCCGCCAACGCGGTCTTCGAACTCAAGCCCACTCTGGGCACCGGCATGTCCACGGACGAAGCTTTCAACGACCTGGTACAGACGATGTTGGGCGGCGAGGTTGTGCACGGCCGTCCCCTGTCATTCGACATCGACCAGGACCCACGCATGTTTCTCATCGATCCCGCCCAGATGAGCCCATGCTCATGACAAGGTTCATTCTTCTCTCCTTTGGCTTCGCGGCCTTCGTCGCCGGCGAGCCGAACCGGGGTGGCTGGCTGATCCGCGCGCTGCAACGCCTCACGCAAATCGTCGTCGTCGCGGGAGTGGCCACATTGGCGACCGCCGCCGTGGCATCCCTGACTCGCGGCATGATCGACGACAAGGAAGTGCTGAGTTCGATCGAGAAAATGGTCGCGCTCCCGGAAATCGCCGAGCGCGCCCACGATGCGGATAACAAAGATAAACCGCCTTCCCGCCAGGCAGTTCTGATGGGAAAGATCAAAGAGGAGATCGGCGGCACGCTCTACTTGGAAGTGATTCCGTCGAAGAACCAGGTCGGTTACGCGGTGTTCGTCGGCATCGGCGAAGATCCAACCCCGCCGTCGATTGATCCATGCGCCAAGACCCTGACCGCCCCATTGAACGACGCCGTCTGCCTGTTTCGCATCAACCCATTCCTGCAAGCCGATCAGCAGCAGAGCGAGCAATCCGGCTTCCTACCCAGATGGTTCGGCATCCTCGGTAACTTCATTAGCAATTTCGTCGAGTTCGAGTTTCCCGGAACGGCGTACAGCATTCCGAATCTGGTGATCTCCGCAGCCAAGGCGCGCGACCCCAACATGAAGTTCACCAACTCGCGCAAAGCGAATATTCGTGAGATGGTGGACGAGTTGATCGGGCAGTCGATCTTTCTCCCCAGCGATTCGGCCGTGTTATGNNATTTTCATCGTGCTGTCCTGGACCAATTCAGTCGCGCAAAATTGGGCTGTCCACCTAGTGCGCAGCGTCCCCCTGAGCCGGGAACAATTGCAATCGGATGCCACTTCACCAAGCTTTTTTGACAAAGCCACACCCGTCGCGGATGGCGGCACCGATAAATCCGATGAGGATACATCGAGCGCGGAACAAGACGAGCCGCTCAATCGAATCGATGATCTGA
>DKKJ01000014.1:5329-7282 GCA_002455175.1 Opitutaceae bacterium UBA6669
ATGCCCAGAAGTCCTCGATCCTCTCCTATTACGACGCGAGGCTCAGCTTGGTGCGTTATCTTCTTTGGGCAATCCCGACTGTGGGATTCATTGGAACGATACTCGGTGTCAGTGGCGCGCTGTCCTCGACCATCGGCCTCCAATCGGTGCGTGACCTTATCTCGGGTTCCGCGCAGAGTTCCGTCAGCGCTTCCATGGGCATGGCGTTCGATACCACCCTGGTCGCACTCATCGCGGCCATGGTAGTTATGCTCTTCTACCACGTTGTTCAGGGGACTGAGGAACGAATGGCTGTGTTGGAACGCGACAGCGTGGAAGAGGAAGTTCTAAGAGTCAGCAAGTCGCTCCGCAAGCCCGGAACGTCCGCAGACCTAGCGCAGCAGCTGATCGCTCTGGGCATCAATACCAGCGCCCTTGTGCGCGACTTGCAGCTATTTCAGAGAACGGGGCCGGAACTCGCCCAGGTCATACGCGCGCTCGCCAAACGCAGGACCGAGCTTGATGAAATTGATTTCCATTCAATAATCGATAAAAAGCGTACCAGTAGCCGTACCGTCAGCGTTGCCATCCTACTCGTGATTTTGCTGATCGGATTCTTAGCTTACGAAGGCTACTTGGGTGAAGATGCTCGGCAACAGAGCAGTGGTTTCGTTTTGTGGATACGGGGCTTCTTCTGATTTTTCCGCCAGACTTGCGGCTTAACAAGTATTATAAGTAGAAACTGGAGACTACGGTGAGAAAAATCTTTGCTGCAATGAACTGCTTGGCGATGATTATCGGTCTGTTCTCCGTGAATGCTAGCGCTCAGAACTGCAATCAGTCATTCAATGTGGACGTTGGGCGTCCCTTACCTGGTATGCAATCGTTGGCGCCTTTCAATGGATGGTCTTGCGGCCAGTTGGAGCGGTATCGGGTAAGCATCTTCGTTAGCAACCAATCTGCAGTTACCGAGAGAGAATTCGCCGACCTGAAAACCTGGCGTAAAGCGAGAACTGATCTCCTAAACCGTATAGAGGCAGCAGATCAGCAACTTTTGGACGCGACAACCAGTCAGCAAATTCAAGTAGCAGTGACCCTGGTGTTACACGAGGCAGGGATGATGCTGACGTTATTGGGCTGTCCCACAGCCGTGACTGGAGTTGGCGCGGTGACCTGTGTGGGCGGCATAGTCATTACTGAGGCCGGAACCATCTGGTCTTTAGCTTCGTCCGGGTCAACCAAAACTACGGCGAGCGCTGCGCTCGACAATCTGCGCGCTGTATTGCGTAATCACGACTCAATAAGCATTGCCGAATTGGATGCGGCGCAAAAGAACTACGAAGCGATTGCCAGTGAATTGTGCAATATCGTCACAACCTATTGTATTAAATAAAAGCTCAACATGGATTCCAGTCGGTTCACTGCGTCGGGCGACCAGCAGGCCCAAAAGAAGTCGGAACAAGCCTTACCGCAGATGTGAGGGTTGTGGACCAGATATAAGCCCAGGTAGAGCGGCAGTCTCTACTGGGAGAGCCTCCGAGTCGCAACCAGGAACGCCACGGGGACCAAAGCTGTCGGCGGTGTTGACCTGAATCTCATGGCAGTCATTCCCGTCTTCTCACGGGCGCATTCGCCTCGGCCGTACACACATGGTGTGGCGGTCAAAATCCCATTCCGCCCACCTGCGAGTGGACGGCCACGAGCGCTGCATCCGCTCCATCCCGTTCGCCCCACGTTCTCGCCTTTCGCAACGGCGGTGTCGAGGTATCCATCCTTCAGCACGTACCATGCCATTCGTGCCCGACCCGAGACGGGCATTGCCGTTTCGCTCGGGCAGCCGGTTTCGGACGCCGTACCCGCCGGTTCGGTGGCGATGGGACATTGGAATCCGCAGCGCCGTGAAACGACGCTCCCATTTTTCTGTTCAATTCTGAAACGCGGGACGCGGACTCAAGCGTCCCGGACGGGGAGCAA
>DKKJ01000165.1 GCA_002455175.1 Opitutaceae bacterium UBA6669
TACTGAGCGATGCGGGTCGCGGTTTCGGGATGCCCTAACTCTGCGGCCTGAAGTTCATTGAGGTCACGCAAGGCATCGAGCGTGTGACGACGCATTTCCCGACTCATCCCAGGGGGATCGCCGACATAGAGAACGGGGTCACCCTTGGAGCGGCATTGCACCCCTTGAAAGACCGAAGGCAAGAAGCCCGTTCCCCACGCACTCTGGCCAGCGCTGGGCTGCACCCCACTGCTGATGAGGACGACAAATCCAGGGAGATTTTCATTCTCTGATCCCAACCCATACGTCACCCAAGACCCCATGGACGGTCGGCCTTGCCGGGGCGATCCCGTGAACAGGAGCAGTTCCGCCGGCGCGTGATTGAACTGATCGCTGTTCATCGACTTGATGACACAAAGATCGTCGGCCAGTCCGTGAAAATGGGGAATGGCATCAGACATCCACGTCCCATTCTGGCCGTACTGCGCGAAGGTCCGCGGCGTTCCCATCAAGGTGGGCACACCTTGGGTGAAAGCGAATTTCTTTCCCTTGATGAAGGCGTCGGGAGCCAGCTGTCCGTCCCGCTTGACCAACTCGGGTTTGTAATCGAACAAGTCCAAATGGGGAGGTCCACCGGACATGTGCAGATAGATCACCCGCTTCACCTTCGGAGGAAAATGGGGCTGGGTACGNNCGACGCCGGTGGCGCCCGCTCGCAGCATCGGAGGAAGCAGAGCCTCCATCGCAATGGCCCCCAAACTAAATTGGCCGACATTGCGGAGGAACTGACGCCGCGTCTGATGTTGAAGTTTTTGGAGGTGCAAGTTCATGGCCAATCAATCAGCGCTTCATCAGGGTTTCGTCCAAATTGAGGAGAACATTCGCGACCGCAGTCCAGGCTGCCACCTCTGCCACCTTCGGTGTCGCAACCGGGGAAAGGCGGGAGTTCTCAATCCAAGCAGCGGCTTGTCGGTCATCCGCGCGATAACCCGCCAAAGCCGTTTCGTAGAGTTGGCTCAGTGCTCGGCTTTCCGCCGACGCCGGAGCTCGGAAGAGCACCCGCTGAAAGGCTTCCTGCATGCGTTGCTCCACGCTGCCTTTCGCCTGCGCAATCTCCCGACCCAAAGCCTGCGCCGCTTCGACGTAAACCGGATCGTTTAGGGTCACGAGCGCCTGCAGCGGCGTATTGCTTTGGTTGCGACGCAGAGTGCACACTTCCCGGTTGGGCGCATCGAAGGTGGCCATCNNCGGACTGCTCCGCCGCCACTCCGTGTACAATCCCCGACGCAGCCGATCTTCGCCTTCGCTCATCTTCCAATCCAACGTGCTCCCAAAGGCCGCACTGAGTCCAGACCCAGGCTGGTAAGGGCGCGAGGACGGACCGTGACTCCGCGGGCTCAACAGTCCACTCACGGCGAGCGCTTGATCGCGCACCATTTCGGCCGACAGCCGCACGCGAGGGCCGCGAGACATCCAACGATTCTCCGGATCCGCCGCCAGCGCCTCGGGAGTGACACGAGAGCTTTGTCGGTAGGTCGAAGACGTGACGATCAGTTTTACCAGGGCCTTGAGATCCCACTGAGTCGCGACCAATTCCCGAGCCATCCAATCCAGTAATTCTGGATGCGTAGGCTGTTCGCCCTGAGACCCAAACTCCTCCGAGGTTCTGACCAAACCGATCCCAAAAAACGTCTCCCAATAACGATTCGCCAGCACTCGGCAGACCAAGGGGTTGCTCTTGTCCATCAACCAGTGCGCCAACGTGAGTCGATTGACCGGCTCGCCAGCCGGTAACGGTGGAAATACTGCCGGTACGCCCGGCTGAACCTCATCACCCAGGGAGGTATAATTCCCACGCAAGTGAATGTGGGTCTTGCGGTGTTTTTCCTCAGGCAGTTCGCGAAAAATCGGAGAGGTATGGATCATCATCTCATCCAGGGCCAGTTGCGCTGTATCCATTTCCTGCCGCTCACTCGCCCAGGCCGGAGCGATCCGCCGGACATAGTAGTCTGCCAGGGCAGCCTGCTCAGCAACCGAGCGCTGATCCTGACCGGCTTGGAGCGTGCGTAGAATGTTTCCGGGTACTCGCAGATGCTCACCCACCCGAGGATCTGACGTCGCCTGGAATCGGAAATGATTCAGGGTTCCACCGACCACAGCCGACTGCTGCTCGAGTGTGACGACCAGTCTTTCGCCGGCGGCCAGCACGAGCGGTTTTTCCGGCTCCACGGAAAGCACGTGCGGCTCCTTTTCGCGGCCCTCTACACCCCAGCCTTTGCGCAGAGCGGTCCGCTTCCGGACGTTGGGTGCTCTCGGCTCCCGATCCTGAAGAATCAACGCTTCATCATAATCCGCTTGGGCATAGTCAGTGAACACCTTCGACAGCGGCACGTCCACCGCATCGCCCATTTCAAAGCGACGACTGGGATTGGGCGCTTCGCGGGCCACCTGCTCCCAGACGACGTTGCGGCTCTCATCCAGGACCGTCACTTTAAGGCCGCCCGGAGTCGCCTCAGCACCTGTCCTTCCCCACACCACCACACGTTCAAAAAGTCGCGTCGCTCCCAGGTCCACCTCCCACCAGGGGTTCTCGCCACTCGCAGTCTGACTGAGCGTCNNCGGATATCACCCTGAGTTTTTCCATCCAAGGCTCGCGCCGCTTCCGCGTCCCCTGCGGTGGAGCTTTGCCGGGCAATCCCTTGCCGAGCGAGGTTTTCCTGGCCGAAGAGTACTTCGACCTCAGCGAGCTGGAGCGAGCGATCCTTTCCGGGGAGTTCGACCCGGACATACCGCGCCCGCCGCACTGGCTCGGCCGACTTGATGCCCACCCGCAGTCGCGTCACCACAAAATTGCCCTTCGCTGCTCCGGCTCCTCCCTCCGGAAGACGGGAGTCAGGAATGGACTCCAGCCGCAAGGCCGTCAAAGGCACTTGAGCCGGCACCTCGAGTTCGAAGGTGTAGGTATCCTTCTTCTGTCCTTCGGAGACGCGAACCCGCCCCTCTTCATCCGCCGTGAAGGTCGCGCCTCCAACGGAAGCGTGCGCGCGGGTGGTGCGATAGGGCCAGCTCACCTGAGCGGGAAACGCGTTTACCCAGCGTTGCACCTCCGCGCGGTGCTGCGGCACCGCTGCGGAAAGACGTGCCACCAGTCCACTCACGCGAGCCTCCAGTTCAGCGCGCTCTTTTTTCTGCGCGTCGGTGTAAAACTCCAGCAGCGGCGCTTCGTTGTCGCGGTCTGCATCTTCCGTCTGATTGAAAATCGCGTAGAGTTGAAAGTACTCCTGATGCGTCAAAGGATCATACTTATGCGTGTGACACTGCGCACATGCCATGGAAGTGCCCATCCAAACCGCCATCGTCGTATTGACCCGATCCACGACCGCGGCCGAACGGAACTCTTCGTCATCCGTGCCGCCTTCCGTATTCGTCATGGTATTACGGTGAAACCCGGTAGCGAAGAGCTGCTCCTGCGTAGGATGAGGCAAAAGATCGCCCGCTAGTTGCTCCACGGTAAAAACATCGAAGGGTTTGTTCTGGTTGAAGGCGTCGATGACGTAATCACGGTACCGCCAAATACTGCGCGGCTGATCATCAGCGTAGCCCTTGGAATCGGCGTAACGGGCCAGATCTAGCCAACCCCGCGCCCAGTGCTCTCCGTACGTCGGTTTGGCCAGTTGCCGGTCGACGTAGCGTTCAAAGGCCCCGGGAGTCATGTCCGCTAAAAAGGCTTCCACTTCTGTCGCAGTGGGCGGCAGCCCCGTGATATCCAACGCCGCACGTCGGGCCAGGGTCGGACNNCGATCGGCTTCAGGTTGAGGAGCCAGTCCCACTGCCTTCAAACGGGTGAAAACGAAGCGATCAATCGGCGTGCGGCTCCATCCCCCATCCTCAGGAGTCGGTACCGGAACCGCCCGCGGCGCTTCATACGCCCAGTGGGTGGCGTAGGGTGCCCCGCCTTGAATCCACCGCTTGAGAAGATCAACCTCCGCCGTGGTCAGACGCTTTCCCGCTTTCTTGGGCGGCATCAACTCCTCGTCATCGTCCTCCAGGAGCACCCGCAACATCACCTCACTTTTTTCGGGATTTCCCGGCAGGATCGCATGGTACCCACCCTGATCAGCAAAGGCCCCCAACGCGGTATCCAGTCGTACCCCCTGATCTCCCCCTTTGCGGTCGTGTTCATCGGGGCCGTGGCAGCGAAAACACTTCTCCGATAAGATTGGACGGATATCCCGGTTAAAATCGGGCACCGACGCGCCGTGAATATTCACAGAAACGCCAAAGGAAAGCCCACCAAGAAGGAGAAAAGAAGAGAGGCGCACGGCAGAGCAACGGGGTCAGCAATCTTAACTCACGCCCGAAGCGGAAGCTTTTCAAGCCGCCACCCGTGAAAAGGCCTGTGAAAATTTACCCATTTCAGCCGTTGAGACGCCCCGCGGTGAGCTGAGACAAGCATTGCGTGTTCGCCCACGACCTGGCTGCCTTCTCTTTAGTCTCTTGAGCCGCTACGGCGGAGAGAGCACTTCCCGTGGACGAGGTACTCGATCATATTATCTGGCACGCACTTTCAGGACCGCAGGCCCATTTTTCCACAGGAACGAGCGAGATTCGGCGCTACGCTCCCGGGTTTTCACCGATCATTGGCTACCGCTCTGCGGATAAGCCCGATTTGGTCGCGCTGGAGCCGTTTACGACGGTGGGCGAACACTTCTACTGCGTCGGTTGGCCGGGCCTTCCTCCACCGACGTGGGAAATCGAGGAAGAATCATTCATGTACCGCATGGTCTGGCACGGGTCGATCCCCAGCAGTTCCGAAGCGGCAGACGCGGTCCCCCTTTCTCTCGCTCACGCCTCCCAAGCGCTGGAACTGGCCACGTTGACCCGACCGGGACCGTTCGGGCTGCGCACCCCCGAACTCGGGGACTATTTCGGCTACTTCGAAGGCGAACGCTTGATTGCCATGGCGGGCGAGCGCATGCAGGNNCCAAGGACGCGGCATCGCCCGAAGCCTAATGCTGAAGCTCATCCGCCGACACATGGTTCGCGGCCAAATCACCTTCCTCCACGTCATGGGCGAAAACAAAGCAGCCCAGCGCCTCTACGAGCGCATGGGCTTCCGTGTCTATCGCGAGGTCCCCGTCCGCATCCTCCTGCGTCGGGGCCTCACTGTCTGAAGTCAGCTTTCAGATTTCAGCTCTCAGCTTTTCTCTGTCAGCTTTTCTCCAACGCCTGCTCTAGGTCGGCCTTGATATCGGCAAAGTCCTCGCAGCCCAGGCTGAGGCGAATGTAGTCGGGCTGCACTCCGCTAGCCACCTGCTCTTCGCTGGTCAACTGGCTATGCGTGGTGCTCGCCGGGTGGATCGCCAGGGACTTGGCATCGCCAATGTTGGCCAAATGACTGAACAGGGAGAGCGCATTGATCGTCCGCTTGGCGCCCTCATAACCACTCTTCACACCAAAGCCAAGAAGTCCGCCGTATCCTCCAGTCAAATACTTATTGGCTGCAGCGTGGTATTTNNCCCAGGCCACTTTGGGATGATCCTTGAGGAAATGCGCTGTCGCCAGTGCGTTGGCGCAGATCCGCTCCATCCGCAAATGGAGGGTTTCCAAACCGATGAGCGTTTGCCAGGCATTGAACGGTGAAATACATCCGCCGGTATCCCGCAACAGCTGCAGGCGCATCTTCATCGCGTAGGCGATATTGGCGCCGCCCGCCGGAGGAAACGCCTTGAACGCGTCCCAGTGAACGAGGCCGTGATAAGAGGCATCGGGCGAGGTGAATCCAGGGAAGCGCCCCGACCCCCAATCAAAGTTGCCGCCGTCGACCACGATACCGCCGATGGAGGTGCCATGGCCACCCATGTACTTGGTCGTGGAATGAATCACGACATTCGCACCCCATTCNNTCCACCGGGAAAAGATTGAGTGCCGGGTTGCCGAGACCTTCCCCATAAAACGCCTTTGTGTTGGGTTTGACGGCGCGACGGAAAGCATCTGGGTCATCTGCGTCCACGAAAGTGATTTCGATGCCCAGCTTCTTCAGCGTGTGGTGAAACAGATTGTACGT
>DKKJ01000245.1:0-163 GCA_002455175.1 Opitutaceae bacterium UBA6669
TGGAAACGCTGGCGCGGGCCACGCTGGTGATTTTCGACAAGACCGGCACTTTGACTTACGGCCGGCCGCGAGTGGCGGCGGTGGAGCCGGAAAGCGGCTTGGAGGCGCGGCGCTGTTTGGCGTTGGCGGCGGCGTTGGAGCGCGGTTCCGAACATCCGGTCGG
>DKKJ01000245.1:233-2569 GCA_002455175.1 Opitutaceae bacterium UBA6669
CGGCGCGGCGGCGGCGGTGGCGGACTTGCAAGGGCGCGGGTTGCGGGTGTTGCTACTGAGCGGCGATCGGCCGGAAGCGGTGGCCCATGTCGCCCGCGAGGTCGGCATCGCCGAGGCGGCGGGCGGGCTTTCTCCTCAAGATAAACTGGAACGGTTGCGGGAGTTGCAACGCCAAGGCGCGGTGGTGGCGATGGTGGGCGACGGCGTCAACGACGCACCTGCCTTGGCCGCAGCAACGGTAGGCATCGCCATGGGCGGCGCCGGCACCGCGGTCGCGCTCGAAACAGCCGACGTCGCCCTCATGGGCGATGATCTCTGCAAACTCCCTTTCGCCGTCGCCCTAAGTCGCGCGAGTGCAAAAATCATCAAGCAGAACCTTGGTATCGCGCTCTCGGTTATCGTTCTCTTGATCATCGCCTCGGCCTTCGGAGCAATCCCTCTGAGTGTCGCCGTGGTTTTTCACGAGGGAAGCACCCTGGTAGTCGTCCTCAACGGGCTTCGCCTTCTTGTCTGGAAGGAGCCAGTCGGTGATGGCGGGGCCTGCTGCCCCTGAATTTCAAATCTGAAATTTGAGATTTCAAATAAAACGACTTCGTCGTGGCTCTTTACTTCGTTGGTGAACCGGATAACGCAGGACCGATGAACGCAACGTCGCTGGCCGCTTCCGACCTCAATCTGAACTCGCTGATTGCTCAGCTGGCGATTCTAACGAGCAGCCAACCTCAAGCTCCCACCGAGGAGAATCTCCGCGCGCTCTGCGACCTCCTTTATGCGGCGAGTTTACTTAAAGAGGAAGGGCGGGCGGTCCGAGCACGTATCGTCCTGGCACCCCCCGAAGCCTTTCCCGTGGAGACGGGTCCACCGGAAGGAATCCATGCCGTGCGCTTCACGCTTCCGCATGAGCTCAATGGAAATGAAATCAAACGCCTGAGTCCCGCCGCCAGTTTTTTTCACTCCGCCATCGCCGTCTGGCCCGTCCGGGACAAAGGGCTGCGCATCTGGGGACTGCTCAACACCGGACCCCGCTGGCTCAACCTAGTAGCCGGTGGGCGCAAACCTATCAGCGGGCACCTTCCGTACCCGATTATTCATGTCAGAGATCCCGGATGGATCTTTTTCTACCACGGCTACGATCTCATCGCCGAATGGCGGGGCCGCGAGCTCCACGGTCCGCGCCTCGATGTTTTTCAAACCCGTCTGCTGAACGAACGCTTTGTCGACCTGCGGATGGCCTTGATTCGCGACCTCGAAGGCAAGTGCCTGCCGAGTTCGCTCAGCATCGACGTGTACCTTGAGCTTTCTCACTTGATCGGCATGCAGTTTCTCAAGCGGGTCATCAACCTGGTCCGCAGCAGCGGTCACGGCGGCACCGTGGTGATGATTCCCGAACCGATCGAAGGCAAAAACGTGGCCGAGCGATGGATCGACTGCAAGTACACCGCTTCACCCGGGGAATCAGGCCTCCGCTTTCGCGACCTCCTGCAAGGCATCATCCGACGAGTAGGGCAACTATGCCCCCCCGGAGCCAGCACCGAGGACGCCTGGAAAGTGTTTCGTAATAGCAACGACGCAGACCTCGACGAACTCGAAGAGGCTTTTTTCGAACTCGCCCGTTTCTTCTCCGACCTCATGCAGGTGGACGGAGCCCTCGTCCTGGATAAACGCATCTGCCTCGTCGGCTTCGCGGGAGAAATTCGTGTGGACCACACCGTCCTCCAAGTCGACGTCGCGCACGATCTCGAAGGCCAACGCGTCACGCCTTGGAACGTCCGCTGCGACGGTACCCGCCACCGTTCCGTCTACCGCCTCTGCTCCGTAGAACCCAAAGTTATTGGCTTCGTCATCTCGCAAGACAGCCAAGTCCGCATGATCGCCAACCAAAACGGCAACGTCATCTTCTGGCCGCACACGGTGGTGTGAGGAGAAAAGCGGAAATTGTGAAACGCGGAAATTACGAAATTTATGACCGCCAGTCTCAGCCCTTTACGTCTTAATTTCTCTGTTTCCGCTCTCTCCAAATTTCAGCTTTTCAGCATTTTGCCTCATTTCCGCATTTTCCTAATGCGTCATCAGATAAAAAATCAGATTGATCGCTAAGGGATAGGCGCGCTTCTCGGAGAGTTCTCTGAAGTAGTCGGCGTTTTCGCCTTCGCGCTCCCAGCCATCGCTGATGTCAGAATTATGGATACTGAGAACCATGATGCGTCCGCGCTCATCGAGAAGTGCCTTTACACTCACGTCCTCCGAACCAGCGCCGCGATGGCGGGTGATGCGTGACGCAGGATCCGCCGGATCGTGCTCCTTAATCCAATACTGGAGCGTTGGGATCTGCAGAA
>DKKJ01000245.1:2587-2774 GCA_002455175.1 Opitutaceae bacterium UBA6669
TGTGAGCAGCATATCCTCGGTGTGCACCATGTAGAGGAGCGGAAAGTCGGTCAGTGTCGGATCGGTGAGGTGCAACACTCGACCGTCAGGATCCACCTTCATGGAAGTCAACTGCTGCAACCGATATGAAAGGTTCAAATCCGCATCCGGATAATCGACGAACCAGCCAAAGACTGGGCCCGGACGA
>DKKJ01000245.1:2779-10424 GCA_002455175.1 Opitutaceae bacterium UBA6669
ACCGGGCCGATACCCTTGTCGATAACCCGCCTGTTCCAACCAGTTCTGCGCAAAGCCCATCCCCCAACCAGCCAATAACCCCACGCCTAGCAGGGGAAGTAGCCGCCGACGGATGAAAAACACTCCACGCATGGTCTAACGAATGGAAGAAAACCGTTTTCTCGCAATAGCCAACGCCTCCTTCTGCCGCGACTCCTTGGCAACTGCCCGCCAGAAACGTGCCGTTGCCGATCGTCTTCAATCCGGGAGCGACTGAAAATCATGAAACAACTGGATTCCTCCCAAAGCCTGGTTGCCCACGGTCCATTTTCTTCCACACTTTTCCCTCTGTGACTTCGCTCGCCCCCTTCTCATCCCCTGTGACCTCTCACCTCAGCATTTTCGGTCTCACGGCCTGCCTCTATGCGGGTTTCGCAACTACCGCCACCGCCCTGACTCCCCAACAGTGGGAAAAGATCCCAGCACCCGCGTCAGTTCAGGTGGATTTCGAACGCGATATCGTCCCCATTTTCGAGGCGAGCTGTGTCCAGTGCCNNCGGGGGGCTTCAACCTCGAAACACGTGAGGCATTCATCGAGGGGGACGTGGCGGTCGAAGGCAAAAGTCGCGAGAGCTACGTCGTCGAAATGATTTCGGGCCTCGATCCCGACATTGTCATGCCCCAAAAAGGCAAACGGTTGACGTCAGAACAGGTCGCTCTCTTCCGCGCCTGGATTGATCAAGGGATGCCCTGGCCTAAAGAAATCAATTTTCATAAACATGCTCCGGCCAATCTTCAGCCTCGCGAGTTCGCCGAGATGAAGATCCCTACGTCTTTCGAGAATCCAATCGACGGGTTCGTGGACCAGGTATTCAAAACCAAAGCCGTCACCTGGCCTGCTCTGATCGATGATCGCACCTACGCTCGTCGGGTCTGGTTGGATACCATTGGCCTGCTGCCTCCTCCCGAAGAACTGCAGGCTTTCCTCGACGATCGCTCGCCCAACAAGCGCGCGCAGTTGGTCAAGCGTCTGCTCTCCCAATCGCAAAGCTACGCGGAACACTGGCTCACGTTCTGGAATGACATGCTGCGTAATGACTACAAGGGCACCGGCTACATCGATGGCGGGCGCAAACAAGTCAGTTCATGGCTCTACCGAGCACTCGCGCAAAACATCCCTTACGACAAATTTGTCGCCCAGCTCATTAGCCCCAACGCCGAGACGGAAGGGTTCACCAACGGCATCGTTTGGCGGGGAGCGGTCAACGCGAGTATGGTCCCTCCCATGCAGGCCGCCCAGGGCGTCGCACAAGTTTTCCTCGGCGTGAATCTGAAATGTGCCTCGTGTCATGACAGCTTTATCAACGAGTACACCTTGAAGGATTCCTACGGCCTGGCAGCGATCTACGCCAATGGCCCATTGGAAATGGCCGAATGCGACAAGCCGTTGGGTGAGATGAGTCGGGTTAAGTTCCTCTACTCAGAGCTAGGCGAAATCGATGGCAGCGCCCATCCGGCCGCCCGCAAGCAGCAGCTCGCTGACGTCATCACCGGTCGCAAAAATGGGCGTCTACCTCGGACGATCGTCAATCGGGTCTGGCAACGGTTTCTTGGATACGGACTGGTGGAACCGGTTGATGAAATGGATAAACCCGCTTGGTCGCCCGAGCTGATGGACTGGCTAGCGGAAGATTTCGTGGCCCATGGCTACGACCTCAAGCATCTGTTGACGCGTATCCTTACCTCGCGCGCCTACCAATTACCCTCCGTCAACTTGGGCGAAACGACTGAAAACTATGTCTTCCGGGGCCCCGCAGTGCGCCGTCTGGACGCCGAGCAGTTCTCCGATGCACTCATGGGATTGATGCGGATGGACTACGCCAAAGCGGACATGAAGTTCAACCGCAACGCCGCGTTGCCTGGTGCGCCCAAACACACGCTTTCATTGCAACCCAAGTGGATTTGGACCACGCCTCAAGCGAACCTTAGGGCCAAACCGGAAATCGCCACTTTCGAGCGCACCATCGAGTTGCTCAAAGCTCCAACCGAAGCCGTGATCACCCTCGCGGCGGACAATAACTATGTAGTGACCATCAACGGCAAGGCCGCCGCCTCAGCCAATAAACGCAATAGCTCGAGTGCCGAGGCGTATGACATCACGTCATTCCTCGTCGAGGGGAAGAACGAGATCAGTATCCGGGCGACCAATCTGCAAGCGGACCAATCTGCGGTCCCTACAAAACCCGAGGACTTTACTCCCGAGATGGACAGTCCAGCCGGGCTGCTTTTCTACGCTACGGTACGCGCGGGCGACACGGTGATGGATTTTGTGTCGGATCAGTCGTGGACTTTCAGCCGTAACAACCAAACGCACTCTGCCATCGAGCTGGGCGATACTTCACTCACGCCATGGCAGGTCGGCCCGTCCTTTATGGACCTCGCCGCAGCACAACGTGACACGCTTCCGATCTCCCGAGCCTCGCTGCTCGCCGCCAATCCTCTCATGACCGCGTTGGGTCGCCCCAATCGGGAACAGATCGTTACCACACGCCAAGGTACGGCCACGACGCTGCAGGCCTTGGAAATGACCAACGGCAGCACCCTGGCGGCCCTCCTCAAGAAGGGCGCCGACAACCTCCTCGCGCAGGGATCGAACGACTCCTCGCAGTTGGTGAATACGCTTTATCTACGCGCGATCGGACGTCTCCCCCTCCCGCAAGAACAGGCGCTTACCCGCGAAATGGTTGGCTCACCTGCCAACTCTGACGGTGTGCAGGATCTGCTCTGGACTTTGGCGATGCTGCCAGAATTCCAATTGATTCACTAAGTCACCTGCGCTGCTCCCCCAACTCTTTAACCTACTTCTCACGCCATGAATCTCCATCGACTGCTTGCTCAACACGAATGGCGCAAGAGCCAGGCCGACCGCTGGTCGCGCCGCGATTTCTTAAAAACCTCGTCTGCTGCGACGCTGGCCGCACTCGCCGCAGGCGCTCCGCGCGGGTTGTTCGCAAATGAACCCAGCGAGAAGATCGCGGCCACTGCCGACCGGGTGATCGTTCTGTGGATGGCGGGCGGGATGGCCCATACGGAAACGTTCGATCCCAAGCGCTACACGCCGTACACAGCAGGGCTGAATCCGAACGATGTGCTCAGCACGTTTCCCTCGATTCCGACGTCGGTGGACGGAGTGAAATTCTCCGCCGGTCTGGAGCAACTAGCGAGCGTCATGGATCGCGGCTCGCTCATCCGCACGATGCAAGGCGCCGATCTTGGTTTCATCCTGCATTCACGCCACCAATACCACTGGCATACCGGCTACATCCCTCCGCAAACCGTCGCCGCACCCCACCTCGGTTCTTGGATCGCTCGCACCCTAGGCCCGCTCGACCCCGCCGTGCCAGCGTTCATCAATATCGGGCAGCGCTTCGACTTGGGTGAAGCCGAAGAGCTCAAGGCGTTCACCACCGCCGGCTTCCTCGGAAGTGAATATGGTCCGTTCAACGTCGCTTTCCCCGAGCAGGCCGCCGATGCCGTCCGTCCTCCGGCCGGAATGAGCTCCGATCGCTTCGCAGATCGCAATCGTCGTTACCGCCAACTGCTCGCCGCCAGTCCGATTGGGCAAGAAGGCAGTGATTACCAGAAAGAGTCACTCCTACGCTCGATGGATAACGCCCATCGTCTACTGAGCTNNACCCGCCTCAAAAGCGTTTGACCTTGCCCTCGAGCCACTCGACAACGTTCGCAAGTACTACCCGGAATTCCAGCCAGGCACGCGGTTTGACACGCCGCTCGACCGGTTCGGCGGGAAGTACGAGGAAAAGATGGTCGGTCGTTTTGGACTCGGCTGTTTGCTCGCCCGCCGTCTCTGCGAAGTGGGCGCACGCTTCATCGAAGTGACCACGGAATATATCCCGTTCCTCAATTGGGATACCCACGAAAACGGCCACTCTCGCCTGGTGGGCATGAAGCAGATGATTGATGCTCCCATCGCCCAATTGGTGCGCGATCTCGAGGAGCGGGGCATGCTTGATCGGACGTTGATCGTGGTCGCCAGCGAATTCAGCCGCGATATGATGATGGAGGGAAAACCCGAAAAAGCAGTCAAGGACAAGGTCGAAGTCCCCAGCGTCATCAACGATCCCAAATTCTACGGCATGCACCGTCACTTCACCGCGGCGGGCAGCGTGCTCTTGTTTGGCGGCGGCATGAAGCAGGGCTATGTCCATGGCGTCACCCAGGACGAGCGTCCCTGCAAAACGATCAAGGATCCCGTATCGGTAACGGACTTACACGCCACCATCTACCGAGCCCTCGGTATCCCTGCTAACCACGGCTACGATGTGGAAAAGCGTCCCTTCTACGTCACCAACGATGGCAAGGGTAAGGTCGTCATGCCACTGTTCGCTTAAAGCTCATCGCTCCTCATCGCCGCACTCTCAGCGTCTCTCCTTCGGCTTTTCCGGCGTGTACAGCGCCGTGATCAATGCACGGTAGGGGGGTAGCAGGACCACTGCCATGAGGAGTTTAACGCCGAGATCGCCGACGGCGAGGTGGAGCCAATTGAAATCGGTTCCACCGAAAGCCAGCCCGAACGGGATCGCGGTATCCACCACGGAAGCCGCCATCGATCCGAAGAGCGGCGCTTTCCACCAGGTCTGCTGCCGGAAGCGATTGAACACCGCGACATCGAGGAGTTGGGAAACGATAAATGCGGTCCCAGAGGCGATCGCGATGCGCAGCGGTGCCATCATCCCCGACAAGATTAGTCCCACCGCAAAACCGATCAGCGCCACCTTGCGCGCCATCGCAGCACCAGCAACGCGATTGCAGACGTCGGTGACAAAGTACGCCACAGGATACGAAAAAGCACCCCAGGTCAGCCAAGGATTGATGGGATACTGCACCAGAACGTTGGAAATGAGGACGATCCCCGCCATCGCCAGCGCAGGTGAAATCAGGGCACGCGGTGTCTGCAAAACCATAGGAAAGCCCGGGAGCATGCCTACCAATCGCGTCGAATCCACTCCCAAACCGACCGATCTCCGCACGCTCAGGGCTCTCCTCCGAGATAGGCCGTCTTGTTTCTTCTAGAAACGGAATAGATAGAAACCCGGCCGGGGCCGGTTTCCCCCATCCCGAACGGTTGCTTAACGCTCGCTGTGTTGAGCCTGTACAGCGTCGGGAGGATTCCTCACCGTTTCCTCTTTAGTTCCCGCCCGCGCCCGTGACCCTCACGTGCGAAGGTCCTTTCCCCGTCTTCCTCCGAGCCCCCTCCGGATGCCTCACGATAACGCTACCGCCCCTGGTTCCGCCCCCACCCCTCCGCCTGCTGGTCAACGCCCCACTTGGATTCGCTACGAGATGGTGGCGATGCTTTTCATCGCGAGCACGCTCAACTACGCGGATCGCGCCACCCTTTCGATCGCAGGAGCTCCCATCTCCCAACAGTACCACCTCGATGCCGTGGCCATGGGCTACGTCTTTTCGGCGTTCGGCTGGGCCTATGTAATCGGGCAACTCCCCGGCGGCTGGTTGCTCGATCGCTTCGGCTCCAAGCTGGTCTATGGCCTTAGCCTGCTAACCTGGTCGGTTTTCACGTTTCTCCAGGGCTTCCTAGGGTTCTTCAGTGCTGCCAGTGTGGTCATCGGACTCTTTGTCCTTCGTTTCCTGCTCGGTTTGGCGGAAGCCCCTTCCTTCCCCGCCAACGGGCGAATCGTGGCGGCTTGGTTCCCTAAAACAGAACGCGGCACGGCTTCGGCCCTCTTCAACTCCGCTCAGTACTTCGCCCTCGTCATTTTTTCTCCCATCATGGGTTGGATCGTTCACCACTGGGGCTGGCAGGAAGTATTCTGGATCATGGGAGGGCTGGGCATTCTCTTCACCGTCGTCTGGTTTCGTCGTGTTTTTAGCCCGCATCAGCACCCGCGCATCAATGCGGCCGAATTTGAGCACATTCAGTCGGGCGGCGGCTTGGTCCACTTAGATCAACGCTCCTCCACCCAAAGTCCCGCCCCCAAGCCACAATGGTCACACATCAAGGCACTTTTGGGCCGTCGTATGCTGCTGGGGATTTACATCGGGCAATACTGCATCACCACCCTCACTTACTTTTTCCTCACGTGGTTTCCGGTTTACCTGATGCAGGAGCGGGGAATGTCCATCCTCAAAGCCGGTGCACTGGCGTCGCTCCCGGCACTCAGTGGCTTTATCGGAGGAGTCTTGGGAGGAGTGGTCTCCGATCACCTTCTGCGCCGAGGCTCTTCTCTGACACTCGCGCGCAAGGTCCCCATCGTCCTCGGCATGCTCATGTCATGCAGCATGATCTTCTGCATGGGGGTCAAATCTGAGGTGGTGGTGGTCCTGCTGATGTCGCTGGCATTTTTCGGCAAAGGTTTTGGCGCCCTGGGTTGGGCAGTGGTGTCTGACACATCCCCCGAGGAAATTGCCGGCTTGAGTGGTGCGCTTTTCAATACGTTCGGAAACATCGCCGGCATCACCACTCCGATCGTCATCGGATACATCGTCCAAACAACCGGGTCATTCAACGGCGCCTTGGTCTTCGTCGGCGCCAACGCCGCTCTCGCGATTGTCAGCTACCTCTTTCTGGTCGGCAAAATCGAACGGGTGGTCCTCGCCCCATCATCGTCTCCCCAGCCCACCGCTACCTAAAACCACTTCTTCTTTTTCATGTCCGCAGCCTCCCCTTCCTCTCCGGAAAACACGTTATCGTCAGCTGCCACGTCGCAGACCGGCACTCCCCACATTACCGACTACCGAGTTGTTCCGGTCGCCGGCGAGGACGGCATGCTCCTCAATTTGAGTGGAGCCCACGCGCCGTTCTTCACGCGCAATGTTGTCATCGTGAAAGATAGCGCCGGTCGCACGGGCGTCGGCGAGGTTCCCGGTGGCGAAAAAATCCGGCAAACGCTGGAGGAGTGTCGCTCCCTGGTTCTCGGCCGCTCAATCGGAAATGTCCAAGCGCTGCTCAACGAGGTCCGCTCGCGTTTTTCGGATCGCGATTCCGGCGGGCGCGGTCAGCAAACGTTCGACCTCCGTACCACGGTCCATGTGGTGGCCGCTCTGGAATGCGCCGTGCTCGATGTCTTGGGTCAACACCTCGGGGTACCGCTCTGCGCCTTGCTCGGCGAAGGACAACAACGCTCCTCGGTGGAAATGTTGGGGTACTTGTTCTTCGTCGGCGATCGTCGCAAGACCGATCTACCCTACCGGTCAGGCTCAGGTGCATCCGACGGCTGGATGCAGGTGCGCGACGACGAAGCAATCACGCCGGCCTCGATTGTCCGCCAAGCCGAAGCGGCCTACGCACATTACGGATTTCGCGATTTCAAACTCAAGGGCGGGGTCCTCGACGGGGAGCGCGAGATGGAAGCCATCGTCGCCCTTTCCCACCGTTTTCCCGAAGCCCGCATCACTTTGGATCCGAACGGAGCCTGGTCCTTGGCTGAAGCCATTCGTCTCGGAAAACGCTATGGAAAGCACCTCGCCTACGCAGAGGATCCTTGCGGCGCCGAAAAAGGCTACTCGGGTCGTGAAATTCTTGCCGAGTTTAAACGCGCCACGGGGCTCCCTACCGCGACTAACATGATCGCGACGGACTGGCGGGAACTACGTCACGCGCTCCAGCTCAACGCGATCGATATTC
>DKKJ01000403.1 GCA_002455175.1 Opitutaceae bacterium UBA6669
ACCTCCCAGCGGATGGGCGGATCACGAGCCGATCACCGACCTCGCTGCGGTTCATGAAGGGTTTGGTATTTTTCTCTGCAATACCGCCTTTCAATTCAGCCAGTGGAGCGATTCCACCTACGCAGGCTGGCGGTACAACTCGCAAGGCTACCTTAATACTGCCGAGCTAGGACTCTCGCTGGGAATCTTTTGTGTGAGAAACCAGATCGATCCCGAACTCGCCATGGCGCATCTTAAATTGAATCCGAGCGAAGTTTTTTGGGATTCGCTCGGCTACATTGAGGAACTTGAAGAGCGTGACAAGGGATGAGCGACTCGCGACGTATCACGCGATCGCCTTCACCAACCCACCTTCCGCACGCAGCGAGCTTCCATTAATCCCCGCCGCCAAGGGGCTACAGACAAACGTCACCACGTGCGCGATTTCATCGACGGTCTCAAATCGCCGGAGCAATGAAGTAGGACGAGCCGTGTCAAAAAATTCCTTTTCTGACGACTCAAAGGGTTTTCCGCCGTTGAGCTTGCCCACAAACTCTTCCACGCCTTCCGAGCGCGTCGGTCCGGGAAGAACACTGTTTACGGTCACGGCCGTACCGACCGTCAACTCCGCGAGGCCCCGAGCGACCGCTAATTGCGCTGTTTTCGTCATGCCGTAGTGGATCATTTCGGGAGGAATGTGCAGGCCGCTCTCGCTCGAAATAAAAACAATGCGCCCGCGATTGCGCTTGAGCATGCCGTCGAAATACAGGCGGCTCAGCCGCACCCCGCTCAAAACATTGACATCAAAGAAGCGCTGCCACTCCGCGTCCGGAATTTCGGAAAACGGTTTGGGATCAAAAATCCCCAGATTGTTGACGAGGATGTCGACTGCAGGGAATGCGGCGAAGAGTTGATTGGCGACGTCTGCTTTCGAGAGGTCCCCGGCGAATTTTTCGAGTCGAGCTTCCGGAACGTCAGAGAGGATGCGCTTGATGGCGTCATCAACCGAAGCGGTGGTCCGCCCATTCACAATCACGCGAGCGCCTTCGCGGGCAAGCGAGCGTGCGATGGCAAAGCCAATGCCTTTGGAAGAGGCCGAAACGAGAGCGAGCTGAGGATCGAGTTGGAGATTCATGCGATGGACAAAGGAATCGTGAGTTACGGGCCTCACTCTCACACGGATTTCTAATTCTCGCCAGCAAACGATCACTTTGCCGGAAACGCGAACGCGAACGCTCCTACCGCAAGATCCCAATCGCTTAAACCGTTTCGGCGCGATTCATAACCCCTCCTCACGCCTTTTCGCTACCGCAGTCCGCCTTACGTGCTCGCGGTAGGGCCCGCAAAAATCCAGGTTTGCCGGCTCACCGCCCAGGCCCCATCCTGAAGCTCTCATGAGTTCCACTCTGCAACGTTGGCGCGGCCGCATCGCGCTCGTCACCGNNCGAGGCCCTCGCGGCCACTGCCGATGTCGTTCGCGCCGCCGGCGGAGAGCCTTTGACCATTGTGGGCGATCAAGCCGACGCACACTTTCCTCCAAAGCTTTTTCGCGACCTGATCGACCAGTGGGGAGCCCCAGACCTCTTGGTGAACAGCGCCGCGATCCAAGGAGGGAAATCCATTCTGACCGGCGACTGGGCGGAAATCCAAACCGCTCTCGATGTAAATATCCGCGCCACCCTACATTGCATGCGTCTTGCAGCTACCACCATGCAGGGAAAACCGGAAGGAGCCGTGATCAATATTTCTTCGATGACCGGACACCGCATGCTCCCAGGAACGCCAGCCGTATACGCTGCGACCAAGTTCGCCCTTCGCATTCTCACGGACGGATTCAGGGCCGAGATCGTCCAAGCCGGACAACCGATCAAAGTCGCCCTCATCTCTCCTGGCTTGGTGGATACGCCTTGGCATGCGGGGCCTGAAGGCGTCCTGACAGAAAAAGGCGCCTATCCCTACGCGCCGCTTGCTCCCGCCGACATCGTCGACGCGGTGCGCTATATCCTTTCCGCCTCACCGGGCGCTCAAGTCTGCGATATCCAGCTCCGACCGCGCACTCAAGCGTACTAACCGCAGGTATCCGCCGAGCTCCGTACGTTACGCAGCCAGCCCTTCCCCAAATGCCGCTGTCCCGCCGCTCGTTCCTATACACCGCCGGATGGGGAGCCATCACAGTCGCTGCGGGTCGTCCCCTCGCTAACGAGCCGGGAAAGTCACCCGTACCTACGAGCCCGTCCATCTCCACACCGGATCGTCCCTTCGATGAGATCCTGCCTCATTTGGTCACTTCGGCAGAACGTGGCGTTCCTTATCTTCAAGACTCGCTGACATCGGCTGCGGTAGCCCCCGCCCTGCTTGATATCCGAACGGAGCTGGCTGACCCGAGTCGATACGGTCGGCGATCCGCTGGATGGGTTGTTGATGCCGTGCCAGGCAATGCCTCGACCTCAGTAACGCTCCGCGAGAGGGCGACGTTGGGAAACCGCTCCCAGCTCTCACGATTCACGTTTCAAAGCACGCAGCGTGGGATGCCAAGCGGCGAACACGGAATGGTCGAAATGCGGCTTTGCCGCGGCACCACTTGGGAAAATGTGCCCGTCCGAATTCGCATCGAAAACGGCGCGTTCTCCATTTTTAGCCTCAACAAGGATACTCTGTTGGCCGGAGATCCCGAAAAGCGCATTTTCCTTTGGGAGCCTGACGCCCTCTATACCTTAAGTGTGCTTCTGTTCCAGAAAGCGATCTACGCACGCCTGACCAGTCTAGCCCTGCCCCAAGGCCCCATTGACCTGGTCGTCTCGGACCGCCGGCGGTTCATTCCAGGGCTCCCAGGATTTGGACTGCGCCCCAACTCGAAAGCGAAGGGGTCGCTGCTCATACGAGACTGGGAAGTCCACCCCGTCGGCCCTGCCGATCAATGTTATCTCGGGGTTATCGGCGACTCCATCACTGCTGGCTCGGACCTCGAACCCGAAGCTGAAAGCTACGCGCACCTCGTCACTCGAGGTTTAGGACAACCGTACGTGCTCAACGTGGGCAGCGGAGGATCGACCACCCGGTTGGATGCAGCACGATTCCCGTATGAAATCGCTCCCTTTCAACCCAAGATCGTCTGGCTCGAAGGCGGCACGAACGATCTCGCTGGAGAAGTGAGCGCTGACACCATCTTCGCAAACCTGCTCCACCAACGCGATCTTGTAACCTGGGGAGGTCGCGTAGCACTCTCAACCGTCCCTCCACGAATTTTGCCCACGTCACGGATGCAGGAAGAACTCGAAATCTTGAACCGACGCATCCGAGAAAGTGGTCTTCCCTACGTCGACCGAAACCGTGTAGTGGGCGACACCTTAGATCCGACGCAAATCCGCTCCGAATTTCGCCATGCCGACGGCATCCATATCACCCGCCCCGGCCACGCGGCGATAGCAGAAGCCGCTCTTGCGCTGTTTAGACCCTGGCGATGACCCCTGGGGATAGCCCGTTCACTTCGAACGCGCCGATGGGTTCTCGCTCACCATACCGCTCTTCAGAATGTGGTCGCCAAGCAAGTCCGCCACGAGTTGCTGACCACGTTGGTTAGGGTGCATCCCGTCCAACAAAAGCGGCTCATTTGAATGACGAGCAAAGGCCTCATGGGCTTTCGCGATATCAATCAAGGCTACCTTCAGCTCGGTCGCAAGGCTACGAACGGCGTCCACATAGGGGACCAAGGTGAGATTGAATCCGTCCGCCCGCTCAGGATCGTAAGGTGGTTTCCCATACATTTGCGTGAGACGTTCGGTCCACAACAAAGGATTGGGCGTCATCAGAACCACCTGTGCACCTCGAGCGCGGGATGCCTCTACAAAGTGCCGAAGATTCGCACGGTACTGTTCCAACGATACGCGAGAGGCGGTGGCCGGGGGATTCTTCCAAACATCCACCGCCGAATCATTGATTCCAAACTGAATAACTACCACCGCAGGCTCCCGGGCCAAGACGTCTTGCTCAAACCGTTTTGCGGCCATTTCGGTGGTGTTTCCTTTCACTCCGGCGTTGATCACGCTCACCTTCGGCCAGGTTTCCTTGAGCTTGTTTTCCAATAAATCGGAGTAGACCACCAACCCCGTACGCGTCGCCGTAGTCGAGTCACCAAAGGTCACAATCCGCACTGGGGACGTATCTTCAGCTGCACTCACTAGACGCCCAGGCAATAGAAGCGTCAGCATCACCACCCCAGACCTAGCCCACAGGGGAAAAATGCACTTGAGGTTCATGTCAGTCGCTTCGCGTTAATTTAACGGGGTAGGCTCACGCCGCCAGAGCTTTTCCAGATCATTGTGGTAGGAAAATCTCAGCTCACAATCCGTCAAACGGGTAGACCCTCCGGATTCGCTCAACACCACGGTCACTTGGTTGGATCCGGCCTTGAAGATCGACGGTTTTGAAATGGGAACGTGCACATATCTTTCAGCCGCATCCGGCTGCTAAGGATTCGCGCCTATGATGGAACGGGTGTCCCAGGTAAATCCGGCGGGAGGCTCCCCTCGAAAGATCACCGAGCCATTGACGCTCACGGTCATCACCACCCCGGTCGGGAGACCGCGCAGTCCCAGCCTGAGTTCACTTTGCTTCAGAGGGAACACTGAGGTCGACGGCGCCTCTCCGATCACGAGGTTGAGATCGAGCTTGTGGTCCTTTTTCATCACGGCGGGGAGCTGCTTGGCGTAAGCGTACGAGCCGACACCATCGTGATAATAGCTTTTAGTAACCGCATACACTCGAGCTTGGCCTGCTCCGTTTTCAGCACGAGCTGTATCCCGGAGTACCTGATAGAGCGACGAAGGAAACGGACGCGTAGAACCAAAGGCGTTGTAGAAATTGAAAAGATAAAATCCATCTACTCCCTGTGCAAAGTACCCAGCCGCCGCGCCGCGAATCTCCTCGAGCGTGGCCTCACGTCCCACCTGAAGCCCATCATAGCGCTGCGCCCCTGGAAGCTCCGGATAAGGGATGCGCCAGCTGTTCCGAGGATACAGCGACGGATAGATTTTTACCCCGTGCCGTTGACCAAGCGTGATCAGGTCGGCGATCGGCATGTCGCCAGCCAGAGTCATGATCTGCGCAGGAGAAACCAAATCCACCCACCCCTGCTCCATCCACCTGTCAACTTCGAGACCGGCTGTCCGCGCATCGGCCAACGACGGAGGGATGCGCACGAACAAATACATAGGGCGTTTTTGGCGGCGAGAGACCTCGTCCAAACGTTCACGCAATTGTCGGACCATCTCGCTGGNNCCCTGCTCTCCGCCTTGCCACGCGGGAAAAACACCTGGAAGCGATTGAAATCAAACTCAAAGCCATCGATAAGGTCTTCATTGCGGGCGATCGCTTCAAAGGCCGTATCCAGACGATGCTGACGCACCTCTGCATGCGAGTAATCCAACAAATTCCCGTAAGCTTTCTGAAACGCCAACGGCGAGTCTTTGATCGTAAGACGATCTCGGTTCTTAAGCCAAAAGGAACTGGTCATCGCGTGACCGTCCGGGTTGCTCATGAAGTGAGCGTCATTCATACGGAGGCTGGGAATAAAAAAGAGCCCATAACGTTTGGCGGCAACGCCTGCAGTGCGCACCGCGTCAGATCCTTGAGCAATACACACCCGCGCATTCTCCATGCGCATTGCCATTAACGACCCCGGTTTTTCATCTTCAGAGTGTCGCCAACCCACTTCGCTGGCAACGCGTGTCGGATAAAGCACGAGATCGCCTCCCATTCCAATACAATAGACCAGTGTCTTCACTGGGGTGTCTGCTAGGGCGGCAACGTTCGCCGTGAGCAAACCCTCCGAGCGAGCGCGGTCTGGAACCACATAGGCGAGATCAGCATCGTCGTTGAACACCACTCCGAACTCGGGCAACGCACGCGGGGTTGCAGCTGCGCTTTCGGCAACAAAGAGTCCTCCGACTCCCCACGCCAACAGCCAACAAAACCGCCACAATACCGGAGAGACACGGTAGCATATCGTCATTGTCCAGCCTCCATGCTCAAGCGGCTGATCAACAGCGCCTCCGTATCTGTTTTTCCAGTGAACTCGATGTTTAGATAATTCACCCCAAATGCAGGCTTCCGTTGACACGGTACCGTCAGGACCATCTTGCCATCTCGCGACACGGTGAGGCGTCCGCCAGCTGTAGCATTCTCCCAGGTGAGCGTCAGATTCATCCATCCGGTCATCTGAGTATCCGTCCATGAATACACTGCATTCTCTGAGGCCCGAGTATCATCCACACGAGTGAAGTGATCATTCAAGCTCAGGGTGATGGACTTCGCTCCTGGAGGAACGAACAGACGCATCTTGAGATGGCCCTGTGCGGCCATCGGAAAGTTGAGAGACGCTCCGCAGAGGCCCGATGACTTCATGGGTATCGAAACCGCCGCCTCTCCGGGAGATGTCGTGACCACCTGGAGACGTTCGTCTCCGTATTGGGTCCAAAAAACTGGTCCCTGTTCGAGCGCATCGACGAAGCGTTTCTCTTCAAGCCAATCAGGATCAAACATCGCGATGGCATGTTTACCATGGCCTTGCCCACTCACAANNATTTTCCATCCGGGGTCTCCGCCGCAGAGGCGTAAGCGGTTCCCCGGTCGCCTCCCCCGACGAGATTGGTCTCGTGCAGCACCTCGCGGAAGCCCGACCAGGTTTTCCCATCATCTCGGCTGACTGCAGCCTGCAGCACCTCGCGTCCGCCGGCAGCATAGCTCCGCGGGTCTGACCAATTCTGACAGGCGTTGACCAATAAGACGAGACGTCCATCGCGCAGACGCAGGAGCTCAGCCGGTGAGTCGGATGAAATGAAGGGAGTAGCTTTTAGAGGAGACCATCGCATCCCACCTTCGGAGAAGGACTCGATCAATCGTCCGCCACGATCCCGTACCAGCATCCATATCTTCCCCCCCTGCAATTCCACCAGGACCGGCTCAACCGCTCCATAACGGGTGAGAAACTCAGTGGTGAGCTCCCACTTAAGTCGATCGGGAGATTCCTTCCACGTCTTTCCGTGATCGTCTGATCCATACACCACCGCATCATTCCAACCAAAGTCGGGTCCTGACTGCGAAGGTTGTTCCCGCTCCGGCACAGCCTGACCCACCGCCACGAGTAAACGACCTTGCTGGGTTTCCAACAAACCGCGAATCGATCCCACGTACCCGGGGACAACTTTCAGAGCGGGGCTCCACTGCTTCGAACTCGCCTCCAATTGAGTATAGTAGACTTCGTACAAACGTCCTCGGTAGCCTCCTCTTCCTTCGCCGAGGAGATGGTAGACGGCGTGGAGGTCACCATTCGCACCCTCAATCACTTTCACCGCGTAATAAGCGCGCCCGGCGATAGAAAATGCGATCCTTGGGGTGCTCCAGGTCAAACCGCCATCCTTGGACTCGATGACGGAAATGGAATCGCTCGCCGGCTTGGTGACGAAATACACCCTAATCGTTCCATCTCGTAAGCGAAGGATCGAGGCCTCGTTGGTCGGCGCCTCCCGCACAATCACCGGCGCCCAGATCGCAGCCGTGGTCGAAGGAGGAGTTCTCAGCTGAAGCCCAAACGAATTGCTAAAGGCGCGTCCGGCCCGCTCTGCATCGGGAAAATTTCCCGTACCCTCAAAATTATAGAGCCGAACCTGACCCGTTCCAGGATCCAATCCTACTCCGGAAAGCGCCTCAGGCCCACAGGGTCCTTCGTAGACGCGGGCCTGATTGATCTTAATTTCGATCCGCCGGCCTTTCCTCATCACCTCCAAATGAAACTGACTTCCTTCGGCAAGTTTCGGTACGGTGAAGGAGATTGGCTTCTCCCCTGTGCGAAAGAAACGTCCGCGAACCTGCCAACTTGCCGAGCCGGGAGTCATGACCACTTCACTGGTCCCATCGAGCACCAGTGAGCTCTCACGTCCTGCTCGCCCCAGTACCAGATCCAGACCCAAACTAAAGTCTCCTTCACCNNCCGACCCAGCGCCAGATCCAAGCCCAAACTAAAGTCGCCTTCACCCGGCGCCCCAACTCCCAACAAGCGGTGTCCTTTACCCAAGCCCGCTAGGTAACCGGCTTGATCTACCGTCCACTCGCGACCGGTGTAACGCACTTGAGGAACGGTTTGGTTCTCCGCATTGGCCACGTACACACGCGTGTCAGCCCCGAACAACGCCAAATTGGCTGCGGCGCCACCCATCACGCAAGCAAAGCCAATCCATCTGAAAGAAAGAAAGCGGGGTAACCAGATGTTCATTACAAAAACATTTTAAAGTGAGGTAAGCTAAGGACTGCCGTTTCAGAAACTCCCCTTCAGACCAACGGTGATGAGGCTGCCAGCACGTTGGGTGACGCTATTGCGGGCGTAATCCGGCGTAAACGAGCCCATGATCAGCGTATTCTTATCGTCTTGGAGGAGGTTACGAGCGCTCGCAAAGGCAGAAATCTTTTTATGAAATTGGTATTCCATCGAAACGTCGACCAAGGTCTGGGGGCCCACATAGCGAAACATTTCGGGAAGCACGTTCGCACTCGTCGCCACTCGCGCCAATTTCACTTCTCGCGCCATCGATACATTCACCTTCGCTTGAAACTTGCTGCGAGCGAAACTCACACCCCAGTTGAAATTACTTCGGGAGAAACTGGTGAAGTCATCCGCATTCGGGCCGCTCAGATCAAGGTAGGTGCCGTTCGCGAAAACGCTGAAGCCCCGCGCCCAGACGGGCAGGAGGAGGAGTTGATGACGTACGCTCCACTCCAGACCAGCGATTTCGGCCATTCCAAAGTTTTGATAAGTCCTCAG
The DNA here is from genome assembly GCA_002455175.1 of Opitutaceae bacterium UBA6669. Lineage (GTDB taxonomy): Bacteria > Verrucomicrobiota > Verrucomicrobiia > Opitutales > Opitutaceae > UBA6669. Next base: position 8,795 of record DKKJ01000403.1, read on the forward strand.
CTCAGAATTAATGTATTCGTCAGGTAGGCCGAAACTGGCCAGGAGCTCGGGTGTGGCGTCCAGGATCACCAACGCGTAGAAATCACGGATTTTCTTATGGAAGACCCCAACCGTGATCGTCGTTCCGCGGCTTTGATAATACTCCAGACTCAAATCAAAACTGTCCGACTGCCAGGGCCTCAGACCCGGGTTGCCCACCGTGAGGCTCGTGTTCGGGTTGGGATCGCCGGGATCGAAGGTCGGAGCCGCCACGGTTACGCCTGGCATAATGATCGAGGTGGAAGGGCGTCCAATCGTCCGAGCATAAGCCGCGCGCGCCACCAGCGTCTTCGTCAAATCATAAGAGGCATTGAGGCTCGGGTAAAAACCATCGTATGTACGACTGGCGGTAGAACCACGCTCGACGTACTGCAGCTTCGCCAGATCCAGCGCGGTGCCCGGCAGGACAACAGGCCGATTTTGGGCGTCACGCATGATAGCTCCGTTGGCATCGCGGCGATACGTGCGGATGGGGTCATTCAAAGGACCTGCTCCCTTGTCCTCGGTGTGCTCCCAGCGAACCCCCGTTGTGGCACGGAGACGATTATCCAAAAATTTCGCATCAAGGCGCACATAGGCGGCCGAGATCGTTTCCTGTAGCTCCTTGGAGCCGGTGACGCGACTGATGTAGTTCGCCGATTCGTTCAGGGTAAACCAAGAGGGGTTCTGACGATACAGATTATAGAGCGCCGATCCACTGACTCGATACGCTTGCACCAAGGTTCCATCCCGCTGCCGCCAGGTGGTATTGGCGGAGTATTCATCATTGATCAATCCCAGCTGACGCGCCGTGTTTCCGCCCGCTGAAGCCGGGACCGCGATGGCATAGGTTTTGGTTTCGCCTGTCATATCGATATCGTTGCGCGAAACACTGCCGCCAACTTTGAAGGAAAGTGGAAAACGCGCATCGATGGACCGACCGGCATTCAAGCGCAACGACGTCAATTTAGATTCGACGTCCAGCGTAGTCGAGGTTGTCGCAGTGACCGGAAGCACACCGGCATCGTAAGGATTGATCGCCGCGCCTGCCTTGGTAGCCACCAGCCGAGGGACGATGCCATCATGAATTCCGGAGAGATCCGTCGCACTCATGAGCAGTGCGGTGTTGCTCTGGGTCGCGGTATTGAAAAAGCCATCATCCATATCCTTGCGTTCACGGCCGCTTTCGGAACGAGAAAGACTACCGTCAATACGCCATACGTCTCCGGCATGAACATAGGAGACCGAGGAATTCACCGTGGTACGGTAAAAATTGAAAGCCGCACTTCCCGGAGTCATGACTCCCGTCGCTCCGGTGGTCTGACTGGAATCTCGATCACCCACTACATTGGTGTTAAAGTTGGTCGTGAATGAGCTCTGTGTCGTGTACGAGTCTTCAGAGGAGTACTGAACTTTAGCCCTCAACGTTCCTTCCTTTGTCACCCGCCAGTCTGCTGCCAGTGAGAGGAGCTGCTTGTCATAGAGTTGAATGGTATTGTTTTTGACATAGCTCGCCATGGCCAACCGGGTGTGATTCCAGGTGGTGGTGTTGTAGTCCATATTGTAGTACCGCTTGCTCGCCGACGCGCTCGCTGTGAGGGCGAACTTTTGATTCACCGGAAGTTTGTAGGTAAGATCGATCCCTGGCTGAATCTNNCCCGTCACCCGACGGTCAAACGTGAAGCGCTTGCTGTTCGGATAGTCTTTCAGGTCGTTGACCGTGTAGTACACGCTGTAGGTCAGTTCCGGCTTCCGGCTCGAGAAGCCGCTCTTCCCAATAATATTGATGGATCCACCGATCGCATTGGCTGGCATGTCAGGCGTGGGCGACTTGGTGACTTCAATACGTTCGATGTTACCCGTAGCGGCCCCGGTCAGTTCGAAATTCCGATCACCATTGGATGAAGCGATTTCATTCCCTTCTTCCAAAACCAAGGTACCGATCGGGGGCATACCACGGACCGTCGCTTCAAGGGCAATCGCGGGACCAAATGTTACGGAGACCCCAGGGACGTATTTGAGAAACTCGCCTGGATTTCCTTCTCCCATGTTACCGAACTCCTCAAAGGCGACGACGTTTTTCAGGTTATCTGCCACCCGCTGCTCGTTGATCGCCAGAGCTTCTGCGGTGAGCGCGTTTTCGGTCACCGTGAATTTCTCGAGTGCAATTCGTTCTCCGGCTACGTTGACCAAAGGAAGGGAATAGTCGAGCGTGGCCACTTGACCCGGGGTCACTTGAGTGCGTTGCGTCGTGGTTTCAAAACCACTGTAACTCACTGTCACAGCCACAGCCCCAGCAGGCACTGTTGGAAAACGATACTGGCCCGAAGCGTCCGTGAGGACTTCAAGCGTGGTGCCTTCAATCCGAAGGCGCGCGTTTCCCAGCGCTTCTCCACTGGCAAGGTTGATCACTCGTCCTTCGATGCTACCCGCGCTTTGCGCCCGGAGTAGACTCTCTCCCAAGGAAAGGCAGACGAGTGCCATAAAAACAGCTAACACACGAGAAGCAGAAGGAATGCGCATAGGAAACAACGGTCGATGGCTGGCAGGATCGCGCCCGTGAACGAACTGAGTCGCGGGCAGAACAGAAATGCCGACGTCACGCCCTGCTGCCTACGCCAAAGAAGTGGTCACAGCGCGTTGCCAGTCTCTGAGATTCGACATTGAGAGGTCGCCGTCATGGGCGCGTTCTTACATGGATACGCCACGACGGATACACCGTCTGTCCAAAACGACTACGGCCGAGCCATCGCCTTCACGGTCCCACCGGCAAAGTACTTCGGAAAAATCAACGTGGGCTCCGCCGCCAGGAACCCTTCATTCACCAAGCGGAGCAGGAGCCGCGCGAGCATTTGAACAAACGTCTCGTTGCGGAATGTGTAATGAGAAATGGCCGGATAGGCTAACTCTGTGNNGGGTATGATCGTGGTCCCTTGCCATCAAAGAAACCGTGTCAGGCACCGAGATACCGCGCTTCAGCAAATAGACGATGACAAGAAAAACATCTTGAGGCTTTGCAACCAGGAGTGCGGTGGGAGGTTCGGGTGATTTAAACAGCGCATCCAAGCGGGCCGCCATCGCCTGCGCCGTCCCCGTATGCCTCACCACCAGCCCCTGCGCCTCTGAGTCGCGTGACATGCCTTCAAGAAACCCCTCCTCGCTCGCTAGATAGCCAGCGATTCCGGAATTGGGGACCACCATCGCTACGCGACGATGTCCTTTGGACAAAAAGACTCCTGCCGCGTGCCGACAGACGGATCGATAGTCGACATCCAGAGACGGAAGCTTCACCGACGGGTGGCACGATCCAAGCACCAAAGCTGGAATGGACTGCTCGGCAAACCAAGTTTGCAGCTCTTTGCTCACCGAAAGGAGAACACAGCAAAGAACCCGGCGTTGCCGCACAAAGGCTTCAATTTTTCTGCGCTGCGTCGCGGCACTGCCGGGAACACACACAAAGTTCTCCATGGCGAAACCATGCTCCACCAACTGCGCCCGCATTTCACTGATCAACTGAAAGGATTGGGTCGCCAGGTGAGCCAAGGGTTCATGCGTAATGAGCCCCACCCGCTTACTCAACGAACCCGGACCGCTCCCGGAAGGAGTCAGAATGCGCACCTTTCTGCCATGCTTGATCTCGACGAGACCTGCTTTCGCCAACATGCGAAGACCCGCCCGGATAGTTGGTCGGCTGACATGAAAAAGCNNTCCTGTTCAATTCCCTTACGGAGCGACGCCGCAACCTGGCCCGATAAAGAAGAACGGACGGGAATATCGATCGGTGAGGAAGTCATCGTAACAACTGGTAAGGTGACAAAACCTCGTCCCCAGGCTGGCGTCGATGCGATTCTCCGGGTCTGGTCAGACACACCCTCCGGTCCTATGAAACGTTTTCTTCTCCTGGCCTGGGCATTCTGTGTTACGGTCTCAGCCGCCACCCCTCCCTCCGCGTCCCCTCTACCTCCCTCGGAAATCCGTCTGCATCCGAGCGCTCTATGGAAAAGCACTCTCCCTGCCGGTCCCTTCGTCCGAGTCGACGCCTCCACGGTGCTCACGGTAGAGGGTACAGAAGCCCTCGTGAGCCGTGACCAGGGAGCTACCTNNAGCCACTTTTCACAGATCCGGAAAAGTACCTGGCGCGAGTTGAACGCGCGCTGATTCGCACGCGCGAAAATACCCTGGTCCTGGCGTTCATCAACGATCGAGAACGCGTGTGGTCTTGGGATAAACAACGCGGCGAGCCCGGGGCCGATGTCAGACTGCCCACCTACGTCACTCGCAGCGTCGATGGGGGTAAATCCTGGCAGCCTCCTCAAAAACTCCATGACGACTGGAGCGGAGCGATCCGCAATATGATCCAGACTGACGACGGTACGCTGGCCTTCACCACGATGAAGATTCTTCGCAACCCCGGCCGACACGGCTGCTTGACGTATCGCTCCACCGACGACGGCGTCACCTGGCAGCCCAGCACTCTTCTCGATCTCGGCGGTCACGGTCATCACGACGGAGCCCTCGAGCCCGCCGTAGTCCAACTCCGGGATCAGCGCATCTGGATGCTGATTCGCACGACGATGGGCGTCTTCTACGAAACGTATTCATCCGATGGAGCACGCCATTGGGAAAAGCCCACGCCTACGACCATCGATGCCAGTACCGCTCCTCCTATGATCATCCGTCTGAAAAGTGGACGGCTGATGATGGCCTGGAATCGCCGCACTCTCGAGGGCCAGTCGGATCATCCCCTGCGAGGCGGAGACAATCAGTGGTCCGCTCAACCCGCGAGCAATCAACGACAAGAACTGTCCATCGCCTTCTCTGATAACGAGGGCAGCACCTGGTCAAGTCCCGTGGTGAGCGTTCGCGCTGAGAAAAAAGACACGTCCTATCCTTACCTCTTCGAGGCCAGCCCCGGTGAGATCTGGGTCACTACCATGCGACAAACGGTCAAGGTACAACTTCGTGAAGCCGACTTTTTAAACCTGCCTCACCCGACAAACGGACTCTAGCTGACACCGCCAACCAGAACGTGCTCAGCGGTCGATACCCGACGCCGCCGCCCTACTGGTAAGGGTCATTATCCTCTTTTTCGCCATTTCCTTCCCTTAACCTTAGCCGTCGGATTCTTCCACCGGCTATTCCGGACTCCCTCCATGCGCTCCTCTCTCGCCCGTCAACGCCTCCGCCAAAATCTTCCCGCGCGCATCGCGTGCATGTACTATCCCTCAGCCATGATGCCGCTGCACGCCGCTCGTGCCGGCTTCGATGCCATTTGGCTGGATGCTGAGCATAATTCTTGGGATCGACGTGAGCTTCAACGGATGATCTCGCTGCACCACCTGGCCAACATCGACTGCATTGTCCGAACGGGCAGTCGCAATGCCTCGGAGCTCTATCATCTCTTGGAAAGCGGCGCCACGGGACTGATGATTCCTTTGGTGAACACCCCCGCTGACGCTGCCGCCCTGGTCGCCGCGGCCAAATTTCCTCCCGTAGGACAACGCGGGCTCGACGGAGCCGGGTTGGACAATGACTTCTATCGGACAGGCACCGAACACTACCCGCCGCTGGCCAATGCCGAAACTCTTTTGATCGTCCAAATTGAAACTCCCGAGGCCCTTAAAAACGTCGACGCAATTGCGGGAACCCCAGGAATCGACGGCCTCTTCATTGGACCGAGCGATCTCGCTCTCCGCTTGAATTGCCCCAACGACTGGAGTCATCCTAAAATGGTCGAATGCCAAACGCAGGTTCAACAGGCTGCTCTCCGTCACAGCGTGGCCTGGGGTCGCCCGGCAAAAGACGCCGCCGATGTCAGTTTCCTCACTCAAGCCGGGGCTCGCTTGATTGCACATGGAAGTGACTTCGGTGCGCTCTACACCATGCTTCCGACGTTCGCCAAAACTCTAGACAAAGGTATCTCTGAAGCGTAATCGCGTTCTTGGACACGCTTAGCGCGCTATCGTTTCCATCACCCATTCATAAGAGGAATCCCGCTGAATCTGTAACGACTCAGCGGAACCGAGAGTCGAGTAAACAGAACGAGTAAAGGCAAAGGCCGTAGTGCTCTCCTCAGTTTCGAGCCGACGCCCTCGACCATCCACCGCGCCCGCGATCACGAGTTTACGGGGCGCGATCAGAGCCATCAGGTGCGGGAGATCACCCGCGTCTCTCAGAATACCAGGAGCAAAAATCCCCATCCGCTGGCCTTGGTAGGGCGCGTCGCTGACATAACTGGCGAGTGACCCGAGAACCGCCACACCATCAATCCGACTATCTAACGCCGCTACCACGATCGCAACCACTCCTGCCGAGCCTGGCGCCAGGAGGATCACGTTTCGCTCCGGTGGAAGCTTCAAGGCATCAAGCGCACGACGTACATCGACCATCCATTGCCCGAGAAGGGGTCGGCCCAACCATAAACCCCACTGTGCGGTGTTGTGATCCGGAGCACTCCCCACCTTGTCGTTCGCCCACGCATGGCGACCCGTGGCACGGAGTTCAGGAATGATGAGTCCCCAGCCGGCCTCACGAAGCTGGCGGGCCAACGCACTCACGCGAGTACCTTCGACGGTTTCGAATTCCAACAGAACCGGGATGGGAGCCTGCTCGTCTTTGGAGGCCTCCTCGTAAACAACCAGGGAAATACCCGGCTCACTCTGGTACGCGATCCGTCGTGCCCCAGGCTCTCTCGATTCACTCTGCACTCCACCAGGCGTTATCGCCGGCATGCCTCCCAGAGCCGTTAGAAGCGAAGCCCGGCGCTCCCAACTCTCATTTTCCCAAGCGGTCCTATCCTTTGGCTTTAACCGCGCCGCGTTTAGTCTACGAGCTTCCTCCGCCGCAAACCGCGGGAGGGCAACAAACTCATCGGGGCGACTTTCCCCGGGAAAACAACGTAAGATTTCTGGATCTTCTGTTGTAAGGGGAGGCTCACTCACAGGAAAAGAGCCACTTTCCTGCTTCAGATGGCGAGTCATCCATGCGTACATCGCTTCCCGCATGGCCTGATTGTAGTCGTGCCCAGAATCGAAAATCGCATGACGCACCCGATCAGGATGTCCCCCCAAAGCATAAAGACGGCTCAGCGGCTCCATAGAAACCCTCGCCGCCTCAGCAGAAAAGACAGGTGAATCGCGCGTTGCACTGACCACGAGGAGAGCGCGAGGAGCCGTGAGCCCAAGGACCGCCCACTCTTCCGCAAATCCAAGAATCCCAGGCACCACTTCACAGAGACAACAAGCACTCCCTAAGTAAGCCGCGTAGTTACCTACCGAACACACGGGAACACTCGCCACCAAACGATCATCCCACGCGCTCGCATACATAGTTTGATTTCCCCCGCCACTAGCACCGGTTATTCCTATCCTAGAGGAGTCCACCTCAGGGCGGGTAAGGAGGTAGTCCACGGCTCTCATATTCTCATACACTTGAAGGCCGGAGAGCGGTCGCCCAATCGGGAGAAGCGTGGCCGCAGTCATTTCTCCATGATATTCTCCCAACTCCTTTCCAATACCGCGCTCCCCAGCGCCGAAAGCATCGACCACGAAAACAAAGAACCCCTGTTTAACGAGTCCTATCGCGCGCGCCTGCACCACGGGATCCTGCTTCGCTCCTCGCCAGTGCCCATGCACCGCCAACACTGCGGGATGACGTCCCGATTTTTCGGGTACATAAGCGTTTGCGGTCATTTCTACACCGGGAAAGGTCTGAAAAACGAGCTTCTCCACTCGATACCCGTCACGCATGAGGACGCCCACGATACGAGGCTGCAACGGAGCAGGGATATTCGGAAACTCCCCCCAAGCGTTCGCCAGAAAACGACGTAGCGTGATCTTTTGCTCTTCCAAGTTTGCGAGGGTGCCGGGAAATTGATGTCGCAAGCGCAGCTCAGCCGCGCGGGCTTGGACGAAATTGTGGTAAGCATGCCCCAAGGGCGAAGTGTCAGGCGCTACGCCTCCCACTCCAGTCTGTCCGCTTCCCCATCGGGGAAAGAAGAACCAACAACACAGCAGCAGCGCGCGGAACGACCAAAGAGTTGAGAATCTAGGGATCTGCACGACGAGAAATCTAAGCGCTGACGTACCGGCGGNNCACGTCGCCTTCGCAGGACTTCGTAGTCCTTACCTCTCGCGCGACCAACCAGCCGAATAGCGACTCTTCACCGCGATCACCCCTCCATCGTTCCGGCTTGGCGTTTCTGGACTTGTCTTCACCAGTCGAGAGCGCTCTAAGGTTCCGCCACCCCTTGGCTTCTGTGAGTGCCCCCTCCGAACCACCCCACGGCCCCCGACCTTCGGACCACTTCCTCTGGTTTTCCGAGGAAGTCCACTGTCATGAACCCTCGTTACGCGCTTACCTAAAGTCGTCGTTTCCGGCGGTACGCGATGTCGAGGACGTGCTTCAAGAGTCCTATCTTCGGATCTGGAAAGCTCGCGCGGCGCGGCCCATCAACTCGGCCAAGGCCTTTTTGTTCGTTATCGCCAAACGCCTCGCACTGAACACGCTTCGTCGCGAGCGTCGATCTCTCACGGTAGAAACCGCTGACATTGACCGGCTCTTTACCCTTGACGACACTCCTGACGCTGCCGCGCAAATGGCCGCACGTCAGGAAATCGAGCTGCTGGTCGAAGCGGTCTCCGCTCTTCCTGCCCGGTGCCGGGAAATCTTTGTTCTTCGTCGTCTGCACGGAGTCCCCCAGAAGGAAATCGCGGCACGCCTCGGACTTTCAGAACAAACCGTTCAGGTCCAGGCCGCCCGTGGTCTACAACGAGTCTCCCAACATCTTCGCCGTCGATTGAACACGTTGTCGTGAGCTTCACTCCCAAAACTCCCTCCGGTGGCAGTAACCTCCCGCGGCGTAGCATCGCCGAAATCGAGGCAATAGCAGCGGACTGGGTGCTGCGAACTGACGCCGGCTTGGACGAATCGGCACTACGCGAAAGGACCGTTTGGCTCTCCGCAGATCCCGCTCACGCGAGGGCATTCTCTCGCCTCAGTGGTACCTGGAACCTGTTTGCGCGCGCGGAAAGTCGAGGGGCTACTCCCATGGTGCTGACGCGCCTAGAATCACGCCAACGCCAGCAACGACTCCGGCGAAAGTCGGTACTGGCCTGCGCCGCTGCCTGCCTAGCCGTAGTGGCTCTCCTGTTACTCCCAAGTAAACCTCCCCAGAAAAACACCGCGACACTCGCTTCGGCCTCAGCGGCGGCTTCGACCCAAACACTACCCGACGGTTCAGTGATCGAGCTTCATCCCGGAGCAGCAGTCGAAATCCGCTACGAAGTGGCCGCCCGGCGAGTCCGCCTAGTCAGGGGCGAAGCACTCTTCCACGTCAAAAAAGATCCGCAACGCCCTTTTCTCGTGGAAGCGGGACACGTCGAGGTTGGTGCTATCGGTACTGCATTCCATGTTCGTCTCGAAGCGGATGCTGTCGAGGTTCTCGTCACAGAAGGGCGGGTACGGATCGTCGATCCCGCGCGGGGCTCCTCACTTCTTCCCGACGCGGCGCGGGAGTCAGCGGCTCAGTCCAAGGATCATGACCTGTTGATTGCAGGTGAACGCGCGAGTGTCGATTTTACACGACAGCCGCTCGCGGCGTCACGTCTTCCCTCACTGGACACCTCCGAAATCGAAACGAAGTTATCCTGGCGTACGCCACGCTTAGACTTCGAAGGCACGCCTCTTCGGGAGGCGATCCAGCTTTTCAACCATCACAATTCAGTTCAGATCTTCCTCAGCGACCCCAAAAGCGGCGAGCAACGGGTCAGCGGGACGTTCCGTTCCGACAATCCCGAAGGATTTGTCCATCTGATCGAGGCCACCTTCGACCTACGCTCCTCGCGAACGGAGAGAAACCGGATCGTCCTTAGTCCAGTTCCTTAGCCCGTTCATTTTCTCGTAACAGATTTTCTGGCGAGCGGTGTCTTACTGGTGCCCCCACCTCACAGGCGGAGGCACCTCTACCCCATGGACACCTCGTCTCCCGCCCCCACCGCCAGCACTCGCTGCATATTTGCAACAAGGGCTCTCAGTTACGTTTTCGGTCTCCTGATCATCCTCATCTCGGTCGCGCCAGCGGCGGAGAGCACCCGTTCGTTTGACGTCTCCGCAGGACCGGCTGACGTCACCCTGAAGCAGTTCTCCGCCCAAGCGGGCATACAGCTCATCTATCCCACCGACCGCGTGAGCGACGTTCGCACCCAGGCGGTGCGCGGCTCGCTAACTCCGTCTCAGGCGTTGGAGCAAATGGTGGCCGGAACTGCCCTGAGTGTCGTGCGCGACGCGAAAACAGGTGCGCTAGGTGTCGTCCGGCAGAACTCCAAAGGCTCTTCTAACCCAACGACGGAACGAGGGACTTCGGCGACGTCAGATGACCTTACCCGACGTGAATCTATTCCCGTCGAAACGGCCCCGGCCCGGGACGTGGTCGAGCTCTCTCCCTTTGCGGTCAACGCTACGCTTGACCGAGGCTTCGTCGCTGCCAGTGCTCTCGCTGGCGGTCGCCTCTCGACTGATCTGCGGAACACTCCGGTCGCTTACTCGGTTCTCACCCGCGATTTTATCGATGCCCTCAATTTGACCAGCCTCACCGCCGCGCAGCAGTGGACCACCGGCTTCAACGAAATCGAGGACGACGGGCGACAAAATCAATTTGGCGACGGTGAACGCGGACGGCGGACCTTCCGCGGCGTCGCGAGTAATCAGCAGCAGATCGAATTTTTTCCCGCGTTCTACGACTACGATAGCTATAATCTGGAGCGTTTCGATTTCGCGCGCGGCCCAAACTCGATTCTGTTCGGCAGTGGATCGATGGGAGGGACTGCCAACGGTCTCTACAAACGCGCTCAATTCGATCGGCAATTTGGTGAGATTCGTGCCACCGCCAGTTCTTGGAACAGTCAGCGTTGGACCGTCGACTTTAATCAGCCGGCCGGTCAACGCCTCGCGTTTCGCTTCAATGGACTCCTAGAANNACAACAACGGCTGGAGAAAATCAGAGTACTTCGATAAAAAGGCCGCCACACTCGCCATCTCAGCTCAACCTTGGAAGGGAGGAAGCTTTCGACTCACCGGGGAAAAAGGCTCCTACAAACGCAACGCTTCGCTCACCGGACTCCACGATCGTTTTACCGGCTGGGATGGGGTGACGACATTTAGCACACCAGTGAACACGCCTGCCTCGGAGGACAATGCCCGCGGTATAAGTCGGATTGGGCCCAACGCGTTTAGCTATTCACCTGTNNCCAGCCGATTCTCGGCAACCTCAACTGGCCCTCGTTTGCTTTCGATAACGCTCTGCGTGGCTCCAAGTTTTATCTGCCCGACTGGGAACTCACACCCGCCCACGCAGGGCCTTCTTGGGAATCCCACCACCACAATGTCATTGCGGGCTTCGACCAACAGGTGGGTAAACATTTATTCCTCGGCGTTTCCGCGAATAACTCTCAGAGCCTAATTGGCACCGATTTCACTGTCGTACGTGGTTTGAATAATGTGACCATCGACATCAACTCGGTGCTGCCTGATGGAAGTCAGAACCCGTATTTTCTGACGCCCTTCATGGAAACGACCCGCGACTTCGACACTGTCGAGCGGAAGTCGACCAACTATCGCGCCAATGCCGCATTGGTTTTTAACGAGACTAAAATCGGTAGCTTTCGTCTGAACCTCGAGGCTGGATCTAACGACTCCACGTTTCAACGCGTGAAGTACCGTATGGAGATTATGGATCCAAACGTCCCCGCGCGTGATTGGATCAACCAAATCGTTCGCATGCGCTACTACTGGGGCGGCCCCATCACCCTTCCGGCTCCCGGATTGGTGACTGTGAAGGTCCCGGTTTCAGGAACCACGCGTCAGATCCCCATGGGATTTGTCATTGATGCTAGCCGACCCAACGACACTGCGCTCATTTCCGACAACTTCAAATACGCGCAAGCAGCCTTGGGAGCGACCTTCTTCAAAGACCGCCTCCATCTCCTCGGTGCCATTCGTCGTGATGACTACGAGAGCGTCACCGATCAGATGATTTTGCGGGGCGATCAACCGAATAACTGGAATGGCACCGACATCATCTACCGCTCTCAAGCACCCGACGACTACTTCGGTCTCACCTATATTCCTAAAGACGCCGCCGGCAATCCCACCGGCCCCAGAACAGAGGCCTTGGTAAGGCCACGGACCAACAACGTGCGCCAGCCCCAGTATGCCAACGACCGTTTTCGCGATGATTATTCCCTCCCCGTACTCTCGGGTTCGGTGGATACCTATTCCACGGGAGCTGTCGTGCACGTCCTTAAATGGGCCAGCGTCTTTGGCAACTATGCCGAAACGTGGTCTCCACCCGCCGGAGAACTGCAGTTGGACGGCGAGCGTTTTGTTCCTTTGACCTCAACTGGCTGGGACGCCGGACTTCGCTTCTCTTTTTTCGNNTCCACACGCTATGAAAGTGAGCAGATCGGACTGCCGCGGGGCACCGGTACCAATGGAGGTTTAGCCAATGCACTTGGAAATCTCTTCAACGCTCTCGCAAATACCAACGTTCTCAACGACCTCTCTCCCAGTGGAGTTAACGCACGGGGCATGCCGAACGTGCCTGGAAACTACTTCGACAGTGCGAATCGCGCTTCCGATGGTTACGAGTTTGAACTGGTCGCCAATATCACTCCAGCGTGGCGGGTATCAGCCAACTTTTCGCGTCAAAATGCGGTCGAGCTCGATGCGTATTCGGATACTCGGGCTTACGTGATCGCCAACGACACCTTATTCAAAAATATTCTGGCCGACGCCGGAGTCAGCGTGGTCAACGGAGTCGCGGTGCTCAATGCGGGCGTATCTTCTCTCAACTCACCTGACGCCCAAAGCTCCGCCAATGCGTTCAATCAAATGAATGAAATTGTCCGTAACCTGACGGCTGCTCCCCAAAAAGTTGCTCGTCTGGTTGAGAGTACGGGAAATATATTCACGGACTACACGTTCCGTAACGGTCGCCTTAAAAACCTTCGCCTCGGCGCCGGAGTGAACTATCGCGGCAAGGAAGTCATTGGTTATCGCGGAGGCGACTCCATCGCCACAGGTGCCACCACCGCCGCTGACGACCCCTCGGTGGATGCCACTACTCCCGTTTACCGCAAACCCTACTCCCTCGTCACTGCAGTCGTGGGCTACAGTTTCAAACTGCGTGAAAAAATGACGGTTCGTCTCGATTTCCGTGTGAGCAATCTGCTCGGAGAAGACATGTTACTCTACTATAATACTGTACTACGCCCACCCGGCGGCGACATCACCAATCCGTCCCGCGTCGCGACTCCGAGCCAGTACTCTTTCATCGTGCCGCGAAAATTCGATCTTACGGCCACGTTCAGTTTCTAACGAAACGGAAGACGCAGGAATCAGCTCGCGAGTGCGTCCTCTCGAGACGACTACGATCGATCCGGACGTGAAATCTCAATCGAGAAGACGCACGGACGGTGATGGGTTTTCTCGCGTTGTACTCACCCGGACAGACNNATAAAATCCGAGCCGAATATCCCTTTCTTACCTGGCTCAACTTGTAAAACCCGTGGCCTATTTGCGACTGGGCCGAGCCAGAGATGGAAAGTAGAATCTTCGCTATCGTCCTGAGTACGAGAGGTAAATCCGCGTTTGTACACGGTAGGGCAACGACGCCGATTTTCCCGCCGGCTCACAAATAATAATAAAGTATAAAAGTAGGGTTTTTCGCCCTCGATGAGAGCTACTCATCCCCTCGTTACAGGGGCCGTCCCCAGTGTCGATAGGTTGTAGTGACTCTCATGCCTTTACGCCTTCATCCCACGCTATTTTCGGTTCTACTGGCAGGCTTAACGACCCACGCCGCTTCGAGCCAAACGCTCTCGGTAGAGGAAAGGTTAGCCCGTCTGGAGAAAGAAGTGACCACCTTGCGTGAGGAAAACACGACTCTCAGAGACCGGCTCGGAATCAGCGCTAAGCCAGGAGCATCCGTTAATCCGATTGTTNNGCTAATGCTCGCGATCGGTTCCTTCTTCGCCGAGCTCGTTTGGGTGTTCAGGGGCAGTGGAAGGAACCTGTTTCTTTCAAGCTGGAAGCCGACTACGGCAATAACTCCCTCTCGGGGAAATCGGGCTATTCTGCGCAACTCACGGACGCTTATGCCACCTATTCCAACGCGCGCGTCTTCAATGTCCGGCTAGGTCAGTTCAAAACGCCGTTTGGGTACGAACAACTCACCAGTGACACGAAAGTCCACACGATCGAACGCTCTCTGCCCAATGATCGCCTAACCGTCGGGCGAAAGATAGGCATTGGGGTGTTTGGGGACATGCTTGACGGTAGAGTCAGCTACTCGACGGGTGTGTTCAACGGCAACGGCGTCAACAACGGTCTCAACGACAACGACAACTTTCTAACGGCCGGACGCGTTGCGGGAACCTTAGTAAAAACGAAGTTCCAGGACAAAGCGGTAGCCTTCAATGTCGGAGCGAATGGCTACGTAAACAAATTAGATCCAGCGTCGCCAACGACCGAACGTGCNNCTGCTCTGAGAATGGTTGCACGCTTTGAGAGCTATGAGGCCAATACAGCGTCTCCTGACACCCGAAGCGAAAATGTAGTGCTCGGTGTAAGCTACCGCCTGAAAGGAGACGATCTTCGCATCTCCCTCAATTACATCCTTGGAAATCCAGCTGGGCCCCTCTCTCAGCAGGGGCGATTTCTTACCGGTGCCCAGCTGATCT
>DKKJ01000248.1 GCA_002455175.1 Opitutaceae bacterium UBA6669
CTGAGTCGAAATGGAGAGAAACAGATTCTGAACATCGGGGAGGAAGTGGTTAGGGTTCTAAAAATTAGAGCTGGAAGGAGAGCGTGGGTTTAGGCCTCGCCGCTCCCTCGTCGATCCGCACGTTTGGACGCATTTCTACGTTTAGACTCCACTCTTCGTTGTTTTTGTCCTTTCGACAGGGGACGCGTCCGTCGGCGCTGTGCCTCTTTTGCAAAACGAACCTCCGCCGCCTGCTTTTCTCTCGTTGTGTGGAACTTATCCGCTAAAAGT
The DNA here is from genome assembly GCA_002455175.1 of Opitutaceae bacterium UBA6669. GTDB lineage: Bacteria > Verrucomicrobiota > Verrucomicrobiia > Opitutales > Opitutaceae > UBA6669. Next base: position 271 of record DKKJ01000248.1, read on the forward strand.
GCCCAGGCATCGTCACGGTTGGACGATTGCGAGCGTCCGCCCTGGCAACGGACTTCGATCCCTGAAGGCAGATGCCGCAAGCANNATCGACGTCTTCGGCCTTGATTCCCATCTCTGCCAAGCGCCGCCCTAACGCCTCATCAAGAAATGGAAACGCGTTGGCCCTGGGCATGCTTCGGTGAAACCTGCTCGGGGATTGAGAGTCAAATGCAGCTTCGGGCTGAAACAAACTTTCCCTCGCCCCCGGCGCAGAATCGTGTGAATTTCTCCCGCTCTTCCCTATGCTCACTGGCCCTACTTGGTCTCAAAAGCTACGCGACGAAATTGGTCAGGCCGTCATTGGACAAGACCTCGTGATTGAACGTCTACTCGTGGCCCTCCTCTCANNGAAGGGATGCCCGGTTTGGCTAAGACGCTTTTGGTCAAATCGCTTGGGGCCGTGCTTGGCGTTCAGTTCGAACGCATCCAGTTCACCCCCGATCTGCTCCCCAGCGATGTCGTCGGAACGATGATCTTTTCGCCAAAGGACGGCACCTTCTCAGCCCACCGTGGGCCAATTTTTGCCAATTTGGTCCTCGCGGACGAAATCAACCGAGCCCCCGCCAAGGTGCAAAGCGCCTTGCTCGAAGCCATGGCCGAGCGCCAAGTGACCATCGGCGGGGAAACGCACATCCTGCCCAAGCCATTCTTGGTGATGGCTACCCAAAATCCCGTCGAGCAGGAGGGGACCTATCCANNAAGCCCCCGCCTTGACTGCCGTTTCCAGCGGCGAAGAACTGCTCTCGCTTCGTGCTGCGGTGGATCAAATCCATATCGCTCCCGCTATCGAGGCGTACATCCTCTCGCTGGTCCGAGGAACACGCGCTTTGACCGTCGCAGACGATAAGGGGTTTCGTCTCCTGACCTTCGGCGCCTCCCCCCGCGCATCGCTCGCACTTTATACTGCCAGCCGGGCGCTCGCTTGGCTGCGTGGACTCGACTATGTCAGCCCATCCTTGGTTCAGGAAATAGCACCTGACGTCCTCCGGCATCGCATCGGCCTGACTTACGAAGCCGAAGCAGCGGAGCAAAACGCGGATCGCATTGTGGCGCAGGTGCTCGAGAAGACTGCCGTCCCTCATTTGTAATCCACGCCTCGGTTTTATCGCCTCTTTCTCCCCTTCTCCCCCCGATTCTCTCACTATCCCGTGGCGCTTCCTTCCTCGACTTTGGCTACCACCTCTTCGCTTGCCCTGCTGCGGCAACTGGAGTGGCGGGTTCGCCATGCCGTGGAGAATGTGCTCAGCGGCGAATACCGTTCGGCGCTGAGGGGACGCGGGATGGAGTTCGATCAGGTTGTCCGCTATGAATTCGGCGACGACGTGCGGGACATTGATTGGAACGTCACCGCCCGCCTAGGCGAACCGTACCGGAAAAAATTTGNNGAAGACTCCCCGAGCCTACAGTTTGGATCTGGCGCCGTTTCTAAGCGCGAGGCGCTCCTCGAACTCGCAGGCCTCGTCATGATGCTCGGCGCGGTAAATCGAGATCGTGTGGGCTTTGTCCATGCCACGCCGGGCGGATACACCTTCAAGGAACCTGTTCGGGGAAGAGGCGCCATCATGCATGCCGCCGCCACCCTGATTGGCAGCGTCGCCCCAGCGGTGACGTCCCTGGATCTCCCAGGGTCCTCGCCCTCCCCATCGCTCCACGAAGAAATTCCTTGGCGTTTAATTTCACGGGCCGCTCCTAAACACTCTGTGTTGATTTGGCTCGGTGACTTTCCCCCGCGGGTTNNCCCCTCGGTTTCCGCATCGATGATCCCTGGGAACGGCAGCTTCCGGAAGGAGAAAACTGGGTAGTGTACGATCCGACACAAGGCCAGCTCGTAACACTGGAAGGCTCGTCCGCAGAACGAGCCGCGCATGCTGCTTGGCGCGCGGAACGAGATGAAGCCTGGACCCGACTTTTTCCCGATCCGAATAGCCGCTTGGTCGTCAGCACGGCAGAGAACCGCCTTGATGCGCTCGTTCGGTTTTTTCACGCACGCATGAGGGCCAGAGTATGAGTAGCTTAGTCCTCAAAGATCCCTACTGGCTCCTGCTCCTCCTGGTGATTCCCGGGNNCTGGTATCGGCCCTCCTTGATCCCCGCCTCACGCTGGCCAGCGCTTTTTGCTCTTCTCGGCCTCATACTTTTAATCGTGGCCCTGGCTCGTCCTCAACGCATCGAGACCAAACGAGAAGTCCGTTCGGAAGGGTACGACCTCATTCTTTCTATCGATCTTTCCGGATCTATGCTGGCAGAGGACTTCGAGCGGAACGGCGAACGCATCAACCGACTGCAGGTAATTAAACCGGTGATACAAGCCTTCATCGGAAATCGTCCTTCCGATCGCATCGGCATCGTCGTCTTTTCGGGCCGGGCCTACACGCTCGCTCCGCTGACGTTTGATCACGCTTGGTTGGAACGACAGGTGGAACGCCTTCGTCCAGGACTTATCGAGGACGGCACCGCCATCGGTGATGGTCTGGGTGTGGCCNNGCCAGCGCAAGGGAGCATTTGTTGTTCTTCTCACCGACGGCGCGAACAACCGCGGAAGTATGACCCCTGCCCAAGCGACTGAGATTGCCCGATCGCGCGGAGTGCCGGTTTACACCATTGGCGCAGGACGTGATGGCTTGGTCCCCTACCCCCGTTTCGACCAAGCCGGTAATCGCATCGGTAGCCGCCACGTTCCCTCCGACTTGGACGAAACCGCTCTCTTGGCCATCGCTCGAGAAACGGGTGGTCGCTACTTCCGAGCAGACGACACGCGCACCGTCGAAAACGCGTTCAAAGCCATCGACCGCGCGCAAAAAATTGAATTCCAAGCCAAGAGCTACTTGTTGACCACGGAGCTGTTTGCCTGGACCGCGGTTCCAGGTGGCCTGTTCATGCTGATCGCCGCGCTTCTCTCCCGCACTCGATCCCGCCGTGTAGTCACCCCGTCAGCGATCCCCTCAGCCCTCAAGCCAGCTCACGTGGCTCCTGCGACCGGAGGTCTCCGTCCATGACCTTCGCACACCCCCATCTTCTTGGTTTGATCGTACTTCCCATGCTCCTCATCGCATGGGAGTGGCGGCGGCATCGGCGACGCGAAGTCCAAGGTACATCGAAGATGATCCGCGGCGAAGCCACCGGCTCAGGCGTTCACTTCGGTGCTTCTAGTCTAAACCGGTCAAACCGCAGTCCGCGTATCCGCCTCTACCTCGGATTGGTGTTCATCGTGCTAGCCCTCGCTCGTCCGCAATGGGGACGCATCGACGAACCCGTGTTCGACCAATCACGAGAGATTCTTTTGGCGATCGACCTTTCTCGTTCGATGCTCGCGAACGACGTGAAGCCCTCGCGACTCGAGCGAAGTAAACTGCTGATCCAATCCCTGCTCGAACGGCTGGCGGGAGAACGCGTGGGGTTAATCGTCTTTTCCGGGACCGCTTTCCTGCAAAGTCCACTGAGCTCCGACTACGAGATCCTGCGCGAGTTTCTTCCCGAGTTGAATCCCGATTACCTTCCCGAAGGCGGCACCAATTACCAAGCCCTTCTCGAAACCGCCCTAACGTCGTTCAGCGCCGATGGCGGAGCCGATCGTTTCTTGATTGTACTAAGCGACGGCGAAGCCATGGACGATTCTTGGCGAGCCCAGCTCGAAGAGGTAAAATCCAAAGGAATTCGCATCATAGGCCTAGGCATCGGCACAGCCGACGGTTCTATGATTCCGGATACACAGGGCGGGTTCGTCAAAGACGAGCGCGGCGCCGTGGTCCTCTCGCGCCTCGAAAGCGGAACACTCCGCGCGTTAACGGAGGCGACGTCGGGCGTCTACACGGACGCTTCCAGTTGGGTCGATCTGGCCGCTCTTCTTCAAACCACCGTCGAAGCAGGTGCCAAAGGCGAATTTCGCGAAGTAAACCAGGTGCGCCTAGCAGAGCGTTTTCAGTGGGCGCTTGTACCTGCTTTTCTTCTTATCGCCTGGAGTTTTTGGAAAGAGTTTCCCGTTCGCCCGCGTCCTCGCGCACTTCCTTTGGTCCCACTACGTTCATGAAGACGATGCTGAAATCTCTCGTCATTGGTTGGGTCCCCACCCTAGCCCTGCTGGGCGCTGCGGCTCCCTCTGCCGACACCGTTGCTGAACCACTCACGCAGGTGGTCGCAGAGCTCTGCGTAAAAGAAAACCCGAGCGCGAAAGACTTCGCCCGGTTGGCAGAGACCACACTCGATTACGCTCGTCGCAAACTGCAAACTCGCGAACCGACACCAGCGTCCGTGATTGAGACCGCTCTGGATGCTGTCAACGCCGGCGAAAAAAAGGACCCCAAAGCCGCCGCGTGGGAAAAACTGCGCGAGGACTTGGAGGCGTTGAAAGAAAAACCGCCTGAGACGCCACCTGAGTCGCAGGACAAGTCGCAGCAGCAAAAGGATAAAAACCAGGAGAACCAAGGCGACCAGGGGGACTCCGAATCAGACAAGGATGACTCCTCGTCACAGGAAGGCTCCAAGGATGGGAAATCCTCTGACCAAGGTAAACAGGACGGAAAACAGGAACAGAAAGACAACACCTCCAGCGATCCCAACGCAGACCAACAGGGGCAAAACCAAAACGAGCCGCAACCGGGAGAAAACGCTCAGAAAAACTCCGCGTTCGGTGACATGAAAGAAAAGAATCCAGCAGAACCGCAGAGTGCTCCCGAGCCCGGCTCGGAAGAGACTCAATCCGTCGGCGGGCAGCACAATAAAGATCTCCAACCGTCAGCCGAGACTCAGAATCCCAATTTGGCGATTCCGCTGCAAAAGCTAGAAGCCCTGCGCCGACAAGATTCACCTGCGCAGCTGTTCCGGATGATCGAGGGCCCCGCTCCGGCAAACGCGAAAAAAGGAAAGGACTGGTAATGCTCTCATCCCTTCGGAAGTCCTTCATTCTCTCGCTACGCCTCTGCGCGGCGCTTCTTTTTGTTCTCTGCGCGGCCCAGGGCCTCCTGCGGGCGCAAACGGCACGCTGGCATCCCGATCGGGGATCTCTCGGCGTCGGGCAAACCACGGAGCTGCAGCTTGTCCTCGAGGGCTGCAGTCCCACCGGCACGCCTTCACTCCCCGCGCTCACCGGTACCGTGTTGGAATTGTCCGGAACCAGTCAAAGTACCCAGGTCATCAACGGATCTGTGACGCGTCGGGTCATTTTGAATTATCTCGTGCGTCCGTCCCAACGCGGTTCGTTGCAGATTCCGGCCTTCGATATCACCACCGACCGCGGCGCGGTGACCGTCCCCTCCGTGACTTACGAAGTGGGCGAGGCCACCGTAGGACAGTCCGGCACGTCACTCGACTCGATCGTCTACTCACGGCTGCACTTGCCTGCGCAAGGGGTGTGGGCAGGTGAAGTCTTTCCGTTACAGTATACCCTATCACTCGCACGACGCTTCAGCCCGAATCTAGGTGGGCCAGTAGAATGGAATCCCGCTCCGCTCACCGTGGAAGAATGGGGCAAGATGGAAACCATCGACATGATGAAAGGTGGCGAATCCTGGCTCGAAGCCACGCATCGCAGCCGTGCTTCTGTCCGCACCCCCGGCACCTTCACCCTCAAGCCTGCTCAGCAATTGGTCAACCTGCAGACCGGCACGTCCATGTTCGGCGTGTTTGCCCGACCCACCATGGAGCAATACGCCATCACTTCACTCGCTCCTTCCCTCACCGTGAAGCCCTTGCCCGGTGGCGCACCTACCGAATTCAACGGAGCAGTCGGGGAGTTTGTCCTCACCTCCAAGGTCATACCGACCACTGCAGCAGTGGGAGAACCGGTGACGTGGACCCTGGAACTCGCCGGTACCGGCAATTGGCCGGATATCTCCGGGCTACCCAGTCGTCAGGCCAGCCGGGATTTTCGTGTGGTGCAGCCGCAACCCAAACGAATTCCGAAAGAAGGCACTCTCTTTGACGCTACCTTCACGGAAGACGTGGTCTTGATTCCCACTCGCCCAGGTACCTACACCGTCGGTCCGTATCGATGGAGCTACTTCGATCCCAAGTCAGGTCAGTACCGCACCATCCAAACGGAGCGAACAGAAATCGTGGTCACGGGTCCCGTCGCTTCCTCAACGTCTCCAACAGGAACTCCCGTCGCCAACGGCGAGAACGCCGCCCCCTCGGGAACCTCTGCCGCTTCCAACGTCCTCCCTCCGCCTGCTCGACCGGCCGCATTGCCCCAACTCATCCCGGGCGAACCACTCGCCAGTACGACGTCTACCGCCGTTCCTCTGAGCCGGTTGGCTATGATCATCGGAGCGACCAGCGCCGGGGCCGCGCTGCTCATAGCGTGGTTCGCCCTCGCTCTGCGGCGGGCACGTCAGCGCGACCCTCGTCGAGCGGAGCGGGAAGCGCGGACTCGCTTGCTCCTAACGTTAAAGGGGATCAGTCAGACACAGGACGCGGGGCAACTCCGTACACTCCTCCGTGCCTGGCAGCGCGATGTCCTTCTCCTGCTTCGCGTCCCCCACGCGTCTCCCTCCCAGCCACTGCTCTCGAAAACTCTCGAAGCCCGCGGTAACCAGGATGTTGATACCTGGATGGATCTATGGAGGGAAACTGACCGAGCCCTCTATTCTGGAACCTCACAGCTCCCGCCGAATTGGGGGGAACGCGCGCGTGGTGCGATTGAACGTCAAAGGGTACCCGCTTTTTCCGCTCTCTCCCTCTTCAAACCCCAAAACCTTCTTCCGTTCGTTGCTCTGGTCACGCTACTTCTTTCGCTACCGTCGCTGCACGGTGCGTCTGCACTGGAGTCTTATGCCAAAGGAGATTTTTCCGCAGCGCAATCGGCTTTCCGAGAACGCTTGGCCTCTAACCCAACGGACTGGATCGCCCACCACAACTTAGCGCTGGCTCTGGGTCAGCAAGACCGCTGGGGCGAAGCTGCGGCTCACGCCTCAGCCGCTTTTGTGCAACAGCCGAACAACGAAAAAGTGCGTTGGACTTGGACGCTCGCACTCCAGCGGGCGGGCTACACGCCTCCGATTCTCGGGAGCTTCTTGACTCCCAACCCACTGCATAGGATCGCCCAGGTTCTCTCACCTGCCAAGTGGAGTTACGCCACTGTACTCTCGGCCTGGCTCGCGGCAGGTGGAATNNCCTCCGGGCTTTGGGTTGCACGGTTATTGTTGGCGGCGTTCTCGTCGCCGCCCTTTCTCTTTCCGCGCGGCGTCTCTACGGCCCCACCGCGGACGCCACCGCAGTCATCGTTTGGAAACCCACGGTTCTCCGCTCCATCCCCACCGAAGCGGACACCACGCAGAAAACCACTCCGGTCGCTGCAGGCTCTCTCGCGCGGATAGAAAAAACGTTTCTCAAGTGGCATCGCATCGCCTTTAGCAACGGTCAGACCGGTTGGATACAGGCAACGGACGCCCTCCCCCTCTGGAAACAGCCCTAGTTCGTTCGTCATGGTCGCCCACGATAACGACGCCACGGGGTGAAGCTCGGTAGGTGGCGGCTAGCGCGACTCGCGGTCTTCAAACGTGCCGTTCTCGGGGCGTCTTAGTCACCATTCGGACCAAGGACGGCTCAGGGTTCAGCGTGGATATGCGCTCCAAGGGTACCCAGGCGAGGTCGATGGACTCCTCACTCACACGCCACGCAACACGATCATCCGCCTCGAAAAGAAACCGTAGGTCGAAATGAAGGTGCGCGGGTACATCTTTGCGCGCGGGGATCGGGTGATAATCGAGATCGAAGATCCCAGGACTCACCAGTTGGACTGACTCCAGTCCGCTCTCCTCTTTCGCCTCCTGCAGTGCCACAGCAACCAGGTCCGGATTGCCATCGGCATGGCCCCCAAGTTGCAGCCACTTTCCTAGTTTCCGATGGTGAGTCAGGAGAGCACAGGTTCGCGCTGGATTCACGATCCACGCCGATCCGGTGAGGTGACCCTCAAGGCACGTTCGTAATAGGCAATCAGGGTGCTGCTCGATAAAAGTCAGGATCACCTGACATGCTTGCTGCTGTGAGTGATCTTTTTCTTCCCGCGCATAGTGAGCGAGCAGGCTGCAAACCACTGCAAGGTCGGGCGTCATAATCAACGCCACAGTTCGTCTGCCATAAAAGGACGAGGCGACTCCAAATGCCGCCAAACATCGTCGACGTCATTGGCCACAGCAAAAAGGTCATTCATCCCGGGAGACTTAAAACGCTCCGCCACCATGCGATCGAAGAAGCGCAGAAGATCGTCATAAAAGCCATCCTGGTTCACCAGCACCACGGGCTTGGACAATTGGTTGAGATACCGCAGGGTCATGATCTCAGTAAGCTCTTCGAGGGTACCAATTCCACCGGGCAACGTCACAAAAGCATCCGCCCGTTCTTCCATTTGCTGTTTGCGCTCACGCATGGTGCTAACGGTGACCAGTTCATTGGCTTCGTTGAAGGCAAGCTCCCGGCTTTTCATAAACTCGGGGATAATGCCCACGACGTGTCCCCCAGCTTGTTGCACCGCATGCGCCACTGATCCCATTAATCCTCGACGGCCTCCTCCATAGACAAGACCCCAACCGCGAGCGACCAAGCCACGACCAAGTGCTTCCGCTGAGAGATAGTACTTTTGATCCAGAGACGCGCTTGAGGAACAATAAACACAGAGCAGTTTGCGGGCGTGAAGAGGAGATGGCATGACCGACCTCTAGTTTCCCCACGCAGGCCTTTGCGTCAACCAAGCCGCGGCCGAAGCATATCACCGCAAGATCGACATCTGCCTTTCCCACGGCCCGAATAGCCTCGGCTCATTTTTCCATGTACTGCGGCCGCCTCGCACCCTCCCCTACCGGATTTCTCCATGTTGGGCACGCTCGGACCTTCCTTCAGGCCGCCGAACGCTGCCGGGTGCGTCATGGGCGATTGCTCCTCCGCAATGATGACCTGGATGTCGCCCGGTGCCGACCGGAGTTCGTGGATGCATTTGTCGAGGACTTTGCCTGGTTGGGAATAGCATGGGACAGGCCGATGATCTCGCAGAGCCAACGCCTGCCGCGGTACCAGCAGGCTTTGGCGGAACTTCATCGCAACGGTTTGATTTATCCCTGCCATCGCTCACGACGCGACGTGCTCGAAGCAACCAGCGCACCTCATGAAGGAGGTTCGGGCCATCCCCTGGACGAACCGGTCTATCCACCCGAGTTCAGACCACCGCTGGATCAACTGCTACCAGCCTTGGGAGAAAAAACGGCGGAAAACTGGCGATTTCGTGTTCCGGATGGTGAACGGCTGCAGTTTGTGGATCAACATTTTGGAGAGCAGTACGCAACAGCCGGATACGACTTCGGCGACTTCTTGGNNTCAACTAGCGTCGGTGGTGGACGATCTCGACTTCGGAATCACGGAGGTGGTCCGCGGCGCCGATCTCATCCGGTCTACCTTCCGGCAATTGCTGCTGTTTCGCGCCTTCGGTGTTCCTCCGCCAGAATTTTTTCACTGCCCACTGGTGACTGATTCCGAAGGGGTACGCCTCGCCAAACGACATGATTCGCTCAGTTTGCGGTCGCTGCGGCTCGCAGGAAAATCACCCCAGGACGTGCTTTCTTTGAGTGGTGGCGCTCTCCCCTAATAGAGCACGACGACAAAGAAACTCACGCGGGCCATCACTCTTCGTTTCTTGTCCCTTGTCACCTCGCCACAGGTCCATTGTCTCTCACACGTGAGCATCGTCATCGGCATTCTCAACATTTCCGACCGTGCCAGTGCCGGAATCTACGAAGACATCCCCGGTCAGGCTTGCGCTGCGCTTCTTCGAGAGTGGCTGAGCACGCCGTTCACTCTCGAGTACCGCGTCATCCCCGACGAACAGACGGTCATCGAAAACGAGTTAAAACGCATGGCCGACGAGGTACGTTGCGCGTTGATTGTCACGACGGGAGGGACCGGACCGGCACCCCGAGACGTCACTCCAGAAGCCACGCTCGCCGTATGCGAAAAACAACTTCCGGGGTTCGGCGAGTTGATGCGAGCCACGTCACTCCGCTATGTGCCCACCGCCATTCTCTCGCGCCAGACCGCAGGAATTCGCGGGCAGACTTTGATCGTGAATCTCCCGGGACGGCCCAAAGCCATCCGCGAAAACCTGGAGTCAGTTTTCCCGGCAATCCCCTACTGCATCGATCTCATCGGCGGTCCTCGCTTGGAAACTCACGACGCGGTCATGAAGGTGTTTCGCCCCAAATCGTAACCGAAAAGCGCACGAGGCGAGCCCTGCGCTCTCTCCTCCGATTTCAAAGTTCGTCGTACTTCTCAGCGCGTCCTTTTGCCTTTTCAACGGGATACTTGGCTGCATTGGCCTGCATTTTTCGTTCGATCGCCGCAGCGACATCAATCCCCGTGATATTGGCAAATTCGAGCGCGTAGATCACCACATCCGCCAATTCTTCCTCGATCCGCGCCCGCTTCGCTGACGACTGCGCAATATCTCGAGAGGCCTCGGGAGAAGCCCAGAGAAAGTGCTCCATCAATTCCCCGGCCTCTGCCGCCAAAGCCATGCTCAAATTTTTCGGTGCGTGAAACTGCTCCCAATNNCGCGCTCGTGAGCAAAACGGAGCACGCGTGACTTCAGTTCTGCCAAGGTGGTTTGCGAATCCGTGAGTGACGGCATAGGGTGTTCACCCTGGGGGTAGCTCATCGCAGCGGCAACTCCAGAGCCAGCGACCCACCTGTACTCCCTTTCTCTGGTTATTTTTGCCCCAACTGTATTTTCTCCGAAAGAATTTTGAGCTTGGCGCGATCATTGCTAAAAGCTAACTACTCTTTCACCCAGTTCCCACTTCATGACCCAGGCCTTCCAACATGTTCACAGCCACGCAGGCACTTCGTTTACGAAGGCATGCGGTCAGCAATGCTGTGTCTACATGCGCCCGGCGTCGGTGAACTGGAATAAACAATCCAAATCCGTAGCGGGCTCTCAGGTCTAAGATCCGAGAATCGGACACCATTAGACTCTGAATGAGCCCCGCGGTCCCAACGGACCCGAGGCCGCTTCCCTCTTTTCCCATGCATACGATCATCCACCCGCTCAAATCCGACCGCAGCCGTAGCCGTCTTGCCCGGGGTGCTTCCAAACAGCAACCCCTCCGCAAACCGCACTACGACTGTACGGAGCATGCTGAGGCCGTGGAGCTCACCGTTTATGTGCCCGGCGTGGATGCCGCCGGTGTGGAAATCACGTGCCGAGGCCCAGACCTCATTGTCACTGCCTGCAAGACTCACCTGGTGCGCGTCAATTGGCAGGCGCTCCACCTGGAAAGTGCCCAGCGTGACTATCAGCTGGTGCTTAGGCTCGGCAGCACCATCGACNNCGCAAGCCGAACTCGTCCAGGGCGTACTGACGCTGCACCTACCGAAGAAATCGGCAGTGAAGCGGAACAGCTCGACTGAGGCGCTCGCCCAGGTCGCATAGCCGTGTCTTCCCGTCACTCTCGCGGTGCGCCTTTTTCGAACCGGTTAGGCCGCTCGGAACCGTGCGCACCGCAGTAGTTGGCGACTCTTTTTTTGGCACAAAGAAATTTTCTTCATGTCGTTCAAGATGGTCCGGTTCTGTGCCGAAAAAACCCCTATCACCTCCTACTTCTATGCCACTTCCTTTCCAGCCTTATCCCCTGCCGCCCCCGCGGCCGCAAGGCTCGGTGCAAGTGGTGCCGCATTATGACGTCCAATGGGGACGTCCCATTTTCCGCGCACCCTCGCTTCCGACGCCCGCTCAGTTCTACTCTGAGCTTCCGTTCACAGCGACCCGCCTAAAAGCAGCCGGCGCGCAGCGGATATCCGCCTGAGTCAAACGAGCTCAGAGCCCACCTTTCGCCAAGGATCGAGGGAAACCTCGATCCTTTTTTTGCGACCCACACCTGGCTTCNNGGAATCAGCTCGTCGTCCAGTTGCCAGGGTGGATTGATCACTACCAAACCGCAGCCGCGCATCTTGAGCAGACCTCCTTCACCAGCGACGGCAACTTCCGCTCGCCACGTGGGAGGCAGGGATAAGGCGAGGAGACTATCGACGAAGCGTTCAATCCGCGCGCGTTCGGTGAGCGGATACCAAATAGCAAACACCCCGGAAGGGAAACGCCTGAGGCCGTCGCTCATCGCTTGTACGAGATCGGACCACTCCGCCGGGGACTCAAACGGTGGATCAATAAGCACCAAGCCCCGCTTTTCCAGAGGAGGAAGCATCGCTTTGAGTGCTGTGTATCCATCCATGGGATGCACTCTGACCCCTTTCTCCANNGGTGAGCGCCGCACATTCCGCCGGTTGCAATTCGCAGAGGGCCAAGCGGTCCTGCGATCGCATCCAATAGCGGGCGAGCCGCGGTGAGCCTGGATAATACCGAATCTCGGGCTGAAGATTCCCTGCAGCTCGATCCAACACCTGGACGGCTTCGAGGTATTGAGCCACCAGCGGCGGAAGCGGATCGGCCTTTTCGATACGGCCCAACCCCAGGNNATCTCCCCGCCCTGCCACCATGAGATCGTAGCGGCCGCGCCCCGCATGGGTATCGAGATACAAAAACGGACGCTCCTTCTGCTTCATCCGTGCCAGCAACGCGCCCAGCACGACGTGCTTCACCACGTCCGCAAAATTCCCGGCATGAAACTGGTGACGATAATTCACGCAGGATGCGAAGGCCTACTATGCGACCGGAACCTTCACTACGGTTTTACGCACGAGCAGGGGCTCGGCCACTACCATGGAGGGACGATGACCATCGACCGGGAAAAAGACCGCACAGCCACCGGGTCCCAAACGAAGCTTGGAAGTCGGGGCGGAGGGACGGTAAAAAAGCACGTCTTTTCCAGGAGTGTGGTCCTCAGATACGACCAGCGCACCCACGTCGTTTACTTCCAGATACTCGTCACCTACCACAACCACCTGGACGTCAATGTAAGCGCGATGTGATTCCCAAACCACGTCGGACGACGGCTTGGTCATATAAACCTGCTCCATCGCGAACACCCCTCCGCCCAAATCGACTTTCTCGGACTTACCCACTTCGATCTTATCCAGCCGATTCCGGGCCGGGCTTCCGGGAGTCAACAACTCCGCCAGATAGGCGTAGGTTGAAGCAAAACGCGGAGCGTCAGCGAGTTGATGCTGGAGGGTGGACAGTGATCCAAAGAGTGCCATCACCCACTCCAAACGAGCCGGCGTCTTACAGGCAAGCCCTCAGCCGATTGGCCCCCCGCTCTCCCCTTGCCCTGCGTCTCTTTGATCGCTAGTGCAATCGGTGCATGAAAACACTTCTCTCGCTGGTCCTATCTCTGACGATTGCCGCCAGTTTTCTCCACGGCGCGGATACGTTCGAGGGCAAGATCAAGATGACGATCACAACCCAAAAGGGCAAAAAGTCGGAAACAATGCCCATGAGCTACGCGATCAAAGACAGTAAGATGCGCATAGACATGGAAAACCCAGAGAAAGGTGGCGGCACGCTATCCACAATCGTGGATATGAAGGCCCAAGAAGCCACGGTGCTCATGCCCGAGCAGAAAATGTATATGACGCATTCGTTCAAAGACTCGGATTTGACGCAAAAAGCAGCGGAAGCCGCGGAATTGACATCCGTCGAAAAAACCAACGAGACCACCACCATCGCAGGCTATAAGGCCACAAAGTACCTCATCAAAACGAAAGACCAAAAAGAGCCGGTCGAGGTCTGGGCTACCGAAGGCCTTGGGCACTACGTTAGCGCTAACGCCTTTGGTCCCGGAGCAGGAAAAAACAAATCCTCGGGTTGGGAGAAAGCGCTCTATGAAAAGGGCTTCTTCCCCTTGCGCACGGTAGTGACCGAAAAACGCGGCACCACCACCACGATGGAGGTCGTCAATGTCGAGAAGACCTCTCTCCCCGACAGCCTTTTCAAAGCTCCCGCCGACTACCAAAAGTTTGCCATGCCTTCCCTCAAAGGGCTGATTCCCGGATTCGGCGGTAAGAACTGATTGGTTTCTCTCTTTTGGTTTGGATAGCCGACTCGATCGCCGGGTCGGCTTTTTTGTCGCTCTCGCCAGCAACTTTGGAGTTTGCCGTCCCACCAGAGCCTCGTTGGCTCCGCGTTGTGGCTGAGCACATCGTCCGTATTCTTTCCGACCTGCACTACCTCGACCGAGGAGGCCTGGAAGCGCTCTCAGAACTCACGCCGCTCTTCGAAGGTGTTCGGCACCTGATCCTCAATGGCGACACGGTAGAAACCCGCCACCCCAAGTGCGCCCCTTACGTAGAGGACGTACTTTCATTTTTTAAAGCGGCCCCGCTGGAAACCACCTTCATCACCGGAAATCACGACCCAGGGCTTTCTCCCACTCTAGAGCTCAGTCTGGCTGGAGGAGCAGTCTGGATCACTCATGGGGACATCTTCTGGGACTGCTCGGCGCCGTGGTCCCGCTATGCCCCCCTCATGCGTCGCCTCATTCGCGAGGAGCGGGAGCGAATGAAACTCAACGAAGACCAGAGTGCGCTCCCCGAACTCTTAGCGGCTCACCGCGCCGCCCATATCCGCAGCGGCACCCACTACGATCCCACCCAACGGCAGCTGCATCATCGCCTCTACCGGCTCGCCTGCATCTTCTTTCCCCCGCGCCAGCCCTATCAGATGTGGCGAGCAGGGCGGCACGGCGCCCATCTTGCCCGTCAGTGGGCACAGCGTCATCACCCAGAAGCGCGCTTCGTCCTTTTCGGCCATATGCACTATCCTGGCGTTTGGCTGCCGAGCAGTTCCAGTTCCGGTCCAGTCGTCATCAATACCGGCTCGTTCGAGCGTCCTTTTNNGTTCTTCCTCAACGGGTGCAGGTGCGACGGATCGAAAAACGCGGTCGGCAACGCCATGCCGGTCGGATCCTTCACGACTTTCCGCTGGCTCCCTAGGCCTTAGCAGCGTTATCCGCTTGGTATGAGCATGGAGTTTGGCTGGTGGGATAAAGATGCAGAGGGACGTAAGTTTCAAATCGTGGCCGACGTCCACGGTGGAAACGCAGAGTGGACGCGCAAACAGGGTCACCACCAACCGTGGGAAAAGCACGAGCCCACCGATGCCGACTGGGACAGACTGATCGAAGAGGCACGCCGCCGCGTACCAAGACGCCTGCTTTCTCCCAAGCAGTTTGCTGACATTGAACGGCTACGCGACGCTACGCGTTGACCTCCTCGCACGCCTAGCTGACGCCACGTGCCACCGCTTGAGACCAAAGGAATCGAAAAGGACGGGTAAAACGCTCCGGCGACTCGCTAATTGCCGCTGTTAGTGCGTCAGGTTCATACCAAGCTCCGGCCTCCACTTCCGCCGAGTTCAATTGGAAAGCGCCGGAATACCGCGTCCGGTACACCCAAACAAACTCGCCTCCGGTTTCGGCTCGTGCGGTGACGTAGAACCATCGATCAGGAGGCTGGGAAAGCTTTACCCCAATTTCCTCAAAGAGTTCGCGATGAGCAGCCGCATCGTAGTCCTCTCCCGCATCGAGATGCCCGGAACAGGACGAATCCCAGAGGCCCGGCGAGCTATCTTTGGCCATCGAGCGTTTCTGGAGGAAAACCCGTCCATCTTCCCCAAAGACAAGGACATGGATGGCGCGATGAAGAAGCTGCCGAGCATGCACGTCCTTCCGCTTGGCTTGGCCAATGACGCGATCATGCTCGTCCACAACATCGAACACCTCATCCTCGTTTTGGGCAGACGTAGGCTTGTCTTTGAGACTCATGACTGTCCTTTCATCATCTTCTTTTCCGTCACGCCATGCCCAAAATCGAAGTCAATCAAGTCGCCGAAATCCTGAAACGGAATAAGTTAGATCCTGCTCTCTTACGCCAGGTCGTGGAGGAGATGAACATGGTGGTCGACTCGACGGGCCAGGATGAGGAGAAGCCACCGGCCTTGAAAAAGCAGTTTGTGATCCTGATCAGCGACCCGGAAAGTAAGCTACCCAAAAATGACTTTGTTGGCTGGGTGCTACAGGTACCTGAAAATGAGAGCGTCGCCACGACCCAGGAGCGGATCTTCCGGGCTGCCTACGACTTCAATGCGACCAAGAAAGGGCGTCTGCTCCCCGCGAAGACCATTGGGGAAGCCCTCGAAGCGATCCCAGCGAAACACTTCAAAGAAGCAGACGTGTGGGTAAAAACAAAAACGCCCGTCTTGATGCTGCGAACGGACAACGAAATCCCCAAGGACTCCGACTCCACCAAGAACGCACGCGGTCACAAACTCGAATAAGCGTCCCCTCGTCCCAGTAACCGCGAGCTCGCTCAGTCATCTGCCCACATTGCGCCAATTGAGCGGTCCGTGGAGCTATTTGGGCAAACCGTACTTCGTGGGATCAAAACCACGAGCCTTGAGCGCAGCGGCCATCGCCTTGAGATCCAGCCGTGCTCCCCCTACGATTTTATTGTCGCGGAACCAGCCCTGGCGCACCTCCACCGCATACTGCAATTTATCCCCTCGTGATTTGACGGTATTCTCGTCGTACGGGAAAAGCGGATAGTACTCCTTCAAAACCCCCTCAGCATCGAAGAATCCAATGTGCAGTGGGAGCGGCGTATTGTGCATCCAAAAGCTCATCGCCTGCGGCTTGTCATAGACGAAGACTCCTCCCTCGTCAGGCCCCAGACTTTCTCGGAACATGAGGCCACGCTGCATCTCAGGACCCGTGACCGCAAATTGCAGGCGGAGCACTTTTTCCCCTAACTTCACTTCAAAATAGTCGTGAACCGTCTTAGGCGCCGTAGGTGCAGACGGGGCTTGGGCAAAAACCGCCCCCACCATTGCCAGCCAGCCAACCGCCAACCAACCGCACCAAGACGGGAGGAGAACCGAATGTGGATTTGCGTTTTTCACGTCCCCTCGAGGAAATAGAGGAGTCGCTTCGACACAACTCCACAGTCACCGTGCCCGTCCCTGACTCCACTTCCCTCCTGCTCTACGCCGACTCCGTACGTTCTTCCGACATGCGGTATTTCAGCGGCCTGCCTGTTCCTGACCCCTTCGTCGCGCTGCGCGTGAAAGGGAAAAAGGTCGGCATTTTTAATGCACTCGAGTTCGGACGCGCGCTCAAGGAGTCGAGCTTTGACGAGGTGCTGCCCTTGGAATCCCTGCGCGACCAAGCNNCCGGAAAAAACCGTCGGTATCGCGGAGGTTATCGTTCTCGCACTTAAACGTCTCAAAGCTAGGCGCTGCCTGGTTCCGGACGATTTTCCCGCCGGGCTTTTTCAAAAACTACAAGCTCTGGGTGTTCCCATCAGCGTGGCGAGTGGTCCCGTGTTTCCCGAACGCGAATTCAAAACAGCAAAAGAAATTCGAGCGATCGAAGAGGGCAATCGAGTCGCGGCTGCCGGAATCGCGGCCGCAGAACACGCGCTACGGCGGAGCAAAATCAAGCACGGCAGCCTCTACCTCGACGGCAGTCCGCTCACCAGCGAACGCCTGAAATTCGCCATTGAAACCACATGTCTGCGGCACGGCGGGGTATCTTTGGATACGATTGCCGCCGGTGGCGACCAGGCCTGTGACCCTCATCACCGAGGAACTGGTCCGCTGCGCGCTCACGAGCTCATTATTGTAGACGTGTTTCCCCGCGTAGATCGCACCGGCTATCATGGCGACATGACCCGCACCTTTCTGAAGGGAAAAGCCTCCGATGCCCAGCGGAAGCTCGTCGATGCAGTTCGTCAGGCTCAGATCAACGCCCTCAAGCTCATTAAGAATGGAGCCAACGGGCGCGTTGTCCATCAGGCCTGCGTAACCACATTCACAGAACGAGGCTTCGAGACTCGAGCAACCTCCAAGGGCTCGATCGGATTTTTCCACGGCACGGGACACGGACTTGGCCTCGCAGTGCACGAGCTTCCACGTGTCAACGGAACGCTCGACTACACGCTCAAAACCGGAGCGGTCACCACCGTCGAACCAGGGCTTTATTATCCAGGGCTCGGCGGGTGCCGGATCGAAGATGTGGTCGTGGTGACCCAGCGAGGTAGCCGCCTTCTTTCTTCAGCTCCTTACGACTGGGAAATTCGCTAACTCCATGTCGATCTCTCTCTCTCGAGCCAGGACCGTGCTCAAGAAAATCTCCGGTCGCCAGATCCTGGTAATTGGCGATGTCATGCTCGACCACTACATCTGGGGAAACGCAACCCGCATCTCTCCCGAGGCCCCCGTGCCGGTAGTCGAAGTCGCCCGTGACTCCTATGTCGCCGGAGGAGCAGCCAATGTCGCGGTGAATTGCACGTCACTCGGTGCTCGCACTACCTTGGCTGGATTCATAGCTGACGACGAAGCGGGCGATCGACTGCGTTCGCTGCTCCGAGCCGCGAAAATCACCGCGGTTTCCGTGGGCGGTCGCGGAGCCACCATCATCAAGTCGCGGGTGATTCTTCAGCACCAACAGCTATGCCGCCTCGATCGCGAGGACGAGCCCGAGGCTTATCGGGTCGACCCAGCTGCAACCACCCGCTTGCTCAAGCGTGCGATCGCCCAAAGCGACGCCGTCGTGTTTTCAGATTACGCTAAAGGGCTGATCACGGACGAACTCATCACGGCAATCGCCCAAGAAGCCCACCGTCAGGGCAAACTCGTCGCTTTGGATCCCAAGCCCAAGCGGACCATGCACTTCACCGGGATCGATCTCATCACACCCAATCGCTCCGAAGCCGCACAGCTCGCGGGCGTGGCGTGGCGACCGGGCCGACCCTTTCCGGGTAATGAAATCTGTCAGCGCATCCACGAGCGCCATCAGGTCAAACACCTCATTGTAACGTTGAGCGAAGACGGACTACTCCTCAGTACCGAGGGCAAAGTGGTGCGGCAGATTCCCACCGCCGCCCGCGAGGTAGCGGATACCTCGGGTGCAGGTGACACCTCTTTAGCCGGTTTGATTCTTGCGTTGGCGGTGGGCGAAAACCTCGAGACGGCCGCTCACTTTGCCAACGCCGCCGCCGGGGTCGTCGTGGGCAAACTCGGAACTGCCACGGTGACCCCTGCCNNTGGTGCCCCCTGCCGAGCTTCTGGCCTATATCGCGCAGACACCCCCGCGCTGAGTCACGCTGCGCTGCACCGCCTTCGCTTAAAACCCGCGTCCAACGTCGCTATCATGCCTGAACTCGCCGAGGTGGAGTATTATCGCAAGCAATGGAATCCCGGACTGGGGAAAAAGATTACCGCAGTCCGGGTGCATCCGAAAGCCCGAATTTTTCGCGAGTGCGATTTGTCCCAGCTCCAGGAGCACCTAGAAAACGGAAAACTAATTTCCTCGGAGGCAGCAGCGAAGCAAATGCTCTTCCGCACGACGCGCCAGGGATGGTTGGGAATCCATCTTGGAATGAGCGGAGAACTCCGTGTCGAACCCTCGGACTACAAAGAGCGGCCCTCCGACCACCTCATNNCCAGCAATTGGTGTTCTCGGATTTCCGCATGTTTGGTCGGGTGCAGTTCTCCGTGGGTAAGGAGGTTCCGGCGTGGTGGCAAAAGATTCCACCCGCCCTACTTTCGGCGGAATTCACCGTCGAGGCGATCCGCACGTTCCTGGAACGTCGCTCCCGGACTGCGATCAAAGCTGTGCTCCTCATGCAGGAGCGCTTTCCGGGAATCGGAAACTGGATGGCCGACGAAATCCTTTGGCGCGCCGGCATCCACCCTCAGCAACGTGCCGGCACCTTAACCGGGCAGGAGATCAAAACCCTTCACCAAGAAATTCGCTGGGTGAGCGAACACGCGCTCGCCACCATTGGCGAGACGATGGAGGACCCACCGGAAACCTGGCTTTTCCCGCACCGCTGGCGCGAGGGAGGACATTGCCCCCGCACCGGAGCCAAACTTAGCCGAGCCGTAGTCGGCGGACGCATGACGTGCTGGTCCCCAGCGCGGCAAAAGCTTCACCCCTGATCATGCCCAAGTTTCGCCTCGACGAACTCCTCGTAAAACGGGGCCTGGCAGAATCCCGGGCCCAAGCCAAGGCCTTGGTGATGATGGGTCGGGTGCGCCGCGGGACCGAACGGCTAGATAAGCCAGGCAAGGAGTTTCCAGAGGATCTCACCGATCTAAATGTCGAACAACCGCCTCGTTTCGTTTCTCGCGGCGGAGAAAAACTCATCGGATTTCTCGAGCGTTTTTCGGTCGATGTGAATGGAGCGCACGTTCTTGACGTTGGCGCATCCACGGGCGGGTTCACCGACTGCGTTTANNAACGGTTCACCGACTGCGTTTTGCAAGCGGGGGCCACGGATGTGGTCTGCGTGGACGTAGGGAGAGCTCAACTACATGCCAAGCTTCGCTCTGACCCAAGGGTCACCAATCTGGAGCAGATCAACGCTCGCCGCCTGGAGGCGCGCGATCTTCCCCGTTCGGAGTTCGACGTCATTGTCATGGACCTCTCCTTTATCTCCCTCAAAGCCGTTTTGCCCGCGATCTGGCCATTGCTACGCGCCGGTGGCGTGCTCATCGCTTTGGTGAAACCCCAGTTCGAGGCAGGGAAAGCGGAGGTCGACCGCGGACGAGGCGTGATCAAAGACACTGCCGTGCAACAGCAAGCTCTGGACGGAATCGTCGGCTTCAGTCTGGAAAACCTCCCACACGCCCAAGTCGTGGGCCAAATGGATTCTCCCATTACCGGAGCCGACGGAAATCGCGAATTTCTGCTCGGACTCAAAAAAGGATGAGGCCTATCTCTGGCTCTCCGCTTCTTTCGCTCACCGGCAACCTCTCGCCCTCCATGTCACCCATCCGTAAGCTCGCATTTGTCATCAATGAAGACAAACCCGGCGCGCCCGAACTCGCGAAGGCGTTGCAAACCCAGGCTGAAGCTGTGGGCGTTTCGGTGGTCGCCAGTGCCGCCTACCCGATCGCGGAAGACTATCTCGAAGGATGCGACGCGTGTTGCGTGATCGGAGGCGACGGCACGCTTTTGGGCGTAGTACGCTCAGCTGCTCGCCATCAGGTTCCTATCATCGGAGTGAACCGAGGAAGTCTCGGATTTCTCACTACGTTTTCCGCAGAGGAAGCCCGCAACCAGTTCGGAGCTTTGCTCCAAGGAGAATTTAATGTCGCCCAGCGCTCCCTCTTGGACTGCTCCACCGGCCCTGGCCAACATGATCTCGCACTGAACGATGTGCTCATCAAAGCCGAAGCCAACTCACGGCTCGTCCGCCTAGAGGTCTTTGCCGATGACGAGTTGGTCACGGAGTACTACTGCGACGGGATGATTTTTTCCACGCCCACGGGGTCGACGGCCTATAATCTATCGGCGGGCGGGCCGCTGATTCATCCGGCGGCGGAGGTCATCGCCATGACGCCCATTTGCCCACATACGTTGAGCAATCGGTCGATCATTTTTCGCAACAGCGTCCGGATCAAAGTCTACGACCGCACCAACGCGCCTTTGCTCGTCGCCATGGACGGGCAACGCAACTTGGTGACCTGCGACACCTCTCCCGTTGAGATCTCCGTTTCACCCCACCGTCTGCTCCTCGCCCAACGGCGGGGTTACGAACATTTTTCTGTGGTAAGAACCAAGCTCAAGTGGAGCGGTGGCTACGCTGACCACTCCGCGTGACCGCAAGGTGCTGCGCGTTGCGGGAGGCACAGGAACGAAAGCCAGAGATTCCCGTGCCTCGGGAGCTGAGGTGCTTTTCCTAAGCCGAAAAGCGACGCGCTAATTAGCACCCCTGCCAGCGACTCAGGGCGTCGGCGTTTCGGCTCCGCCCTCGCTGGTCGATTTTTTCCGTGACTCGACCTTCTTCGGTTTTGCCCCTTCGGAGGCAGCAGTGGCTTTTTCGGCCTTATCCAGCTTTCCGTCTCGATTGGTATCGAACTTTTCCAATCGACGCGCCTGCGCTTCCTGGCGACCGCGTTGCACGTCCGCCTTCCACGCCGCTTTTTCCTCTTCGTTGAGGACTCCATCGCGATCTGCATCGTACTTTCGAACAATGGCAGACGGCAGTTGCTTGGGCTTATCGGAGGTGTCCTGCGCCCCAACAAAGGAAGCAGGACCTACTAACAGCAGCAGAACAGCTCCGCTGCGGAGGCATTGATACGGAATGAATTTCATAGCCTCCCCATCTTATTTAGCAAATTTACTGCATCAAGACTATTTTATACCATTTGCCTTAATTGATTCCGGTCGGACGGTGAGCAGCAATCGGTCTTTCCGCACAAAACGGCGCCGTGCGAAGGCGGCGAGATCTTCCCGCGTGACGGCATCGATCTTGGCGTCGAAATCGCGCCAGTCGTTGATCGGCAACCCGTAGAGGGCATTCAGGGAAGCCTGCATCGCCCGACTCGCATTGGTCTGCATCGACTGCCGCTTGGCCGCTTTTATTCTGACTTGGCAGCGTTGAAGTTCAGCTGGCTCCAGATCACCGCGGATCACGCGTTCAATCTCAGCATTGAACTCCGCATGCACCTCATCGGCATGCACCGGAGCGGTGCCTGCGTAAAACGAGAACATTCCGGCGCGGATTCCCATCACTCGGCTCGAACGCACGAAATAAGCCAAGCCCTTCTCCTCGCGCACGCGTTCAAACAAGCGCGACGCCATTCCGCTAAATAGTTCGTCGGCTACGTCGGCGACATAGAAGTCCTCGCTGAGGACGCCAGGCCCGGAGAAGGCCTGAAAAACGACCGCCTGTTCCCGAGGTTGAAATTCAATCTGATCTCCTACCGCTGCCGGACGTTCAAACTCGGGCTCCATGGCAGGTACCGGCTTCTTGGGAAGCTGTTTGATCCATGTCTCCAGTTTGGGCAGCAGCGCCTTGCTGGAAAAATCTCCGGCCACGGTGACCACCGTGTTCCCAGCCACAAAGAGCTTTTCATGAAGCCGGCGAATGATCGTGGGCGTCAGGGCCTTCACACCTGCTTCATCACCATGGGAATCGAGGGACAGCGGATGATCGCCAAAGAAACGTTTTCGAAGGAGTTTGCGCCCATAGGTCACCACATCGTCGAGGTCTTGCTTGAGATCGGCTAACTGAGCTTCCTGCTCTTTCTCAAACGTTGTCGCTTTGAAAGCTGGCGCCAGCACCGCGTCGCGGAGGAGCGCCATCGCGCGGTCGACATCTGTGGGCAGTACCTCGGTCGCAAGACTGAGCACATTGTTACCAGCAAACGACGAAAATGATCCGCCCACCTCTTCGATCAACTGCGCCACCGCTGCCGCCGATCGCTTGCCCGCATCTTTCGTCAGCAACGTAGCCAGAAGCGCTGAAGCACCTCGATGAGCCGGGGATTCGTGAGCCGGACCACCACGAACCGAAAGTCGGAGATGCACATTCGGCAATCGGGGTTCGTACTGCCAAAGCAGACGCGCTCCATTGCTCAGACGAATCTCTTCGAACTCACCACTCTTTGATTTCCTCGCTTTAACTGCAGGAGTTTTCGAAGCGGCTCCGAGAGGATTGATCGAGACTGAGGTCAAACGACCGGGCACAAGATAGGTTCGGATCATCGCGACCAAATCCCGCGAGGTCACAGCCCGAAGGCGCTCGAAGTACTCGCGAGCAAATCCGAGATCGCCCACCACGACTNNAAGCGCGATGCCTGTCCCGCCATCGTTTTCCGCGTATTGATCTCGCCCACTACCAACTGACGAAGGGCTTTGCGAATCTGGCCGGCGGTGAACCCCCGTTTCGCCGCCAGCTCCAACTGTTTGAAGATCGCTGCTGTCGCCGCTTCGCGTTGGTCGCCTTCGCAGGTAAACGACACGTAGAAAAGTCCCACGCTCCCCGGATTCCAGCTACTCGCATCGATCGTGTGGACCAAATGCGCTTTCTCGCGAATCTCCTGCCAGAGAACGGAGCTATCCCCATTACCGAGGATCATTGCCAGCAATTCTAGCACGGGAGCATCCGGGTGCGTGAGGCCGGGGATTTGCCAAGCGAGTCCAGCTCGAGTGATTTCCACATCCTCGAAGCGGTGATCGCTTCGCGAAGCCAATGGCGCAGGCTCGGAAGGAACCAGGACGGGAGCTAGCCGCGCTCGGGAGATCGCTCCAAAATGCTTTTCCACCAATGCACGTGTTGCTGTGACATCGATATCACCCACGATTGTCACCACGGCGTTGTTGGGCACGTAGCGAGCGCGATAGTAAGCGACAAGATCCTCACGCGAGACGCCTGCAAACACCGGCCGATGACCGATGATGGGCATGCGATAAGGATGGACGCGGAAGGCGGTTTCAAAAAGCGATTCCGCCAACCGTTGGTCCGGCTCATCCTTCCCCATGTCGATCTCTCGCAAAATCACATTTTTCTCTTTTTCCACTTCATCAGCGGGAAGCGTGGAGTGGAACACAGCGTCGGCGAGGAGATCGATTGCCACACCCACATGTTCGCTCGGCAGATCGATGTAGTACACCGTACGGTCAAACGTGGTGTACGCGTTTATGTATCCGCCGTGTGACTGCACGGTCGCACTTATTTCCCGACCCGCTCGTCGCTCGGTGCCTTTGAACAGCATGTGTTCCAGGTAATGCGAGAGGCCCGCACCGAGCAGGTCGCCCTCGTGTAGGCTTCCACTTTTGATCCACACTTGAACCGACGCCAACGCGGCAGAGGAGTCCGCTTTAAGGATCACAGTAAGGCCGTTGGGAAGGATGACCCGCTCTACAGGCTCCTTCCAGAATGGGTCCAGAAGTCGGAGGTCTGCGGAGAGGGGAGGCGATTTTTTAGCCATGAAGAAAGAGCGGGAACTCAACTAGAAACCGTGGGCAGTCTATCTGCGGATGCGATTAAGACTTCCGCACAGGAGTTATATAAAAAATTTTACAAAAGAGACTTAGGCCGATTCTAGGGCAGCCGTCTGAGGCCACCCCGCCGGGCGGGGATTTTTCGGGAGAAACGGTTTCACGAACGCCTCCTGAAACTCGAATACGTTCGCAAAGTCCTCCCTTCGATCATTTTCCGTTTTTGAAAATACGCTATACTCGATCAAACTGAACACGATGTCTCCGAAGTCAGCACACTTGGTGATCCCCCACCCGTCCAACACGGTTATGGCCAGGGGGCCAAACTGATCCAAAGCGTAGGCCCGGAGCCCCTCAAGAAGCTCAGGTCCAGTGACATGCAAAGAACGACCTGCCCGTTCGCTATCTCGCTTTTTCAGCTCTCTAACGGTATGATCAAGACCTTGGCGGGTAAAGGTGTACGCGCGCCGATCAAATCGGTTATCCTCCTTGCAAATCAGCTCTACAATCTCGTCGAAATCCAGATCCTGCATAGGTTATTATCCGCGATTAATGACATAGCTGCCAAACTTCCGCAATCGTCCGCTTGCAGAATGCGCGCAACCCGCGTTAGCTGGTATCTGCAACTGGTGTGTTGCATACGTAATTTTCCAATTTGCGTAACGGACAGTTAGGGCTTCTCTTTCAAACCATTGACCATGATCGAAACTCAAGAAACCAATACCACGCCCGTCGCTGACACCGCGGCCCGTGGAACTCCTATCGAAGTTGCTGTCGCTCGCTTGCGCGCGGCCGGCCTGCGCATCACGCAGCCCCGTATCGCAATTCTCAATGCGTTGATCCGCAGAGAGCAGCCCGCCAGCATCGAGCAGATCCACAATGATCTTAAAGGTAACACCTTCTGTGATCTAGTGACGGTCTACCGTTGCTTGGCTGCGTTCGAAGAATTGGGCTTGGTGCGTCGCTGCTTCTTCCACAACGGTACCAGCCTCTGGCAAATCAACCTCGCCGGCGAAACCACCTACCACGTGGTGTGCAAAGTAAACAATACCATGGAGCAATTGGATCCGCAGACCTCTGCTGAACTGAATGCCGCCATCAAGCGGGTTGAAGACGTTCTTCAATCTCGTGGCTACAGCGAGATCAGCCACATGGTGGAATTCTTCGGGATCAGCCCCGGAGCAAATAAGCCCGCTGCCGCCCCGGTCGCTTAACCGTCGTCTTGGATTTAATGTCCATGCAAAAAACCCGCTCAGATGAGCGGGTTTTTTATTGGACTCTTTCAGGCCTTCGCGAACGCGGCACCGGCGACATCCCAGTTGACGACTTTCCAAAACGCTTGGACGTAGTCAGCCCGCTTATTCTGGTACTTCAAATAATAGGCGTGCTCCCACACATCAATGCCCACTACCGGAATCGCACCTTCGCTCAAGGGCGTGTCCTGATTCGGAGTGGAGGTGATGCTCAACTTCCCTCCTTTTACTACCAACCACGCCCACCCACTGCCAAAGCGCGAAGCTGCGGCAGTAGAGAAGGCCTTCTTAAACTCATCCATCGATCCGAAAGTGCTCTTGATCGCCGCGGCCAATTCACCGGTGGGTTCTGCTTTTCCGCCGGGCGTAAGTAACTTCCAGAAAAAAGAATGGTTGAGGTGGCCGCCGACGTTGTTCACCAGAGCTGCACGCGACGTGTCGGGAAGAACCGAAAGATTGGACATAAGTCGCTCCGCAGACTCTTTCTGCAACGCGGGCAAAGCCGCCAGCGCCTTGTTCGCATTATCGATGTAAGCCTGGTGATGCTTGGTGTGGTGAATTTCCATCGTTCGCGCATCAATGTGCGGTTCGAGCGCATCGTAGGCGTAACCGAGGGGCGGCAAGGTAAATGGCTGACGTGTCGTTCCCGCCATCGCTGGCTCCGACTTGCTTCCAGAAGCGGTACTACGTTGATCGGCAGAGAGCGAAGGGGCTACGGCAACAACGGCTCCGAGTGTTCCAAGAAGGCGCAGGGCATCACGACGTGAGACCCCTCCAGAATGCGTGGGAGGTGTGATCATAGAGATCCTGGATATCAGGGATTTCCTCGCCTGCAAGCCACGGCATCAACGGGCGCCGCCCCCAATCCGAATACGGGGATCCAACCATAGCAGAAGTAAGTCACTGGCGAGCGTGCCCACGACTCCAAGTAGGCTCATGACCACAAGAATCGATCCTGCCAAATAGACATCCTCGGCCAAAAGCGCGTCCAGCATCACAGGCCCGACCATGGGCAGACTGAGTACTAGGGCAACAATCGCTCCGCCAGAGATCAGCTGCGGAAAGAGCGCGCCTAGTCCAGAAACGAACGGATTGAGAGCTAGCCTCACGGGGTATTTGAAAAGCAACGTCAGAGGCCTCACGCCTTTCGCCCGCGCCGTGGTCACGTAGGGCTTCCGAAGTTCGTCCAAGAGGTTAGCCCGCATCACCCGGATCATTCCTGCCGTTCCTCCCAACCCGAGGACGACGACTGGTAGCCAAACATGTTTCAGGAGATCCACCGCTTTCGCCCATGACCACTCGGGGGTAGTGGCAAACTCGGGAGAAAACAGTCCTGAGACCGAAACCCCAAACCAATGATTGCCGGCATACATAAGCACGATCGCCAGCAGAAATCCTGGTACAGACATGCCTAAAAAACCGAGAAAGGTCACCACGTAGTCGCCAGTCGAATACTGTCGGACCGCTGAATAAATCCCGATGGGCAAAGCCAGGGCCCACGTAAAAAGCAGAGTCGCCGTAGAGACAAAGATCGTCAACACGACCCGATCGCCCACGACATCATTGACCGACCGATTGTGCTCCATGGAAAGTCCCATGTTGCCTTGTAACAAGCCCATGTCCTCGGGCGCAAACGAGGTGAACCAGAGTAAGCCGACCCAACGCAGGTACCGCATAGCCAACGAGTGATCCAAATAAAAGTCGTTGCGTAGGTCTTCGATGGCCTGCGTCGAAGCCGCCGTTCCTTGCATTTCAAACTCCATCACTTTGGTCGCGACATAATCCCCCGGAGGAAGTTGTACGATGATGAAAACAATGACAGAGATCACCGCCAACGTGGGGATCATCAGCGCTAGACGCCGTCCAACGAAGGGATGACGCAGCGCAATCAGCACGAGGCCAATCCCTACGCCCCCGATGATCAGTAACCTGAGGAAAAAACCTAAAAGCCGACCGCTTTCGTAGTTTTCCTGCAGTTCACCCGGTAGACCCGATTGTGCTGAGAGATTCGCAGGATCGCTTTCAACCTGGACCATCGCCGATTTCACCGCCGCCACNNGAGTTCGCCGGTGTCATCCAGTTGGCTCCTGTGATCACGTTCTTCGGAACATTCCGGAATCCGTTTTTCACTACAACCAACTGCGGTGGCGACGTCAGCAGGCTGATGTGCCAAACTTCCTCCGCATTGCTTTCCTGGATCTCGCGAAAAAGTGCTTTTCGGAGATCCGCATCGCTCTCCTGCAAAATCTGCTCGAGCAGTTCCATGTTACGGCGCAGCGGATGATCGACAGGCGGTGCGATGGAGCCGGGTTTGTTAGCCCTCGGGTTTCCATAAAGTCCGCCAAATTGATACCACTGCCCATAAGCAGGAGCAAAAAAGGATTCCACATAGGTCGGGACAAAATTACGCGCCTCGATAAAGGGAATGACCTCACTCTCGCTGGTCCATACCGTAAAGTCGTGCTCGAAAGCCGCTTTCTCCGAAACAAACAGAGGCCGCGCACGAATACGTTGCACGCAACGGACGCCAACCCGAGCCCAGTCATCGACCACAAATTGCGCCGGGTCGTTACCGGTAAACTCCGTCATGTTGAGGTACCAGACCATCTTGCTTCCATCCGGAAAACAGCGAAATCTGTCACCATCGCGCTTCAGCAGGCCGATCTCGTCGAGAAGAGCATTTGCACGCTGGGGATCAAACTGCGTGTAGCTTTTGAAAAGCTTGGGACTATGAAAATCGCTCTGCGGCCCAGGATCAATTTGTGCAGGCTCACCCTGACCGTTGAAAAGCGCTTCGATNNTTCGATGATGTCCCGGCGGTTGATCGCGAGCGAGAGCGCCTGCCGAAAGCGGCGGTCGTTGAGAAGCTGATGCTTCCATTTCGTCTCTGGACGCGCGGGATCAACGCGGCGATTGATCACCGGATAGATCGTAAACTGAGAGCGCGTCCCTTGAAACCAATGGCGAACCGAGTACCCACTTCGCTTCGCCTGACTCATCAGGAGGACGTGGTCCTCATAGCGCATGAAGCGATCTTGCATGGAGAGCAGCCCGCTCGAAGCCGTGAGTCCAAAAAGCGTATTAGGGCGGATATCGATGACGATACGATCGAGATAGGGTAGCTGATTTCCACGCGTATCCACCGACGCGTAGTAGGGATTACGGACAAAAACGTAAGGTGCGTTCGGCGTGTAGTTGCGATACACCCACGGCCAAAGACGGGGATGGTCTGGGTTGTACCACTGCTTCACGCGTTGATACACCGCTCGCGCACTGGAAAGCTGAAAAGCCTGCATGTACCGTTTGATCAATTCCTGATTGCCGATTTCCGGATGGAACTGACGCATGTAATGCGACGGTACAAAGTACTCGGTGTAATCGGGTCGCTGCTGCCCGATCGACGCCAGTTTCTCAATCAAGAGAACGTTGGGTTTTGTGAAAACAAATTTCACCGTATAGTCGTCCACCTTGATGATCTGCCCCTGACCCTCCGCGTTGCGAATCACTCGAGGAGTCGCGTCGAAATACTGCACCTCATAGCGATACCAATATTCGATGTCCCGCGCCGTAAAGGGCACCCCATCGGACCAACGCATACCCTTGCGCAAGTGAAACGTGAACTCCCGATAATCGGGAGAGATATCCCACGATTTGATAATATGAGGTACTACCGGGTCACCTTCCGGAGACCAACGGGTGAAATTAGATCCCGCCAAGCGCCAAGAGATCGTTTCGGCGTCGGTGTTAGAAACCGCTAACCGATGCCAAGTCCCCCCATATCGACCGATACCCTCCACGCCTTCTTGCACGATGGGTTCACTGCCGACGCGCTCGGCGACCGGCGGTAACTTTCCTTCAGATACAAGATCCGCCAGGATTGGCGATTCGCCTTGAGGCCACCATGGGGCCGCTGCGCCCTGAGCATAGTCAACCTCCCGCTGAATTCTTGGCGGGTTCGTTTTATGCAGCGTCATCTTCCTGGCTTCCTCCACTCGGGCGAGTTCGTGTGGATCCGGAGCCGGTAACGGCGTCGTCACATCCGGCCGAAATCCCCAGGCAAACAAGAAGAGCAATCCGCCCAGAAAGAGGAATCCGGCGAAAAGACCAAACAAGGGGTAAAGGACGCGGGGTTTCACGAGCGATGCCCAGCGAATCTGCCGCCTTTGCTCTGGCAATCCTCAACACACTGCGCTTGGCGGACAGTAAGATTGGCTTCTTCAGCCAGATGCTCCGAGGAAGCTTGCGGAGCGGGTTCCTCCAACCCAGGCTTTCTCTGCGATGCCACACCCCATCACCCGCCGAAAAGCCGTCGCGTCCCTGACCGGCGCTCTCCTGCTCGGAACTCAGGCCCGCACATTGGAAGCCGCGGCCAACGCCACCTCCTCAGCCATGACCTCAGGATCCTACCGCCACTCTGTCTGCAAATGGTGTTATAAAAACATCCCCCTCGCGGACCTAGCCGCGGCGGCCAAAGGCCTTGGCCTGGATTCAATTGAACTGCTCGGGCCTGCAGACTGGCCAACCTTAAAAGCACACGGTCTCACCTGCGCCATGGCGAGCGGACCAGGGACAATCGAGCACGGGTTCAACCGACGTGAGAATCACGAAAAGCTGGTCAGTGGATTTCTCGTCCGCCTACAAGAATGTGCTGATTCCGGGATTCCTAGCGTGATTTGCTTCTCGGGTAACCGACGCGGTCAAAGCGACGAAGAGGGTCTCGAAATTTGCGCCGAAGGCCTGAAGAAAATCGTGGGCAAAGCGGAGCAAGTTGGCGTGACGGTGTGCATGGAACTTCTCAACAGCCGCGTTAACCATGCAGACTATCAGTGTGACCACACCGCTTGGGGGGTAGAGCTTTGCAAACGGGTCGGCTCCGATCGTTTCAAGCTGCTCTACGATATCTATCACATGCAGATCATGGAGGGTGACATCATCCGCACCATCCAGAAAAACCATACGTATATCGGCCACTATCACACCGGCGGAAATCCCGGCCGCAATGAGATCGATGAGACCCAAGAGCTCTTCTATCCAGCCATCATGCGCGCCATCAAGGCAACGGGCTACACTGGGTTCGTGGGNNTGATTCGGTGGACACTGCTCATGCCTTTGGGAGATCTTAGTTTCGAGATCTCCAAACGCGATTGAGAGGAGAGAGCGCGCACGCGAGGCGCGAAGCTCCAGCGTCCTCGAGATGGGGCGCTGGATTTCTTGATAGCTCATGCTTGTTTACCCAGCCGCGAGCAAACGCCGCAGGGTTTCATCAACGAGCTTGGGGTTGGCTTTACCTTTGGAGGCTTTCATCACCGGCCCCTTGAACGCGTTGATCGCGCTGTCTTTGCCCGCTTTGAAATCTGCCAGCGATTTGGCATTACCCGCGATGGCGNNCATTGCTCCAACTCGTCGTGATTGGTTTCTGCCTTCAAGCCCTTCCGCTCGACAATCGCTTGGACGGAATCCCCTGTCGTCGCGATCTCTAGCAAAACCTCTTTGGCCGCATGGTTCAAAAGCGTCCCGGCCTCAATACGCTGCACCAGGTCGGCAATGTGGGATGGAGTGACCTTGAACTCGCTCAAACTGACTTTGGCGACCCCCAGTTCCCGAAGCACATCGTTCACGATCCAATTTCCAACGGCTTGTGCTTTGCCCGGGCCCGCGAGCTGCGCGGCTGTTTCGAAGTAGTCACTCAATTCGCGATCAGGGACCAAAACCGAAGTGATCGTATAGGGTAACTGATACGCTTCATAAAAGCGCCGCTGCTTTTCAAAAGGAAGTTCGGGACAGGTAGCCCGTAAGCGCGCCTTCCAATCCTCATCCACTTTCACCGGCATGAGATCGGGATCTGGAAAATAGCGGTAATCATGCGCCATTTCCTTGGAACGAAGGGACTGAGACGTACCGGTGAGCCCGTCATAATCACGGGTCTCCTGACTGATCGTCCCGCCTTTTTCTACCACCGCAATTTGGCGTTTGATTTCATGCGCGATGCCGGCGCGAACAAATGAAATCGAGTTGAGGTTTTTAAGCTCAACTTTCGTTCCGAGGCGCGTCTCTCCTACTGTTNNTCTCCATGTCGCAATCCGAGATGCCTGCATAAATAATCGCGGTGCGTAGCGCGGTGAGGTAGGCAAATGCCTCATCGGCCGTATGCATCGCCGGCTCGGAGACAATTTCCATCAGGGGAGTACCCGCGCGGTTAAAATCGATCAGTGAATCGGTCGCGGCGTGGTTTAATTTGCCCACATCCTCCTCCAGGTGAATCCGCGTCAGCGGAATAAATTTGTGTTCTCCCTGAAGATTGCGCGCTGCGCCTGGCAACTCGATCTCGACCCGGCCGCCCAAGCAGATCGGCTGATCGTATTGAGAAATCTGATAATTTTTCGGCGAGTCCGGATAAAAGTAGTTTTTCCGATCCCACTTGCAAACGGGCGCAATCTCGCAGCCGAGAAGCAACCCCGCTTTGATGATGGCATCCAAAGCTTCTTTGTTCATCACCGGAAGGACACCCGGCAAAGCCAAAACCACCGGATCCGTCAGGGTGTTGGGCTCAAAGCCGTATCCCGCCGACACCCGCGTGAACATCTTGGACTTAGTCTTGATCTGGACGTGGACTTCCAGGCCGATGACGGCTTCGTACTGCATGGTACTGAAATTTAGAGGTTGGGAAGACGCGTACCCCAGGAATGTCCCTGCTCATACGCATGAGCCATGGCCAAAAGCTCCGACTCTTTGAACGGCTGCCCAATCAACTGGAGGCCGACGGGTAAATTCTCCGACGTGAATCCACAAGGAATACTCATGGCTGGAAGCCCCGCTAAGTTCACACCAATGGTGTAAATGTCGCTCAGATAGAGCGCCAGTGGATCCTTCTTCGCACCTCGTTTAAACGCCGGTGTGGGCGAAACCGGAGTCAGAATCGCATCCACCTCGCGGTAGGCGTTCAGAAAGTCATTACGAATCAGCGTGCGAACTTTCTGCGCANNTAGGCATCGTAGTATCCACTGGAGAGAACGTACGTACCCAAAATGATCCGACGCTTCACTTCTTGACCAAAGCCTTCCGCCCGCGACTTGAAGTAGAGCTCCTGAAGATCTTTCGCGTCTTTAGAACGATGTCCGTAACGTACGCCGTCAAAGCGGGCCAAATTCGAAGAACACTCAGCAGTCGCGATGATATAATAGACACCTACGCCATACTCTGTGTGCGGGAGGGAGACGGGACGTACTTCGCANNCCACCGCTTCGACTTCAGGATCAAGCCCTTCTCCAAAGTACTCGCGTGGAATCCCGATTTTCCACGGTCCACGCTTGGACTTCAATTGTGCACGGTAGTCGGGAATTTCGGTCTGGAACGAGGTAGAGTCGCGCGGATCGTGTCCTGCAATCGACTTCAATAGGATGGCCGCATCTTCTACGGTACGGGTCAGAGGACCAATTTGGTCGAGTGACGACGCAAAGGCGATCAGACCAAAACGGGAGACCAAGCCATAGGTCGGCTTCAACCCGACCACATTGCAGAACGACGCCGGCTGACGGATGGACCCACCCGTGTCTGAACCGAGAGTGGCAATCGCTTCGCCT
>DKKJ01000283.1 GCA_002455175.1 Opitutaceae bacterium UBA6669
GACGTGAAGTGCGGTGTGGCCGGAGGCATCATACGCGTAGAAACGCAGTCCTGTGTAGCCGGCATACTTTGGATCGTTCTTCTCACCATAGTCGAAAAGAACTTCGTCTTCGACGCTTCGTGGAAAATGCAGGAGCTTCTCTGCCCACTCACGAATAGACGCGGTATCGGCGTAAAATTCAGAAATACCCGCTCGAACGCCGTCCGACACGCGCACAATAAAATGGTGGGTATCTTCTTCGTAGGGAGAACGAGCTNNGAGAGGCGGCAATCCTCTCGCTGCGCCTATCGAGCGAAGAGAACGGATAATCTCATCTTTGAGAAAG
Source organism: Opitutaceae bacterium UBA6669 (assembly GCA_002455175.1). Classification (GTDB taxonomy): domain Bacteria; phylum Verrucomicrobiota; class Verrucomicrobiia; order Opitutales; family Opitutaceae; genus UBA6669. The sequence continues at coordinate 326 of DKKJ01000283.1, forward strand.
GCGCGTAACCGAACTTGATCAAGGAAGACCGCATGGAGCTCCGCCATGGCCCGGCACGAGGCGGTCGGCAATTCACTGTGAGTAAAATCTACCGCGCCAATCTCCACTTTCTCTTCCGAGTCGGCACCGAAGCGAATGACATGGTGAATTGTGTCGAAGGGCTGACCTACCAGCCAGCGCTTCTCCTTCAGCAAGGCGTCGAACTCCAGGTGAAGCTCGGACAAGATCGGTGTGAACCAGTGTCCAAATCGTCCTTGCACGGTTCCCGACGCGCCAGTGAGGAGTGCTCTGCCGTGCGGCATCATTCTTCGGCTAACGTCGAAGGTCAGCGGCNNCCCGCCTTGTTGGGCTGCATGGTCACTACTTACGAACGCCGACGATAGCAGCGACGCGCTGAGCCAAGCCCATGTCGATAACCCTACACCAGCTGCCAGCCATATACCTAAACGCAACCTTCTCAGTCCGCCATTCGGAGTCGCTCGCAAACTTGAATGCGATTTGCTGCGTCGCCAGGTCTGGCTGCTCAAACGTCGTAGACACAACCCGGAAACCCTCGATGCGCTGGGCACCACAGAAAACAAACGCGGCAAGCAGCTCAGCAGTTGGATATTCCCGTGCGAGTTCGGGTGGAGCGGACGCGGCTGCCCTCTCAATCAGCGCCTTCGCTCCTGTGGTGAACACGATGCTGCGCGCAACCGCTGACACATCGCCACGCTGCATCGCCTCCACTTCTTCCTCGACCGCAGTCCGAGGATCTCGCCGCGGAAGTAGCGAACGTGCGTTATCTGGCGTCGTGGTCACAACGTGCGCTACGCTTGGAGTCGAGTCGCTACGGCTGGCGCGAACTGGCGCATCGACGAGCGAACTCAAGGGTGAGGTATTGTGACGTGCGCCAACGAAGAACCCCGCTATGGCTGCAATAACTACAAAGACGATAACGGCTCNNTAAGGTCAGCGGCGCGCGAAGCGCGTTCGCTGTACCGCCTTGTTAGGCGTTTCGGGGAGCGCTTTAAGACCGGTTTCGGTGATATCCAAGGATGGTGCTCCTTCAAGATACGATGTAGAAACCACGGAATGCTTTTTCAGAAATTCCATCACTTCGGTTAAACTCACAACTTTGGTCGGATAAAGCGGTTTGTCAGCCACCGCGATCCATTCCTTCTCAATCCAACGAGCCAAGTACTTCTCTCCGATCTTTCTTACTTCGGAATCATCACATCCGGGATAGTGCAGGCGTACCGACTCAAACACTTCCCACACACCATGCGTGTCTATTGCCAAATCCCCAAGGAAGTCTGCCTCTAGGAGATCGAGTGGCATCGGTTCTCTTTCTTCGCCTAACGTCTTAGGTCAGCGGCGAGCGAAGCTCGTTCGCTGTACCGCNNCTTTCCGATGACCGGAAACATGAATGCCCAAGCCCCTGCCCCGACAGCGAATACGATAACGTCGCGGCGCTTCAATGCACCCCATCCAAGGAAAACAACCCCAAGACCAATCGGGATCGTCAACAATGCCAAAGGATACGAGAACAAGGCTGCGCCGTGGAGAAAGGGTAAGCGCAAATCTTTCGGGTCAGGATTCGAGTAGTAAGGCCAATGGCCCACGCGAGTCGCGGCTATGATGGCAAAGCTTATAAAGCTCACAAACGTGATCACGGGAACCCAGCAGACTACGCTAAAGAATCGCGCCGTCGCAGAGATGGCAGGCTGTCGAACGGCGTCGGTGGCAGTAGTGGAGGCGGTCATGGAGATTCGCTTTTTACCCAACGCTTAAGATGAGCCATGCCGCGCCAGCGGCATTGGCTCTAGTGCCTTGTTCGACTCTTGGGGAGCCCACGTCGCTTTCGGTACGACGAACTTTTGGTTTGGGAACGAAATCACGAGGTGCGCGGGTGCTGGGAATTCGGTGTTCTAGTGGCGTGTCGCACTCGCTCGCGGGTTCGATGCTGGCGAACGCCTTCGAGTGGAAATCGGCTTCGCGTACCTCAGGTGATCAATGGCCAACGGGCCAACTCTCGCTCAATCGGTCGCTCATCACTGCGCAGAGATACAACTCGGTTACGCGTTTTTTGGTCGAACAGTGTTATTAGCCTCAACTGAGTTAGGCTTTTGTCAGGATCGGTCGGGCAAGTGAAACTCGGATCATTTTCAAAAGACGTTAAATGTCAGCGACTTGTAAAATCCAAGATTTAACCACGCTGCCGCCATAGTGGTGCAAAAGCCAAACCGAACGTCACAAAACCGAGCAAAAGCTCAAGTCAGTTAAGCTTTGCAAAATTACGTAGACTTGGCCCAATTTAGGGATAAAGTTTTAAGATATTTATTATCAGTATTTTAAGCTACTTTTGTCACAGCTAAGTTTACTTTCGCTTCTTAGCTGCATTTACAAAGCCTAACTGGGTAAGGCTTTTGCTCGGTTTCAGCGTGAACGGCGGCAGGTCAGCAATCGCGGCCGACTTTAGTGGGTCTTCTTCGAAACCCAGACTTGAGAAACTTCGCTACACCGCAGCCCAGGGACGGCCGAAGGCTGGCGAAGGTTTTAAGCAACGAGCGTCCTATGGACCCACCGTAGTGGTGCCCGGGACAGGACTTGAACCTGCACATCTTTCGATAACGGCTTCTAAGACCGTCGTGTCTGCCATTCCACCACCCGGGCTCGGGTCTATTTGGGCACGTTTAGTGACCAAGAACGATTCGTCCGCACGTTCGCCGAGCTTGTAGCGGCGGGCAAGCCCGTAATCCCGGTCTCGACCTCTCTCCTCGCGGATCTACACAGTTGCCAGCGACATCTCGGCGGACCCTGCGCGGGTAACATCCACAGACTTTTGCAAGTTGCTCACGATGCTTGGCGCAAACCGTGACACACCACCGCCTGATAACGGTCTCGACTGAAGCCATAGTGTTTCTCGGCACACTCAGGGCAAAGTGTGTGCGAGATGCTTTCAGGGGCCTTCTGCGCGAGATCAGCAGGAGAAGGAACGAATTCCAGCGGACCCACGCGTTGCCGATTGCACCCACAGCACACGATGAGCAGTTCGTCGTCCGCGATGAAATGATCGGTGAACGCTGACCCTTCCCGTGTAGCGAATGCTGTGAATGGCATGGCCGCACTATGGCTCAGCGGGTCCCGCTTGGGTATCGGGAATTCCCCGAATCGATTCCTCCGGCACCTCCACTCCGCCGTCTTTCCTTTTCCCGAGCCGCGTCACATACTTTTTCCAACCGCGCTATCGAATTTCCAACATCTTCCTACTACGCGTGTTCTCTCGTGCCTGCTGACTCGGAGCCTTTGTCTCACACTAGCCATGACTCTCTCCTCTCGCCTCCTCGTTTCGTTCACAGCAATTTTTTTCACACTGTCTTCACGGGTTGGCGCCGAGTCCCTGCCCGCCTCACCCGAACGGGTTCACCTCACTCTCGTCTCTAGCACCGATCTTCATGANNAAAACTGGCCACGCTGATCCGCAAGGTGAGGACGGAAGCGGGAGGGGAAATCATCCTCGTCGACTGTGGCGATGTTATCCAGGGCACCCCGCTCGCCTATTATCACAATCGTATCAACAACACTCCACCCGACCCCATGATGGTCGTGATGAATGCGCTGGGCTACGACGCCCTCGCTTTGGGCAATCATGAGTTTAACTTTGGTCTCAAGGTACTGCGCAAAGCCGAGAGTGAGGCCCGCTTCCCTTGGCTGTCTGCGAACACGCTTCACGTTTCGGACAACCGTCCAGCTTTCCCTTCGTCAACTGTTAAAGTGATCAAGGGGGTCAAAGTGGGTATCCTTGGTTTGACTACACCGGGGATTCCTAGCTGGGAAAACACCGAAAACTACGCTGGGCTGCACTTCGCGGATCCAGTAGCCATCGCTCGCAAGGGTGTGGCTGAGCTGCGCAACAAAGACAAGGTCGACGTGGTCGTGGTCGCCATGCATATGGGCTTGGAAGAAAATCTCAGTACCGGCGTCCCCACTCCGGGGCAGGTGACCAATGAGAATGCTGCGCTGAAAGTGGTGCGCGGGGTGCCGGGAATCGACGTGCTTTTCATGGGACACACCCATCGGACCTTACCTGGCATCACGGTCGGTGGGGCGTTGCTGTCGCAGGCCGGACGCTGGGGGGATCATCTCACCCGAACCGACGTCTATCTCGAGCGGGCCACGGCAGAACACTCTTGGCAGATCGTCGCGAAGACCTCTGCAGCACTCCCCGTCACCGCCGACGTGGTTCCAGACCCCGAGGTGCTGACGCTCGCGAAACCGTATCACGATCAAACCCAAGCTTGGCTCTCTCAACCTGTCGGCTCCAGTGCAAAGGCCTTATCCGCGGCCGAATCACGGCTCCGTGACACCGCCATCATGGACCTTGTCCAACGCGTCCAAATGGATTCAGGCAAAGCCGACGTTTCCTTCGCCGCCAGTTTCAATCTCGAAGCAAGTCTCCCCATGGGCCCGGTCACGTTGCGGGAGATTTCCGGTCTTTATATCTACGACAACACGCTGGTCGTGGTGGAACTCAACGGCGCGCAAATTAGGGAGGCGCTCGAACACTCCGCTCACTACTTCCGGCCTTACGAAGCCGGGAAGAGTCCAACTGAGTTAATCGACCCGACCGTTCCTGGATACAATTTCGATCTCGCGGAAGGGGTCGAGTACACCATCGATCTCACTCGTCCCAAAGGGCAACGCATCGTCCAACTCGACTACCAGGGCACTGCTCTCGCTCCGGACAGAAAGCTCCGCGTGGCCATCAACAATTATCGTCTGAATGGGGGAGGTGGATACAGCATGTTTCAGGGCGCCAAAGTCCTGGAGCGCTCCAATGTGGAGATTCGTGATCTCATCATCGATTGGATTCGCGCCCACCCGGAAATCCCCACTGAGCCCAACAATAATTGGCGTTTGCGCACCTCGACGGCGCCCTAGTCCAGGGCTGCGAATTCCTCGGTGCCGGAAACCAAAGTGGGCTCGGAAGGCGTAGGCAGACCTGCGCTCAAACGCGTACACATGAAATCCAACTAGCTCTAAATTAATAACTAACGACACGTCCGGCCTAAGCCAATCCACGATTACGGACGCGAGCCGACGGCTGCCTGATTGAAGATTAGGTAAAAAGAACCGATAAAGAGGCTATGCTGCACCGCTCGCTCATCGCCCTATCGATCGCGCTGCTCGCTGTTTCCCCGGCCCTGGCCGTGCAAGCGGGCGATACTTACGACTCCGTCATTGCCGAAAAAGGGATGCCCCTCGGATCTATGACGGTAGGCCAGTCACAGATTCTCAAATACAAAGATGTTGAGGTAAAGCTTACTGGCGGCAAGGTCGCCTCGGTGCGAGCTGTCGTGGCTCCCCCGCCGCCACCTTCACCTACTCCGGCGCCTACGCGGGCTCCCTCCAGAGCACCAATAGGTGAGGCATCCGCAAAAAACACGCTGGTGTGGACGGAAAGCTATGAAGAAGCGATCAGTGTAGCCAAAGCTCAAAACCGGCAGGTCTTCATGTACTTTACCGGTTCCGATTGGTGCGGGTGGTGCAAGCGTTTGAACGCCGAAGTCCTTTCAACCGCGGAATTCGCCAAGTACGCTCACGAGCGATTGGTGCTGCTTAAGGTGGATTTTCCGCGCCAGTTCAAACAGCCCGCAGAACTGGTGGCCCAAAATTTGGCGTTAGCTCGTCGGTATCGTATCGATGGATATCCCACAGTGGTGGTGTTATCCAGCGAAGGGCGGCGCTTGGCGGATTTGGGGTATGAGCCGGGTGGACCCGCGCCGTTTATCGGAACGCTGGATGGGCTGAGATGACGGGAAAAGAAAAGCTGAAATTTCGAAATGCGGAAACGCTGAAATTCGGAGAGCGGGGCGCTCGGAAAAGCGGAAAGCTGAAAGCGGAAAGCTGAAAGCGGAAAGCTGAAATTTTCGGAGGCGGATTCTGGTGGTTATTTGGGAGGGCCCACGGTCTCTC